>JASHSP010000004.1 GCA_030038655.1 Thermoplasmata archaeon | reverse complement strand
TCGACCAGCATCTTGGCGGCCGGGTGCTCGACGTCCATCTCCTTGAGGATCGTGACGCCGTCGTTCGTGACGACCACGTCGCCCATCGAGTCGACCAGCATCTTGTCGAGGCCCCGCGGACCGAGGGTCGAGCGGACCGAGTCCGCGATCGCCTTCGCGGCGGCGATGTTGTTCGACAGCGCGCCGCGTCCCTTCTCACGTCGGGTTCCTTCCTTCAGCACCAAGATCGGCGTCTGTCCTGTTAGCATCGTTTTTCCTCCGAGAGCCCTCTGGGAAATCGTGTTTGGTAGAAAAGCGGTTCTATTTATATGTATCTGACACCGGCCCGAGGCCGGATCCGCGGGAGCGGCCGGCCGCGCAGGGTGCGTTCCGAACCTCCGGGGTGTCCCGGGCGTGCGGCCGCTTGATATTCCCGCCGTTCGTCGCGAGGCCGTACGGTCGATACCTCCTCGTCCTACGGTCGCCTGTTCCGGAACCGGAACTACGTCCGAGTGTTCACCGCCGGCATCGGTTCCATCGCGGGCCAGGCGATCGCGGGCGTCTGTCTCGTCTGGATCGTCTTCGTGGACACCCGCTCGGCGCTGGACGTGGCGTTCCTCGGGACCGCGTTCCTCCTCGCCGCGATGCTGGTGAGCACGGTCGGCGGTCCTCTGGTGGACCGGTACGATCGCCGCCGGCTGATGATCCTGTCCGACGTCACGCGAAGCATCGCGCTGTTCGTTGTCGTGGGGGCCCTCGAATCGCGTGGGTTTGACCTATGGATCCCGGTCGGCGCCTACGCGGTCGTCGGAGGGTTCACCTCCCTGTTCAACCCGTCCGAACAGGCGATCGTCCCCTCGCTGGTGCCCGCCGCGGACGTGGCGAACGCGAACGGCCTCGTCCGGTCGAGCCGCGCGACGATCCAGTTCGTCGGCGCGGCCGTGGCCGGCGTCCTGATCGTCACGATTGGCCCGATCTCGGGCGTGGCGATCAACGCGGTGACGTTTGCCATTTCCGCGTCCCTGCTCACCGGCATGCGGCTGGCCCCGGGCCCGACCTCGGCCGGTCCCGCCGGTGCGCGCCCGAGCTACTTCTCCGATCTCCGGGCGGGGTTCGCGTGGCTCTGGCGCGCCCGGGCGTTCTTCCAGATCACGATCTCCGCGACGTTCTTCAACTTCTCCTCGAGCGTGATCGGGACGTTCCTGGTCGTGTACGCGACCGTCTTCCTGCACGGGTCGGCGCTCGTCTTCGCCTCCCTCCTCGCCGCCGAAGTCGCCGGGAGCGCCGTCGGAGCGCTCCTGGTCGGTCGGGTCGGCGCGGCGCGGTACGCGGGGAAGGCGTGGGTCGTCCCGTACGGGGTCGTCTCTGGGGTGGTCGCCCTCGGCCTCGCGTTCTTTCCCAACGACCTCCTCGCGATCGTCATCCTGTTCGCGCTCGGCGCGCTCGGCGGGTTCGCCGGGACCGCCTGGCTGACGGCGGCCCAGCTGCTCGTGCCGACCGAGATGCAGGGCCGCTACTTCGGGATCGATTCCCTGGGCAGCATCGCGATCCTGCCCGCGGCCCAGATCGGTGGCGCGCTGCTGATCGAGGCGTACGGGGTCGGTCCGACCTATCTGGCCGCGGCAGTGCTCTGGGTGATCGCCGGCGTCGTCTTCCTTGTACCGCGCGCGATGTGGAGATTGGGGGTGCCACCCGGAGAGCCCGCGGGGTCGCCAGGGGAGTCGGCCCCACCGGGACACTCGTCCTAGGCCGGCTCTGCACTGGTCGGACAAGGGCAAGCGCCGACCACCTCCGGACGCTCGGCCGGAGGAGGGTCGCGCCAGGCCGCGACGTCCGCGGTATGACGACGCAGGTCGGAGACTCGGGATGTCGTAGGACCCGCCGCCC
The DNA here is from genome assembly GCA_030038655.1 of Thermoplasmata archaeon. GTDB lineage: Archaea > Thermoplasmatota > Thermoplasmata > Lutacidiplasmatales > UBA184 > Lutacidiplasma. The sequence continues at coordinate 6,001 of JASHSP010000004.1, read as the reverse complement.
CGCCGCCGGGTGCGGCGCGGGAGGGCGCGCCTCGGTCGTGGCCGCGAACCCGAAGGGTGCCCCGGCCCACAAGACGCATCGGGCCGGCCCGTGGCGGGCTCCGGAGGAACCGGCCGAGTCGGGGGTTCCCCCGCCTTCGTCGATGGACTCAAATCCCCGCGGTCCCCGGCGGAACCGTGCCGACCGCTCGAAGGAAGGCGAACCCCGCCGGCGTCGCGACTCTCGGCGACCTTGAGGCCGAGGCATCCCGGGCCGTGGACGACGCCGTATGGGGGTTCATCCAGGGCGGTGCGGGGGACGAAGAGACCCTCCGCGCGAATCGGGACGCCTTCCGCCGGTGGGTGCTCCGACCTCGGATGCTGGCCAACGTCGGGTCGGTCGACCTGGGGACGACGGTCCTGGGGAGTTCCGTCCGCAGCCCCTGCTTCGTGGCCCCCACGGCCTACCAGGGCCGGGTTCACCCCGACGGAGAGCGGGGCACCGCTCGGGCCGCCTCCCGCGCGGGGGTCCTCGCCGTTTTCAGCACCCTGTCCACCCACCCCCTCGAAGCGATCGCTCGGGCCGCCGCGCCCGGACCGCGCTGGTTCCAGCTCTATCTTCAGCCGGACTTCGCTGCCTCCGAACGGCTCGTCCGCCGCGCCGAGCGGTGCGGCTTCACGGCCGTGGTGGTGACCGTCGACACGCCGGTCCTCGGCACGCGCGACCGGCAGATCCGGAGCGGGTTTGCCTTCGCCTCCGCTCCTCCCGTCGGGAACGGCCCGGACGCGCGATCCCCGCCCCGGCGCCCGGCGCGGACGGGGAGCCGGTACCGGCTCCCTCCTCCCGCGGACGCCACGTGGGCGGTCCTCGACCGCCTCCGATCCGTGACGCGGCTCCCGATCGTCGTCAAGGGGGTCCTCACGCACGAGGACGCGCGGCGGGCCGTGGACCACGGAGCCGCCGGGGTCGTGGTCTCGAACCACGGAGGACGCCAGCTCGACCGCGCCCGGGCCGCCCTCGATGCGCTGCCCGAGGTCGTGGACGCCGTGGGCGACCGTGCCGAGGTCTACTACGACGGGGGGATCCGACGGGGGAGCGACGCGCTCATCGCCCTCGCGCTGGGCGCGCGCGCCGTCGGCCTCGGCCGGCCGATCCTGTGGGCGCTCGCGGTGGGGGGCGAAGCCGGCGTGGCTCGGTACCTTTCCCTCTTCTCGGAGGACCTTGCCACCTCGCTGGCCCTCGCGGGCCGACGCTCGCTCGGGGAGCTCGACCGCTCGCTGCTCGCCCCCGCGCCCGCCGGCCCATGACCTCCGCCCCGCGGGTCGGGGTCACTCTCCGTACCGCCGGCGGCGCATCTGAAAGGCCCGGATCGCGCGGAGGAACTCGAGGCGTGTCAGCCCCGGCCACATGACGTCCGAGAAGTAGAGCTCGCTGTAGGCCGACTGCCACAGGAGGAAGTTGGAGATCCTCTCCTCGCCGCTCGTGCGGAACACGAGGTCCGGGTCGGGCAGCTCGGCGGTGTACAGGTGGCGCGAGACCGCCTCGGAGTCGATCGACTCCGGCTCGATCCGGCCGGCGCGCACCTCCCTCGCCAGGGCCCGGATCGCTTCCACGATCTCGTCCCGGCCCCCGTAGCCGAGCGCCACGTTGTAGAGATAGTCCGAGTAGCCGGCCGTCGCCCGCTCGGCGATGCCGATCGCCTCCTGGACGTTCGACGGCAGGAGCGCGCGGTTGCCGATCACGCGGACGCGGATCCGATGGCGATGGACCCGTTCGTCGATCGCGATCTGTCGGAGGCTCCGGTCGAACAGGGCCATCAACCCCTCCAGCTCCTCGCGCGGACGCTGAAGGTTCTCGGTCGACAGCCCGTAGACCGTGAGCACACGAATCCCGATCTCGAGGCACCAGTCGAGAAGTTCCTCCAGCGTGTCGCGACCGCGCTCGTGGCCGTCGTTCACGCCGATTCCCTTCTTCTCCGCGAACCGCCGGTTGCCGTCCATGATGATCGCGAGGTGGCGCGGCACCGGCTCGCCGCGCACGAGCTCGAGAAGCCGCTTTTCGGTGAGGTCGCGGAGCGCCTTCCCGATGATCTGGGAGACGTACGGAAAGTCGCGGCCCTTGTCGGGCCGTTCGGCCCCGCTCATGACGCGGCCAAGGGCGTGGAGGGGATAAGTCGTCCGGCCCCGAGAAGGGGAGAGGCGCCCTGGTCGGGATTTTCGGGGCGGGGAAGGATCCCCGCCGCCTTCGAACCCGAGTCCCAGGCTCGACAGACCTAGATCCTAGACCACTAGACTACCAGGGCAACCCCTCGGCGGTAGGCGTCCCCCTCTATGAGCCTTGCCCGCACCCCATCGCGCGCGGGCGCGCGCGTTCGGGGCTCCGCCCCGGCCCGGTCCGGCGCGCCCCGCTGCCGGTGGAGCCGAGCGTATTTGTATCGGAGCCCGGGATCCCGACGACCGCGCGGAGGTTCGGACGATGACGGCAGCGATGTCCTGGTTCGTCTCGGTCGTGATGGTCCTCGGCCTGGTGGTCGCCCTGCACCAGCTCGGTTTCGACGTGGGCGCCAGCCTCGGTTTGGCGCTCCAGAACGCGGTACGCGTTCTCGGCCAGCCTCTCCTCCCCTCGTGAGGATCGGGGGCGTCGCCGCCCCGACCGACTACGATCTCGCCCGTCGGGCGAGGGCCCGGCCCAGCGCCGACGGGCGCACGACCCCCTCGGGGGTGACGAACCCGCTGACGTAGCGCGCGGGGGTGACGTCGAACGCCGGGTTGCGCGCCCGGCTCCGTGTCGGGGCGAGGCGGCGACCGGCCAGCTCGAGCACCTCCGCTTCCGCGCGTTCCTCCACGGGAATCGAACGCCCCGTGGACCGCCCGGCGTCGAACGTGCTCCACGGGGCGGCGACGTAGAACGGCACCCCGTTCTCGCGGGCGACGACCGCTTTCTCGTAGGTCCCGATCTTGTTGGCGAAATCGCCGTTCCGCGCGATCCGGTCGGCGCCGACGATCACCGCGTCGACCTGACCCGAGTGGAGGTAGTAGCCGGCGGCGTTGTCCGCGATGACGGCGTGCGGGATCCGTTCCCGCTCGAGCTCCCAGGCCGTAAGGCGAGCGCCCTGGAGTACCGGACGGGTCTCGTCGACCCAGACGAACAGGTGGGCTCCCCGGTCCCGGGCGACCCGGATCGGCGCGAGGGCGGTCCCCCACTCGACGGTCGCGAGCGCGCCCGCGTTGCAGTGGGTGAGCACCCGGGTCGCGCGGGCCAGAAGGGGTGCGCCCGCGGCCCCGATTCGATGGCACTCGTCTACGATCCGGGCCCGGTACGCCTCGGCGGCGGCGAGCGGGTCCTCGCCGTTCGCCCACGCGCGGCGCACCGCCTCGATCCCGACGAAGAGGTCGACCGCCGTGGGTCGCGTCGCCCGGAGGATCGTCGCGGCCCGCTCGGGCGTGAACCGGCCCTCGCGGGCGGCGAGGGCCATGCCGTACGCCGCCGCCACCCCGATGGCCGGCGCACCCCGAACGGCCATCGTGCGAATGGCCTCGGCGACCGCGCGCACCGATCGGAGGCGGAGTACCACGGTTCGGGCGGGAAGCCGCCGCTGGTCGATGAGGTGGAGCGACCCGCCGCGGTACCATAGGGCACGGACCGCCATCGCGCCCCCTACGGCTCGAACGTGTGGAGAAGGTCGAGCCAGTCGGGCGTGACGGTCCGTGGAGGACCGACTGCCTCGTCCAGCGGGATCCCCGTGACCGCGTTCCCCCGGAGGACCGCGACCTGACCGAACCGGCCGGCGAGCGCGAGGTCGACCGCTCCCGAGCCGAGTCGTGTGGCGAGGATCCGGTCGAACAGGTCCGGGGTGCCGCCCCGCTGGATGTGGCCGATCTGGGCGCTCCGCGTCTCGACGCCCGTGGCGGACTGGATGCGCCGGGCGACCGCCTCGCCGACGCCGCGCTCCCGCAGGAGCTCGTGGGCGAACTCGTCGGACGACGCGGTCGAGCCTCTCCGGTCCTCGAGCTCGATTCCCTCGGAGACGACCACGAGCGCGTACCCGCGGGCGCGCACGCCCGCGCGGACGTGGTCCATCAGCGCCGCCTCGTCGTACTTCTCCTCGGGGACGAGGGTCGCGTCGGCTCCGCCGGCGAGCCCCGTGCCGAGCGCGACCCACCCGGCGTGCCGGCCCATCACCTCGAGGACGATCACCCGGTGGTGGCTCCCCGCGGTGTCGCGCAGCCGTTCGAGGGCGTCCACCGCCACGGCGGTGGCGGAATGGAAGCCGAACGTCCAGTCGGTTCCCCGGACGTCGTTGTCCATCGTCTTGGGGACGCCGATCACCTTCGTGCCACGGCGGTGCAGCTCGCGGGCGGCCGAGAGCGTGTCGTCGCCGCCGATCGCTACGAGCACGTCGATTCCCTGCGCGGCGAGCCGGTCGAGCACCCTGGCGGCATCCGCTTCCTTGGCGAACGGGTTCGTGCGGGAACTTCCCAGGATCGTGCCGCCTCGGTCGAGGATCCCCGCCACGTCGGCCGGGGCCAGCGGCCGAGCCAGCCCGTCGCGGACCCCCTTCCACCCGTCCAGGAAGCCGACGGTTTCGTGGCCGGAGCGGCTCGCCCGGACGACCACTCCCCGGAGCGCCGCGTTGAGGCCGGGGCAGTCGCCGCCCCCCGTCAGGACCCCGAACCTCACGCGGCTACCTCGATGTACTGCCGCGGCGCGGTCGTGAGGAACTCGTAGCCGCTCTTCGTGACGACGACGTCGTCCTCGATACGGACGCCGCCCTTTCCGGGGAGGTAGATTCCCGGCTCGACCGTGAACACCATCCCTTCCTCGAGCGGGTCGTCGATCTTGGGTCCGTAGTACCATCCGTCGTGCACGGCGAGGCCGATCGAATGTCCGACGCCGTGGATGAGGCGACCCTTCCACCGGGAGGCGTCGATCACCCGCTCCGCGGCGAGATGGACCTCCTTCGCCGAGACCCCCGGTCGGATGGTGTCGAAGGCGGCGCGCTGGGCCGCCTCGACGGTCTCGTGGACGGCCTTCATCTCAGCATCCCGCGTCCCGAAGTGGAACGAGCGGGTGATGTCGCTCGCGTACCGCCGGTAGTACGCCCCGAAGTCGCAGACGATCGAATTCCCCGGCTCGAGTCGGGTGTCGCCGGGGGTGTAGTGCGGCTCGGCCCCGTGCGCGCCGAAGGCCACGATGGTGCTGAACGACGGCCCGCTCGCACCGGCCCGGTTCATCCGGTACTCGATCTCCGAGGCCAGTTCCACCTCCCGGAGGCCGGGCCGGAGGACGCCGGGGATCTCCCCGCCGACCGTCGACCCGATCTCCGCGGCCCTGCGGAGCCGGGCGATCTCCTCCGCGTCCTTGGTGGCGCGGGCGCGTCGCACGGCCTTCGTTGCGTCGACCCAGCTCGCCCCGGGTCGCATCTTGTCGAGCTGCAGGAAGCCGGCGTGGGTCAGCTCGGCGTAGTTGAGGGCGATGGTCGACGCCCCGCCCAGGAGCTTCTTGACCGTCGCTTCGGTCTCGTCGCGGCCCGCGGTGTGGACGCGCACGTGGGGGTCCGACTTCGCCGCGACGTGGGCGCTCTCGGTCTCGAGCGGCGAGGCGAGGACGTCCAGCTCGCCGTCGGGGTGGGCGATCGCGATCGATCCCTCGAACAGCCCGCTGGGGGCATCGAACAGGTAGAAGAAGCTCCGGTCCAGATGCGGGTCGACCGAGTTCGCCAGGACCAGGGCGTCGACCGGCGTTTCGAGGAACCCGAAGACCTTCTTGACCCGCGCTTTCATCGCCCGGCGGGAGCCGCGTCGGGGTTTCAACCTTTACGGCGCGGCCCGAAGATCCTTCCACGAGAGTCGGGGCTCGCGGGCGGCCCGGACCTCGTCGATCCGCCCGACCGAGAGGTGGCGTGGGGCCCCGCGGAGGTTCTCCGGGGTGTCGGTGACCGCGCGCTCGAACACCTCCGCGAAGTGGTCCAGCTCGCGCTTGCTCTCGGTCTCGGGCGGTTCGATCATCAGCGACTCCTCGA
>JASHSP010000063.1 GCA_030038655.1 Thermoplasmata archaeon | reverse complement strand
AGGGTCGACGCGGTGACACGGGCCGCGAACGTCGACGCATTGAGCTCGTGGTCCGCGTGGAGAATGAGCATGACGTCCATGGCGCGGGCATCGAGCTCGCTCGGGTCCCGGCCGAAGAGGGCGTAGAGGGCGTAGGCGGCCTGGGATAGATCGGGGCGCGGCGCGATCGGGCCCCCTTTCGAGCGGCGGCGGAGGATCCGCCCGAGGATGGTCGGGAGGACCGCGGTGAGGCGTTGGGCCCCGCCGATCGAGCTGGCGCCCGGCTTGGTCTCCTCCGGCTCGAGCAGGGCCAGGGCGCTGACGGCCGTGCGCAGGATGTCCATGGGGAGGGCCTCGTGCGGGAGGGAGTCGATCGTCTCGGCGAGCGCGTCGGGGAGGACGCGCAGTTCCGCCATTCGGTGCTTGAGCTCGAACAGCTGGCTCGTGTTGGGCAGGCGGCTGTACCAGAGGAGGTAGGCGACCTCCTCGAAGGTCGAGCGGGCTGCGAGGTCCCGGATGTCGTAGCCTCGGTAGATCAGGCGACCCTCCTTCCCGTCGATGAAGCAGATCCGGGACTCGAGTGCGACAACGTCCTCGAGGCCTCGATGGACGTCCGACGGCTCGGTGGGGCCCACGGAGGAGGCACCGGGGGGGGATTAATGGGCTTTCGCGGCCGGCTCCGCCACCGTGGGCCGATCCCCGCCGACCACGCCCGACGCCGCGGGCACGTGCCCTCGGCGGCCGTACGCTACCGTCGCGGCCGCCCAGAGCGGCAGGGAGGCGAGGAGGATCCCGCCCGAGACGAGGAAGACGAGCCGGTAGCTGCCGAAGACGGACAGGATCGCGGCCAGGCCGGCCCCGGCCACCGCGGCCCCTCCGCCGAGGGCGCTGTTCACCCCGAGCAGGCTGCCCGCGTCCCGCCCCGTGAGTCCCCGGAACAGCATCAGCGAGCTCGCCGTCGTGTAGACCGCGATCGCGCCGCCGAGGACCGCGTAGACGACCACGTTCCCGCCGAACGCCACCGTTCGGGAGAGCGCGTACAGCGTGAAGCCGGCGGTCGCGAGGTACCCAATCGCCCGAACGTAGGTCGACCGCTGGACGAGCCGGTCCGCCCCGATGCGGTTGGCGAGGCCTCCGGTCAGGGGAAAGACGATCGTCTGGGTCAGGTTGTTGGAGAGGTTGACGAGGAAGATCGAGGCGGCGGCGAGGCCCGCCGCGTACAGGTACGGCGTGTAGGAGATGTTGAACAGGTTCGCGGAGAGATTGAACAGGAACGACGCGACCATGATGAGCGGCAGCTCGTGATGGAGCTCCTCCCGCGCCCAGCGACGGAACCGCGCGACCGGGGTCGGCCGGATCTTGGGGCGGTGCGGGAAGAACGGGATCGGCAGCTGGAAGGAGAGGACCGGCCGAAGCCGCGAGAACAGGCTCTCGGGGTGGCGCGCGACGTGCGCCGTCGTCAGGGTCCGGCGAGCGTCCCGGACGCCAAACCATACGGCGACCGCGCTCGCGAGCGCGAGGGCCGCGAGCACGTAAAGGAGCGTGAGCAACGCGTCGTTCTCGAGCGTCCAGAAGTAACCGACCAGAAGGCCGATCACCGAGCCGATCATGCTCATCTCCTGGAACGACGCGAACGCGCCGGCGCGCTCGGACTCGGTGAACTTCTCGAGGATGAGGAGGTTCGACGCGCTCGCCCCCGCCGGCGCGATCGCGCCGATCACGGCGTAGACGGCGTAGAGCTCGACGACCGACCCGACGTGGGCCAGCAGGGCGTACAGGCCGGCGTAGCCGGCGTAGTTGACCACGAGGAACGTTCGCCGGATCGGGTAGCGATCGGCGAGGTGGCCCCAAGCGACCGACGACAGGATCACGGCCGCGTTGAACAGCGTCGCCGCGATCGCGACGTCGGCCCACGAGTCGTGGAGCGTGATCAGGATGAGCAGCGGGAGGACGACGCCGAACCCGGCCGTCGCCGCGTTGATCGGAACGAACCCGAGAAGCCACGGCCGCACCAGGAGCCGGCCGGGCCAGGTTCGGAACGGGACCTTCATTCGGACGGCTCCGACCTAGGCGCGACTTACTTAAGCGGGCACGACTCCACTCGCTGCCGGACGAGCCCCGGACCGTTCCGGCCGCCGGGAGACCGCTCGCTTCTCGACACGCTTATTAAGGGCGGACCGTGTCGCCGGCCGTCGAGAGGGTGCGCTGCGCTTGGCGATCGGTTTCGTCCTGATCAGCACGGCCCCGGCCAAGGAGCACGAAGTGTACACCGAGCTGCTCCGGGTCAAGGGGATCGTCGAGCTGCACCCGCTGTTCGGGGAGTACGACTTGATCGCGAAGGTGGAGGCCGAGGACTTCAACGCGCTCGGACTCCTGGTCGTGGACAAGATCCGGTCGGTCGCCGGCGTCATCGACACGAAAACCCTGACGGGCATCAAGTTCTGAAGAGAGGCAAATGTTCGAAATCGTAGGGACCTCGTTGAGCGTCGGCGGATGGCAATTCCTCGCGATCCTCCTGCTCGTCTTTTCGCTGTTCCTGATCCTGGCGGGGATCTTCACCGCGTACTTTGGGAGCGGCAAGAGCCGGATGGTCGGCGTGGGGCTTCTGGTCGCGGGGCTCGTCGTGGGGCTCCTCGTGGGATACGCCTATTCCGCCGGCTGGCTCGGCGTCGGCAAGGGCCACCTCGGTACCCTCATCTGGGAGTCGTTCCTCGTCATCCTCGCAGCCGTCATCGGCGCGCTGGTCGCGGTCGGAATCTTCCTGGTCGCGATCATGAAGTCGTAATCGGCGTTCGACCGCCGATCGACCGATGGCGCCCCGACGGGGCCGCGCCACGCCGCCGATCGTCACCCTCTCGAGCGACCTGGGCACGGCGTACGCCGCCCAGATGAAGGCGGTGTTCGCGCGATCGATCGATCCCGGCCGGGTCGTCGACCTGGTGCACGAGCTCCCGCGCCACGCGATCGCGGAAGCGGCGTTCGTCGTGCGGGCGATCGCCCGCGGCTTTCCACCGGGCTCGGTCCATGTCGTCGTGGTCGACCCGGGGGTCGGGGGACGCCGGGCCCCGATCGTCCTTCGCTGCCGGGACCGGTCCCTTCTCGTCGGCCCGGACAACGGGGTCCTCCTCCCCCTCGCGGAGGCGTTGGGGGGAGCCGCCGCCGCGTACCGTATCGTCGCCGCGCAGACCGGAGCCCGCGCCCGGGTCGGCACGACGTTCGACGGTCGGGACGTGTTCGCCCCGGCAGCGGTCCGGCTCGCCCAGGGGGTCGCACCGTCGCAACTCGGCCCCCGGATCCGACCGAAGCCGTACCGGATCCCCGTTCCCGCCCGCACGCCGTCGGAGGCCCGGGGCGAGGTCGTCCACATCGACCGATTCGGCAACCTCATCACGAACGTGCCGACCGGATGGCTGACGGCCGGG
>JASHSP010000003.1 GCA_030038655.1 Thermoplasmata archaeon | reverse complement strand
CCAAATCATCAGAACCCGTCGAGGCCTACCTAGGAGGCGGGCGGTGAGCGTACGGGCGTCGGTCCGGTCGACCGGATTGGGCCAGCTGCTGCTGCTCGGCGTGATTTGGGGCGTGACGTTCCCCGTCGCGCGCGTTGGAGTCGAGGGAGGCGCCGACCCGATCGTTCTGGTCGCCTTGGACCTGCTCCTCGCGACCGCCGTGATGGCGACGGTCGCGCGGGTCGTCCGCGGTAGGCGCCCCGCCGCGAAGTCCCTGCTCCAATCCGCGGGACTGGGTGCCCTCCTCATCGCCGGGATCAATCTGCCCCTCTATTGGGGGCTTCGCGGGGCGACGGGCGGGAGCGCCTCGATCGTGTACGCCACGTCCCCGATCATCAGCCTCCTCGTTCTATGGATCATGGGGTCCCCGGCGGGAATTCACCGGCGCGAGGGTATGGCCCTCGCGCTGGGGCTCGGGGGCGTCGTGTTGCTCGGCTTCGCTACCACAGGCAGCTCTCTGGTCGCGGGAATCGCGGCGCTTGCCGCCTTCGGCCTCGGCGCCGCGTGTCAGGGGACGGGCGCGGTCCTCGTGGGTCGGGCCCGCCCCCAAGGGGAGGATGTCTGGGGGCGAACCTTCCAGTTCCTGGGAGGGTGCATCGCCGCCGCCCTCGCCGTTCCGTTGGTCTCTCGCCATCCCTCCCTGCCTCTCAACGCGGCCACCGTCGGGTCGATCGCCTACGTGGGGATCCTTTCGATGGTGATCGGCTATACGCTCTTCTTCGGCATGATCCGCCGGTTCGGCGCCGTCCGTGCGAATCAGGTGACGTTCCTCAACCCCGTGGTCGCCCTGCTCGTGGGGGTGCTCGCGTTCGGCGAGGGATTCGAGCCCCTGGAGGCGGCGGCCCTGGCGTGCATACTGCTGGCGTTGGCCTTGCTCCAACCCACGGCGCCCCGGCCCTCGCCGGCTCGCGCGGCCGCGCCGTCGGGCGAGACGGAAACCGCCGGTGTGGCTTCGCGGGAGGGCGCTGCCCGGAAACCCGCTACGACCTTGCCGGCTCCACCGTCTTCTCGCCCTGAACCCAGGTGACCTGCTGGCGGAAGCCCAACTTCTGGTTGATCGCCCAGATCGGTCGGTTGAGCGAGTCGTTCACCGTCGTGAGGTAACGGTAGCCGCGGTCCCGGGCATGAAGGACCGCCCGGCGTTTCAGCTGGGTCGCGAGGCCCACACCGCGGACCCGCGGGTCGGTCCCCGTGAATCCAATCCGGAGGGCGGTTCCGTCCGCCAGCTCGCGCACCAGCCAGCTCACCCCGACGTACTCGTCCCCCTGCGCGGCCAGAAACACGGCCTCCGGTAGCAAGCCCGGACCTCCCAGATCCCGGGCGAGGAACTCCTCGAACGTCAACGGAGTGTACTCGCCGAGTCGCGGCACGTCGGCGGAGGTGACTCGCATCAACCGGTGAAGGTGCTCCTGCACGACCCGACGTTCGGTCCCTTCCCGGACCAGCGTCGTGAAACGGAACCCTCGCGCGACGAGATCCTCCGTCCGATCCGGGATTCCCTCGAGCTGAGCCGCCGCCAGCTCGAGGCGCGAGAGCCAGACCTTCCGTCGCGTCACGAACCCGTTGAGCGAGGCGAACCGTCCGCTCGGTTCGTCGCCGTCGCGGTAGTTGCACCAGAGCCGGGTCGCCCGTCGCTGTCGTCCCTCCTTCTCGAGACGCTCGAGGAGAGCGCGGCCGATTCCCCGGCCGCGGTGGCCCGGTTCCACGATGACCGAGACCGCGAACTTCTGGGGGTGGAATGCGTACGACTGATGGTGGAGGGCGCCGAAGGCGACCATCGTTCCTGTCCGGTTCTCCGAGACAGAGTACTTCAGGTTCACGCGACCCGGTTGAAGGGTGGCGGAGCGCTCCCAGTGACGCAGTTCCTCCGCGGAGACCGGAATCTCGGGGTTGACCTTGTTCTCGATACGTGCCTGAACCTCGTAGTCTGCCTCGACAAACGGGCGGATCGAGTAGAGCGAGCGGTCCATCGGCCGACCTTGTTCAGGGACGAGTTCGAAAGGTCATAGCTCCCTCCCCGGGCGGGTCCGGTTCGCCCGGAGCCGGGCGCCCGCGCAGCACGCGGACCCCATCGACCTCCGCGGTACCGAGCGGGAGCAGTCTTCATCCGAAGCTCCCGCTCTGCCGGCCGCATGACCGGCCGTTCCGGGTCTTCTCGGAAGGGGAAGGCCACAGGATTCGCGGCCTTCCTCGAGGCGGATTGGGAGCGGTGGCTCATCGAGTACCCCGAGTTCGCGACGACGGTCGGGTACCCCGGGCAGAACGATCGATGGCGGGACGACTCGCCGGAGGGGATCGGGCGACGCCGGCGCCACCTGGCGACGACTCGGAAGGAACTCCTCGGGCTCGACCCTGCGTCCGTGCCGGCCGACCAACGGGTCAGCTTCGGCATGTACCGCGACCTCGTCGAGGACGCCGAGGCAGGGCTCAAGTTCGGCCACGATCCATTCCCGTTCTGCGGCACGTCGCCGGTCAACCTGTGGATGCCCCTCAACCAGCTCGAGGGGATCCACATCAACGCCTCCGACACGATCGACCTGCAGCCCCGCGAGCGGCGGTCCGACTTCGTGGACCTTGTGGCACGGCTGCGCTCGCTCCCTATCGCCGTCGACCAGACCGTCGCGCTGCTCAAGGCAGGTCGGGCTCGCGGATACACCCCTGCCCGCATCGCGGTCCGAGGCGTGCCGGACGAGATCACCCACCTGATCCCGGCGGACGCGATGGAGAGTGCCCTCCTGAAACCGTTCGGCGAGTTCCCGGCGTCCGTCGGGGATTCCGATCGGCGCCGGCTTCTCGTCGAGGCCCGTGCGGCCTATCGCGACGGCATCGTGCCGGCGTTCGAGCGGCTCCGGGAGTACTTCCGGACCGAGTATCTGCCGGCGTGTCGGGAGGCGATCGGCGTCGCCGCGCTGCCGAACGGGGCGGAGTCGTATCGATTCCTGGTCCGATGGACGACGACGACGGACCTTACGCCCCAGCAGATCCACGAGGTCGGTCTCGCCGAGGTCCGCCGCATCCGCGCGGAGATCGAGTCGCTGATGGCGAAGACCGGGTTCACGGGGTCCTTCGAGGAGTTCAAGAAGTTCCTTCGGACCGAGCCGCGCTTCTACTGGTCGCGCGCGGAGGACCTGCTGGACGGGTACCGGGCGCTGGCCAAGCGCGTCGACCCGACCCTCGGTCGCCTGTTCGGTCGGCTGCCGCGGCTGCCGTACGGCGTGCTGCCCGTGCCTCGGTTTCGCGAGGAGACTTCGCCCGCGGCGTACTACGTCCCGGGCTCTCCGAAGACCGGCCGCGCCGGCACCTTCTACGCGAGCACCTACCAGGTCGGTGTACGACCGCGATGGGAGATGGAGGCCCTGACGCTCCACGAGGCGGTCCCCGGGCATCATCTTCAGATAGCCCTCGCCCAGGAGCTCGAATCGACGCCGGGATTCCGCAGGGAGACCGGCCCGACCGCCTTCACCGAGGGCTGGGGGCTGTACGCCGAGAGTCTGGGTGAGGAGCTCGGGTTCTACCAGGACGCGTACTCCCGAATCGGCCAGCTGACGTTCGACATGTGGCGGTCGATCCGTCTGGTGGTCGACACCGGCATGCACGCCCTCGGCTGGACCCGGGCCCGGGCGATCGACCTGTTCCGAGAGCATACCGGCATGAGCGACGTGGGCATCGAGGTGGAAGTGGACCGGTACATCGTCTGGCCGTCCCAGGCCCTCGGGTACAAGATCGGCCAGCTGAAGATCCGCGAGCTGCGAACGCTCGCCGAGAAGAGCCTGGGGGACCGGTTCGACGTGCGCGCCTTCCACGACCTCGTGCTCGGCGAGGGCGCCGTGCCGTTGCGCGACCTCGAAAAGCGGGTCCGGTCGTGGATCGCGGCCCAGAAGGCCGCCTAGGCCCTGGAGTCGGGGCGGTCGGGAGTCCTCAGCGCAGCAGCCCCGCGCCCTGGAGCTCCTTCATCAGTTTGCGCACCGCGACCTCGATGTCGGAGGGCCGGTGCGCCCCGGTACAGACCAGTTTCCCGCTCCCGAACAGGAGCACGACCACGTGCGGGTCCTCGATACGGCAGACGAGACCGGGAAACTGCTCCGGTTCGTACTCGACGCGGTCGAGCCCGAGGGTGACGGCGATGGCGTTCAGGTTGATCTCGCTCCCCAGGTCCGAGCTCGCGACGATGTTCTGGACCTGGATCTGCGGGCGCGAAGTGACCTTCTGGCCGCCCTTGCGAATCTCCTGCGAGACGACGCGGATCGAGTCCTCGACCTGCTTTCGGCTCTTTCCCCCGGTGCACACGACCTTCCCCGAGTGGAACAGGAGGATCGCCGTCTTCGGGTCCTTGAGCCGGTAAATGAGACCCGGGAACTGGTCCGGCTCGTACTCCGCGCCGTCGAGTCGCAGCGCGATCGACGGGAGATCGAGCTGGTCGGCGAGCGAGGTTGAGGCGACCACGTTCTCGATCCGGATCTTCAGCATGGCCCGACCCTAGGGCCTATAAGAGGCTCTTAAAGGGTCGCCACCCCCCTCCCGGACGAAGTTATCCGTCCCCCGGCCCCGGAAGGGCCCGACCACGGGCTCTGCCGCGCCGAGCGACCCCGGAGGCCGGCGCTCGGCTGCCGGCGGAGACGTCGGGCTCGCCTCGCCGAGGATTCCCGCCGTCGGTTCCCGGCGAGCCATCGGGACCGCGCTGGCCGTTCTTAAATAGAACCGCTTTCATACCAAACTCGACTTCTTCGAGGAAGCTCCGGAGCGAAGGTCGTGATGATGACGGGTCAAACACCGATCCTGGTGTTGCGGGAAGGGACCAAGCGAGAGAAGGGACGCGGCGCGCTGTCGAACAACATCGCCGCCGCGAAGGCGATCGCGGACTCGGTCCGCTCGACCCTCGGTCCGCGGGGCCTCGACAAGATGCTGGTCGACTCGATGGGCGACGTGGTCGTCACGAACGACGGCGTCACGATCCTCAAGGAGATGGACGTCGAGCACCCGGCCGCCAAGATGCTGGTCGA
>JASHSP010000062.1 GCA_030038655.1 Thermoplasmata archaeon | reverse complement strand
GTACCTCGGCTACCTCGCCGGTGTCGTCCCGGGCGCGCACGTGGCCGAGGCCGGGGCCGGGAGCGGGGCGCTCACGATCGCGCTCGCGACGGCGGTCGGGCCGGGCGGCCGCGTCACGAGCTTCGAGCGTCGGGCGGATTTCCTGGAGGCCGCCCGGCAGAACGTTCGGCGGGCCGGTCTGGAGGACCGGGTGACCTTCCGCGAACGGGACGTCGTGAAGAACGGGCTGGACGTGGACGGGGTGACGAGCGTGATCCTGGACCTCCCCGAGCCGTGGGAGGTGCTGGAGCCCGCGCACCGCGCGCTGGCGTTCGGAGGCTGGGTCGGGACGTTCACCCCCACGTACAACCAGCTCGAGAGGACCGTGCGCACGCTCCGTTCCCTCCGGTTCGACGAGGTGCGCGCGGTCGAGCTGATCGAGCGGGCCCTCCACGTCGGGGAAGGGGGGACCCGCCCCGAGTTCGACATGCTGGGCCACACCGGGTTCCTCGCCTCCGGTCGCAAGGTGGCGTGACGATGTTCGCCTCGTCGATCTTCCTCGGGGGCCTGGTCGGGGTGGCGCTGTCGGGCGGGTTCGTCTACTGGGAGATCGGCCGGTTCGCGACCCCGCAGGTCGCGGAGACGCGCTTCGACGAGCGGAAGGAGGTCGCGGCGTACACGGTCGGGCTGTTCGTCGGGGTTCCTCTCGCGGTCGCCTTCCTGCTCTTCGTGCTGGCGATGGGGAACGCCGCGCTGCCCGGGGCCCTGGCCGCCCTGGCCCTCCTCGTCGGGGGGACGGAGCTCGCCCAGTGGGCGCTCCTCCGGACCCGGTACTGGGGGTCCGGCCAAAGCGGACCGTTCTACGCGCTGGGCTTCCGCGCGTCGGTCGGCGGCATCCTCGTGCTCACGCTCGTCGCGTCGTTTACCGGCGGGTCGGGGGCCGGGGCCGCGGTGCCTCTCCTCGCCACCGCCGTGGAGCTGCTCGCCGTGGTCGCGCTCGAGGTGGCGGGCGCCCTGGTCTCCCTGAAACGCGTCGGGTCCCGTCGCCTCCCGGGCGGGGGACCGCTCCGGGGCGCCCTCCTCGGCGCCGTCGGGTTCTTCCTCCTCGGGCTGGCCCCGCTGGGGGGAGAGGCGACCCGGATCGCCGGGCCGCTCCTCGTCGCCGCGATATCGGGCTACACGTACTACCGGTTCCGCCCGCTGCTCTACGAGATCCCGCCGCCCACCGGAGCGGCCCCGCCCCCGCGGGAGGGGCCGACCCCGTACGGGCGGACCCCGTCCGCGCCGGGCGACCGCCCGCTTCCGACGAAGGGCCCGTAACGGGCCACGGCGCCGACGGCACACCGAACGCTCGACGCGGTGCGCGTGCCCTCCGGCGGCCGAGAGCGACCGCGGCGCTAGGTTGATAAGCGAGCCCGCGTGCCGCCGTTCGGATGCCCCCGAACGAGGCCAAGGTGCCCCTGGGCCGCCGCCTCCGGTACGGCCTCCGGGCCCACCGGGCGGCGATCTCGATCTTCGTGCTCGCGGTCGGGGCGTTCCTGACCGTGATCGCCGTCGCCGACTTCACGCCGCTCCACTCGGTGGCGCCGTTCCCGACGTTCGAGCAGGCCACCGCGCAGCCGTCGGCGAACTACAACCTCGTCTTCATCATCATCGGCCCGATCGTGGCGATCATCGGCGGGTACCTGGTCGGGGTCTACTTCATCGCACGCCGCCGGTTCGAGCACCTCATGCTCACCAAGAGCAAGGCCGAGTTCCTCCGCAACATCCCCGAGATGGAGGACCTCCTGTGGGACCTCACCCCGGGCGACACGATCCGGTACGAGGAGAAGAGCGCCGAGCTGCACGTCCGGCGGTAGGCGGCGGTCCGCGCCGGGCCGAGTTAAGTACCGACCTCCCGTCGTCCGGCCGTGGTGGAGCCGAAGGGGGAGGACCGGGTCCGCGGCTTTCGATTCCGGCGCCTCGAGAAGCCCGAGGAGTTCCGGCACGCGGAGGAGCTCCAGCGGACCCTCCCCGACCCGGAGGGCGCCGCGGCCGTGCCGGCGATCCTCCAGCGGGTGCTCCAGGAGAACGGGGGGATCGCGGCGGGGGCTTTCGCGGACATCTACCTCGCGGGCTGCTCGATCGCGACCCTCGGCTGGGACGGGACGACCCTCTACTACTACGCCCACCAAACCGTGGTCCGGCCCGAGTACCAGAACCACCACGTCGGCTTTCGCCTCCTGGCGTTCCTGCGCGAGGAGGTACTGCGCCAGGGGCTGCCCGAGATCCGGTGGACGTTCGACCCGCTGTCCAGCCGGGCGGCCTGGCTGTCCGTCCGACGGCTGGGCGCCGTCCCCGACCGGTATCACTCCCAGTACCTCGGGCAACCCCCGGACGACGTGAGCCGGGGGCTGGAGCCCGACCAACTCCGCGTCCGCTGGGCGATCGCCGCGCCGAGTGTCGAGGAGCGCCTCGGGGGGGCCGGACCGACCCGCGAGGAGCAGGCGGCCCGGTGGAGGAGTTCGGGGGCGATCGTCGACACCGAACCCGGCGAGAGCGGGCTACGCGTTCCCACCGCCGTCTCCGAGCCGACCGGCGCGAGCGCCCATCTCGAGGTCCCGTTCGACCTCGCCTCGATCCGTGAGCACGAGGCCGCCTCGCTGCGCCGCTGGCGCCACGCCGTGCGGGACGCCTTCCGGGCCGCGCTCGACCTGGAGTACGTCGTGGACGACTTCGCGGTGGTCACGGCCGAGCACGAGCGCCGGGCGTTCTACCTGCTCGCGCGGCCGCCGTCGCCGAACGCCCCCGCCTGAGCCGAGACCCCGCCCGGCGGCGGAAGGGATTATCGGCGGTCCGGGCCTAGGCCGTACGAGGAGGGAACGATGGCGGCGAAGTCGTGGGCCTCCCCGGCGCTGATCGCCCTCGTCGGCGTCGCGTTGGCGGCGGGGGCCGGCGCCGCCCTGCTCGCCGGGACCACCCCCTCCGCGTCGCCCGACCCGGAGCCGGGATCGTTCTTCCAGCTTCCGGCGCAGGTCTGGGGGCTCCTCTTCGTCGCGCCGCTGGCCCTCGGGTTCGTCGCGATCCTCGTCGACCGGCTGCGGAGCCCCGGGGTCGTCCCGCTGGGCCGGTCGGTGGTGTTCTTCGCCACCCTACTCGTGGTCGGGATCGTCTTCCTGCTGCTCGTCCACTTCGCGGTGAGCGGCGGTTGCCTCTGCACCCCGTCCGGGTCGTTCGGGACGGGGGGAACGGCGCCGGGCAACAACTCCACGAACACCTCGCAGGGGAACCCGGGGAACGGCTCCGGGTCGATGGGCCCGGCCGGCGTGCTGACCGTGGCGAGCGACCTGCCGTACTTCGTGATCGTCGCCGTGGCGCTCGGGGTGGCCGCGGTCGCCATACCGTCCGTGCTCGGTCGCCCGTCGCGGGGCCGTGGCGGAGCGGGGCTCGCCGCAGAGGATACGTCCGCGACGCACGACGCGCTCGCCGCCGCAGTGTCGGAGCTGGACGAGGGCCAGGACCCCCGTGCGGTGATCGTGCACCTCTACGACCGCCTCCTCCGGCGTGTCGGGCCGCTGGTCGGGGAGGTGGCGTACTCGACCGCGGAGGAGATCCGCCGCACCTTCCTGCTGCCCCTCGGCGTGCGGAAGGGGGCCGCCGACACGCTGACGCGGCTGTTCGAAGAGGCCCGCTACTCCTCCCATCCGCTGAGCGCCGCTTCGGCGGCCGAGGCCCGGGACGCGATCCGCGCCGCGGAGGCCGACCTCGCCCGACCCGGGACCGGCCCGTGAACCGACCGTTCCAGGGGGTCTTCGTCGCGTTCGCCGTTCTCGCGATCTTCCTCTCGCTGGTCGGTCGGGCCGATCTCGCGGTCGCGGTTCCGATGGCCGGGGCGGCGGTGGCCGCCTCGGGTCTCGCGCTGTGGGACGCCCTGCGCGGCGCCCCCCCGGCGACCCGGATCCGGGCGGTCGCCCCCCCCGAGGTCTCGTTGGGGAGCCGCGTCCTCTTCCGGGAGGGACGCGCCGGCCGGGAGGCGCTCGTCCTCCTCCTCGACCGCCTCGACCGCCTCGGCGCCCATCCCGATCTGCCGATTCGCAGCGCCTCCGACCTGGGCCGCCTACTCCGGCTTCCCCCCGACGAGTTCCGAGACCACCTCGCCGCCCGACTGAACGAGCTCGAGACGGCGCCTTGAGCCCGGACGGCGGGCCTTCGACGGGACTTCGCTGGACGCCCCGGGCCTGGCTGTTCCTGGGGACCGGTACCGCTCTCCTCGTCCTGGCGATCGCCGCGCGCAACCCCGTCCCCGTCTTCGTCGCCCTTCCGCTGCTGGTCGCACCGCTCGCCGCGGCGGTCACCGGCCCGCCCCCGGGATTCCGTGCCTCGTTCGAGTGGGGCGTCCAGGGGTCGGGGACGGAGGTCCGCGTCTCCGGCCAGATCCGGGCCGAGGGCGTCGCCCACGCTCCCGAGCTGCACGTGCTCGCGCACCGGCCGGGGGACCTGGTCGGGCCCGAGAACCCGGCGTACACCGCGACCGCCGCCGGGGTCGAGTTCACCTACCGCTGGACCTCGCCGCGGCCGACGATCGCCATCGTCCCGCCGCCCGCGGTCGTCTGGCAGGACCCGCTGGGACTCGTCCAGCGACTCGCGACCGGGGACCGGTCGTCGCTTGTCGTCGAGCGGTCCCCGCTGGGGGTCCTGCGGATGGGCGCGATCCGGCTCGACCGGACCCTTCCCCTGCCCGGCGAGACGCGGTCCCGCCGGATCGGGTCGAGCGGGGAGTTCTACGGGATCCGCGAGGCGCAGCCCTCCGACCCGCCCCGGCGGATCAACTGGCTCGCGTCCGCGCGCGCGGGCCGGCGGCTCACCAACGAGTTCGAGCTCGACCGCACGGGCGACATCGTCCTCCTGCTCGACACGCGCCCCACGCCCCTCGGCGCCGCGATCGACGACCGGCTCCTGGGGGTCGGACGCGCGGCGGCGGTCGGCCTCGCGGAGGCGTTCCTGCGGGAGAAGGACCGGGTCGGCTACGCGTCGTTCGGCGAGTTCATGCAAGCCGTCCCGCTCGCCGGGGGCCGGCACCAGGCGGGCCGGATCCAGGCGGCGATCCTGGCGACCGAGCGAGCCGCGGTCCCCGGTCCGACCGAACGATGCGCGGTCAGCCTCGGCCGGTACTTCCCGCGCGGGATCACCGTGCTGCTGATCTCGAGCCTGGCCGGCGCCCCGAGCGCCGAGCTCGTGCCGTACCTGACCCGCCGGGGGTACCCCGTGGTGGTGCTGAGCCCGTCCCCGCTGGGCCTGGCCTCGCACACGATCCGACTCGACCCCGCGGACGAGACGCTCGCCCGCCGGATCGATCGGGTCGAGCGGCAGACCTCGCTCGGGAAGACCTGGGTGCACGCCCCCGTGATCGACTGGGAGGACTACTGGTCCCTCGGACGGCTGGTCCGGTTCCTGCAGCAGCCGCGCCGTCGGAGGAGCGCGTGACCGCTCCGGCGGCGAACCCGGCGGTCACGACCCGGGAGGTGCCGTTCGCCGTGCTGCTCGCGGGCCTCCTCGCGCTGTTCTCGCTCGGCACGACCGTGCCCTGGTACCTTGGCCTCGGGGTCTCGGCCGGGGTCGTCGCCGCGGCGACGTGGATCCGGGCCCGGGTCCCCGATCCCGGGCGGGAGGTCGCCGGCGTGCTCGTCCTCGGCGCGTTCGTCGTGCTCGCCGCGTCCGCGGCCCCGACGCCCGGCCCGATCCTGCTCGGCGGCGCGGCCAGCCTCGCCCTCCTCGTCTGGTACGCGGAGGATCCCCGGGAGACGCCCGGCGGCGCGCTCCGGGCGGCACCGTCCCTCCTCATCGCCGTCTTCGTCCTCTCCGTGGGCACGGTCAGCGCGTTCTTCCTGCCGTCCCGGAACGCGGTCGTCGGGATCGCCGCCGGGCTGTTCGTGTTCTCGATCGTGCTCCTGTCGGTCTTCTTCGGGCGGCCCGACCTTCTCGACCGGAACCGGGCCGCAAACCCTTAGGTCGGGCGCGGGATACCGGCTCGGTCGCGGCCCAGCGCCGCGCCCGGGTGTCGACGAAGGGTCCCTCTCGACTCAATGCGGACGGGTCGTCCGCCGAGAATGACGCGAGGACAACCCCGACGCCCGACATCCCCGACCGGGGTCAGACCGCCGAGAGGGCGTCCGCCTACGGTGACGCGGATCGTTACGGTCGGGGTACACGGTCCGAGTGGGCCCACTTTATACCGCGGCGCCTCCGTCTTTCGAGCCGGAGAATGAAGGGGGTCGAGGCGCGCGCGCTCGCGGAGCGGATCCGCGCGGCGGTCCGCGTCGCGGTCGTCGGCCGTGTCCAGGCGGTCGAGACGATCCTCACCGGGCTGATCGCGAACGGCCACATCCTGATCGAGGACCTCCCCGGGCTCGGAAAGACCCTGATGGCGAAGTCGTTCGCCCAGGCGCTCGGGCTCGAGTTCCAGCGGGTCCAGTTCACCGCCGACCTCCTCCCGCACGACATCACCGGTGGCGAGATCCTGGACGCGACGAAGGGCGGGTTCCAGTTCCGTCCCGGCCCGCTGTTCACGAACGTCCTGCTCGCGGACGAGATCAACCGCGCCCCGCCGAAGGTCCAGTCGGCGCTGCTCGAGGCGATGCAGGAGCACCAGGTGACGAGCGAGCGCTCGACGTACCCGCTGCCCGATCCGTTCCTCGTGATCGCGACCGAGAACCCGATCGAGCTGGAGGGGACCTATCCCCTGCCCGAGGCCCAGGTCGACCGGTTCCTCCTCAAGTTCCGGGTCGGCTACCCCGAGGCCGAGGAGGAGCGGACGATCCTCGCGCGCCGGCGGGCGCGCACCCAGGACACGGTGGACGTCCAGCCCGTGGCGGACGTCGCGTCGTTTCGGGCGCTGCAGCAGGCGGTCGAGTCGGTGGAGATCGACCCGTCCATCGCGGGCTACATCGTCGATCTGGTCCGGGCAACGCGCGACGACGCCCGGGTCGAGGTCGGTTCCTCGCCCCGCGGGGCGCTGGCGCTCCAGAAGGTCGCCCGGGCCCGCGCGCTGCTCAGCGGGCGGGACTTCGTGCTTCCGGACGACGTGAAGCTGTTCGTCGAGCCGGTCCTCGCGCACCGGGTGATCATCAAGCCCGAGCCGTGGATCCGGGGCGTCCGCGGCGAGGCGATCGCCCGGTCGGCGCTGGAGCGGACCCCGGTACCGAAGACCCGGTGAGCGTCCGGCGCCGCCGGGCCCAAGGGCTTTTTACGGCTCCTTCGCTCCGCGGGCCGGTGGCAGCGGAACGGCTGGTGGTCGTCACCGACCCGATCGATGCGTCCGCCCTCGAGGCGCTTCGGTCGGGGCCGTGCCGCGTCCTGGACGCGAGCGCCACCCCGACGGAGCTCGCCCGGCACCTGGGCGACGCCTGGGGGCTGATCGTCCGGAGCCGGACGAAGGTCACCGCCGACCTCCTGGCGAAGGCGCCCCACCTCGCGCTCGTCGCGCGCGCGGGGGTCGGCGTCGACAACATCGACCTGGCCGCCGCCGCCGCCCGCGGGATCCGTGTCGCCAACGCACCCGGCGCCGCGGCCACGAGCGTCGCGGAGCTGACGGTCGCCCTCTACCTCATCCTCGTGCGGGGCCTGTGGGGCTCGGTCGTCTCGACGCGCGCCGGCCGCTGGGAGCGCGGTGCCCACGGCCACGAGCTCGCGGGCCGGACCGTCGGGTTCGTGGGGTACGGCCGGATCGCGCGCGAGGTCGCGCGGCGGATCGTCCCGTTCGGGGCGCGGGCGGTCGCCTACGACCCGTTCGTCCCCCGCTCGGGGGACTCGACCGAGACGATGGCGCTGGACGCCGTGCTCGGCGCGGCGGACATCGTCAGCCTGCACGCAGCGCTCACTCCCGAGAACCGCCACCTGATCGATGCGCGGGCGTTCGCGAAGATGCGCCCGGGCGCCTACCTCGTCAACGTCGCTCGCGGGGCGCTCGTCGACGAGGCGGCGCTCCTCGCGGCGCTCCGCTCCGGGCGACTCGCGGGGGCGGCGCTCGACGTCTTCGAGACGGAGCCGCCGACGTCCCGCGAGCTGCTGGAGGACCCAAGGGTCATCCCGACCCCGCACCTCGGCGCCCTGACGGAAGAGGGCCAGCGCCGGGCCGGGGCCGAGATCGTGAACGAGGTGCTCCGCGCGCTCCACGGCGAACCGCTCGCCTCGCTCGTGGCGCCGCCCGGGGGCGCTCGATGACGTTCGACCCCGAGACGGACACGTTCCTCATCGCCGGTCCGGTGCGGATCCACCCCCGCGTCCTCCGCGCGATGTCGATGCCGTCGGTCAACCACCGCGGCGACTTCTTCCACGGGGTCGTCCAGGAGATCCGCGAGCTCCTGCCCGCCCTGTTCGGCGCGCGCGGCCACCAGGCGATCCTCACGGGGAGCGGCACCGCCGGTCTGGAGGCGGTCTACTCGGGCCTCGTCCCGTCGGACGGCCGGACCCTGGTCGTGTCGAACGGGAACTTCGGCCAGCGGACGGACGCCCTCGTCCGTCGCGTTTCGAAGAACGTCACGACCCTGACCGCGCCGTGGGGCCAACCGCTCCCGACCGAGGCGGTGCTCGCCGAGCTCGCGAAGGGGGACGTCCGGGCGGTCTGCACCGTGCACAACGAGACGAGCGTGGGGCTCGTCAACGACCTCGCCTCGATCGCCCAGGCCGTGCGGGCCTCGGGGGCGCTGTTCCTGGTGGACGGGATCAGCGCGGTGGCGGGGATCCCCGTCCCGATCGAGGCGTGGGGGATCGACGCGGTCGTCGCCGGCTCGCAGAAGGGGCTGGCCGCGCCGGCCGGCCTCGCGCTCGTGCATCTCTCCGACCGCGCCGTCGCGGCGCTTCAGCCGCGCGCGTACTACCTCGACCTCGGCAAGCACCTCAAGTCGATCGAGAAGAACGACACGCCGTGGACCCCCGCGGTCCCGCTATTCCTCGCGCTGCGCGAGGCGCTCCGGATCCTGAAGGAGGAGGGGCTCGAGCAGCGGCTCGCCCGGACCCACCGGCTCGCGGACGCCACCCGCGCCGCGGTCGACGCGCTCGGCCTCCAGCTGTTCCCGGACCGCCGGTGGGCCTCGGACACGGTGACCGCGATCCACAACCCGCCCGGCCTCGGCGATGCCGAGGTGCGGAAGGTGCTCGAGCGCGAGTACAACGTGCTCGTCCAGGGCGGGCAGGAAGCGCTCGTCGGCAAGATCTTCCGGATCGGCCACATGGGGATCGCGGACTGGCCGGACCTGTACGCGGTCTTCGCCGGCCTCGAGCGGATCCTCGGGAAGGCGGGCCGGCTGCCCGCGTCCGGGGCGTCGCTCCGGGCGCTGGTCGAACGGATGCCGTAGCCGCGGACTAGATATCGACGATCGCGCGGGCGCGTCCGCGCACGGGGTCGAACTCGAGCCGGTGGAGGGTGACCGCCTTCACCTCGGTGCGGGCGACGTGCCGGGCCGGGTCGAACGGCTCGCCGCGGACCCGGGCGATCACGGTGCGGGGCGGGTCCCCGCCCACCGTCGCCTCGATCGACCGGCCGACGAACCCGTCCTCCTCCTCGAGAAGCAGCAGCTGCCCGAGGAACGCCACCACCAGCCCGGCCCCGTCGTCCGCCGCGGCCCGGACCGAGCGCACCTCCCGGGAGCGCACGCCGCGCAGGTCCGTCGTGAGCCCGTACAGCGCGAGGCCCAGCTCCTCCAGCAACGCCGCCGCGTCCGGGCCGGTCGCCCAGATCCCCACGTCCGCGGTCGTCGGAAAGCTGCCGTGGCGTCGCGCGGGCCGCGGGCGGGAACTCCGGGGGGTCCGTGCGGGCGACGTACTGCCGCCGAGCACCCAATTCGGTTTAAGTGGTCGGCGGGCTCCCGTCCGTTCCCGATGCGTGCGACCCTGGTGATCCCGACGCTCAACGAGGCGGTATCGATCGGCCCGGTGATCCGGCAGTTCCGAGCCGCCGCGGAAGAGTCGAACCGCACGCTCTTCCGCGACGACCCGGTCGACTGGGAGGTCCTGGTCGTGGACGGCGCCTCGACCGACGGGACCGGGGCGCTCGCCGCCGCGGAGGGGGCCCGGGTGGTCGTCGAGCGGCGCCGGGGGTATGGCCGGGCGTACAAGACCGGGTTCGCCGAGGCGCGGGGGGAGGTGCTGGCCACGGCCGACGGGGACGGGACGTACCCGGTCGCGCGGATCCCCGAGCTCGTCCGCCGGCTCGAGGACGAGAAGATCGACTTCCTCACGGGGGACCGGATCGCCTACGTCACCCGACGCTCGATGACGACCGAGCACCGTATCGGGAACTGGGTCCTCAACCTGTTCCTGCGCGTTCTCTACCACCGGTTCCTGAAGGGTCTCCCGGGCGGGACGATCGCGGACACCCAGAGCGGGTTCTGGGTGTTCCGGCGGGCGGTCCTTGACCGAGTCCATCTCTCGGAAGATGGGATGGCGCTCAGCGAGGAGCTGAAGATCGAGGCGGTCCTCCGGGGCCTTCGGTTCCTCGAGGTGCCGATCGAGTACGGGGAGCGGGCCGGTCCCCCCAAGCTCCAGAGCTGGCGGGACGGGATCCACAACCTGATGTTCCTGGCCGAGAAGCGGCTGGCCGTCGCCCGGGAGACGCGTCAGGGGCCCCCGACACCGTTCGGCCGCGGTACCGGTCCCGGCCCCGCGCCCTGACCGGCGCGCTACGCCGTCTTGCCGGCGCGCTCGCGCGACTTCACGCGCAGCCCCTTGTAGCCGCACCGGCGGCACTGGACCGCCTTCGGGGGGTTCCGCGCCGAGCAGTTCATGCAGATCTTCTTGTTGAGCAGGCGCTCGACCGCTTCGGGGAACGGCATGGGGAGGCCGCCGACCGGGCCCCGCTATAAAAGGTCCGCCGGACCTCCGAAGCGCCTTTGGGCCCGCGCCCGGTCCCCGTTCCGTGCTGGACGACGCGGCCGGGGAGGCGTCGGTCCGCTGGGCCCGCCGGTCGATCGCCGAGAGACTGGGGGGGGCGCGTTCGGACGGCGACGTCGCCCCCGGGCCCGCCGTCTTCGACCAGCCGCGCGGGGTCTTCGTCACGTTGCGGCGCCACCCCGACGGGCTCCTGCGCGGCTGCATCGGCTACCCGATGCCGTTCCTCCCGCTGCGCCAGGCCCTCGCCCAGGCGGCCCTCTCGGCCGCGTTCGACGACCCGCGTTTCCCCCCGGTCGCGGCCGCCGAGCTGGGGCACCTGATCGTCGAGGTCTCGGTCCTGACCGTCCCGGTCCCGGTCGACGCGGTCGGGGCCGAGGCGATCGCGCGCTCGGTCCGGGTCGGGCGCGACGGCCTCATCGTGGAGGCGGGCGGTCGGAGCGGGCTCCTCCTGCCCCAGGTCGCTCCGGAGCAGGGGTGGTCCGCGGAGGAGTTCCTGGACGGGACGTGCGAGAAGGCGGACCTTCCGCGGGGCGCGTGGCGGGACCCTCGGATCCGGATTCGGCGCTTCGAGGCCGAGGTGTTCGCCGAGACGGAGCCCGGCGGCCGGGTCCGAAGGGTCAGCGCGGCGCCGTCGCGCCCGACCGCGCGACGCGCGCCGAGAACGTGAACCCCTCGAACTCCCAGGTCGTGGTGTCGGGGTCGGCCGGAAGCGGGCCGCTCGCGAGCTCGAACGAATCGGCGAGCAGCTCCTTCGCGAGCGCCTCCCGCCGGGGCTCGACCGCCCGGCGCAGCGGTCCCTCGACGGCGATCGCGACCCGGACCCGCTCGCCGTAGAGGAGCCCCAGCTCCTTGCGTCGCTGCTGCAGCCGGCGGGCGACCTCCCGCGCGAGCCCTTCCTCCAGCAGCTCCTCGGTCGGCCGCCGCGGCAGCGCCGCGACCGGAACGCCGCCGTCCTCCCGGACAACCCAGTCGGCATCGGGGTACTCGGGCCGGACCGTCGCGGCGACCCGCACGACGCGTCGCACGTTGAGCTCGCCCGCCAGCAGGTCGTCCGCCTCTTCCCCCAGCGCCGCGAGGTCCGGGCCCGGCGTGCCGAAGACGACGAGCTCGAGGAGCGGAACGCGCGCCTTGACCCCGGCCCGCTGGCGGAGCTCCCGGCCGATCTCCACGAGGCCCCGGAGCTCCTCCATGCCGCGTTCGAGGGTCGGGTCCCTCGGGGCGAGCGGCGACGGCCACGGGGCCAGGTGCACCGACCGCTCCCCCGACGAGAATCCCTGCTCGCCGACCTCCTGGTGGACCCACTCCGCCGTGAACGGGAGGAGCGGGGCCGCCGTTCGCGCGAGGCCCAGGAGAGCGTAGGAGAGGGTCGAGTGCGCGTGCTGCCGGTCCGCCGGGGTCGTCTCGCCCCAGAACCTCGGCCGCGACCGCCGGAGGTACCAGGTCGAGAGGTCGTCCACGAAGATCCGGAGCGCGGTCGCCCCGTCGCGCGGGTCGAACGACTCGAGCGACCGCTCGACCTCGAGCCGGGTGCCCTCGAGGCGGGAGAGGAGCCAACGGTCGAGGACTCCCGGGGGGGCCGGCGGGTCGCGGTGCGGCGGGAGGCGGTCGGCGCGCGCGTTGTCCTGGTGGAACGCGACGACGTGCCGCAGGGTCCCGATCGTCCGGGCCGCCGCCTTCTCGAGGCTCGCCTCGCTGACGCGCATCGGTTCGGTGTAGTCCAGCGAAAGGAACCCCCACCGCGCGGCGTCGCCGCCCAGCCGCTCGAGGGTGGTGAGCGGCTCGAGCGCGTTGCCCTTCGACTTCGACATCTTCCGCCCCGACTCGTCCAGGACCAGCCCGGTCGTGACGCACGTACGGTACGCCGGTCGGTCGAACAGCGTCACGGCGAGGACCAGGAGCGTGTAGAACCAGCCGCGCGTCTGGTCGAGCCCCTCGGCGACGTAGTCGAGCGGGCCGTGCGGGTCGAACGGGCCCGGTTCGAACGGGTAGTGATACTGCGCGAACGGCGCGGCGCCCGCGTCGTACCAGGCGTCGATCGTGTACGCCTCCCGCCGGGCGTCGTGCCCGCAGGCGGCGCACCGGAGGGTCAGGCGGTCGACCGTCACCCGGTGCGGGTCGAACGGGCGGGGGAGCGGGGACGTCGCCCGCTCGGCCAGCTCGGAGAAGCTGCCCACGCAGGTCGCGTGCCCCGCGTCGCAGACCCAGATCGGCAGCGGGGTCCCCCAGTAGCGGCTGCGCGAGAGCGCCCAGTCCTTCGCCTCCGTGAGGAAGTTGCCGAACCGCCCTTCCCGGTAGCTCTCCGGGATCCAGCGGACCGCCCCGTTGTGCCGCACGAGCGCCTCCGTGACGCGGGAGCTCCGGACGAACCAGGAGTCGAGGGCCCGGTAGAGCAGCGCGGAGTCGCACCGCCAGCAGAAGGGGTAGGTGTGGCGGAGCGACTCGGAACGGAAGAGGAGACCCCGGTCCCCGAGGTCCCGGCAGAGGATCGGGTCGGCCGCCTTGAACGCCTTCCCCGCGACCCGTGGCACCCGGTCGGTGAAATGGCCCCGGCCGTCGAGCGGGTCGAACACCCCGACCCGCTCGCGCGTCCCGATCCGAAGGTCGTCCGGGCCGAAGCTCGGCGCGACGTGGACGAACCCGGTGCCCTCCTCGACCGTGACGAAGTCGTCGAGGACGACGCGGTACCGCCCCGCACCGGGTCCCGGCGTGTCGAACGGGGGCCGGTACGTCGAGCCGGCGAGGTCGCGCCCGGTGAGGCGTGCGACCTCCTCGGCGCCGTCCGGGAAGTAGCGGGGCACGGCCGCGGTCGCGAGGACGACCTCGATCCCCGCCGGGCCCTTCACGACCGAGTAGTCGATGTCCGCGCGCGCGGCGACGAGCAGGTTGGCGGGGAGCGTCCACGGCGTGGTGGTCCAGATCAGCAGGTCGCGCCGCGGACCGGCGGCGCCGACGAGCGGGAACCGGACGGTCACCGAGGGGTCGGTGGTCTCGTGGTACCCCTGGGCGACCTCGTGCGAGGAGAGCGACGTCTCGCACCGGGGGCAGTAGGGCAGGACGTAGTGGCCCTTCTCGAGGAGCCCCCGGTCGAAGAGCGTTTTGAGGGACCACCAGACGCTCTCGACGAACGGCGGGTCCATCGTCCGGTACGCGTGCTCGTAGTCGAGCCAGTAGCCCAGACGCCGGCTCATCTCCTGCCAGACCGAGGCGACCCGCAGCGTGTCGGCGCGGCACGCGTCGCAGAATCGCTCCACCCCGAACGCCTCGATGTCGTGGTGCGACCGCAGCCCGTTCCGCTTCTCGATCTCGAGCTCGACCGGGAGACCGTGGCAGTCCCACCCGGCCATCGAGCTCACGACGCGGTACCCGCGCATCCGGCGGTACCGGAGCTGGACGTCCTTCAGGACCCGCGCGACCAGATGTCCGACGTGCGGTGGACCGTTCGCCGTCGGGGGTCCTTCCGTGAATCGGAACACCGGTCCGTCCGCCGGTCCCGCCACGGCCCGCGCGGGGACGCCGGTGGTTTCCCAGTAGGCGAGCACCCGGGCCTGCAACTGCACCGCGGACGGTGCTCCGACCTCCTCGTCCCCGGGCGTCACGGGCGAGCGCGACGCCCCGCGGGGAATAAAGGCCGACGTGGGGGGCCGGGCCGGTTCAACGAGAGAGTCCGGGCGGAGGCGGGGACCGGGACTCGGGTCCGATCCGGCTCGAGGGGTGCGAGCGTACGACGGTCCCCTCGAGCGCCCCGACGTGGCTGTCGCGTCCGAGGGTGATCCGCTTCGCGCGCACGAACCGCACGTCGACCGCCGTCAGCTCCGCCGTCTCCGCCTCGACCCGCTCCACCGAGACCGAGATCCGGTGGCCGAGCAGCCGCGCGACCGGGTGGGGTGCCCGGGCCACCAGCCGCACCGACCCGGCCTCGATGGCGCCGAGGGCGGAGTCCCCTTCCAGGTCCATGCTCACGTCGTGGGCCGAGATCGTTCCGGGGACCCGGGCGTTGCCGCGGAGGGATACCTGCCCGGCCCAGAGCGCGGGTGCCGACAACGACCCTCGGACCCGGAGCGCCCGGTCGACCCGGAGCTCCCCCGCGATGGTCGTCGACCCGACGAGCTCGGACTCCGCGGCGTGGACGGCGCCGGCGGCACGCAACCGCCCGCCGACCGAGAGAGAGGACCGGATCTCGATCGGTCCGCCCACCTCCAGGGTTCCGCGTGCCGACGCCCGGTCGGCCGCGAGCGCGCCACCGACGACAAGGGTACCCTGGGCCGTCAGGTCGACCACGGTCGCCGCGCCGAGCACCTTTCCCGTCCCGTGCAGCTCCCAGGTCCTGGCCCGAACGGTGTCGCGGCTAACGATGCCGCGGTCGAAGATCGCCCCCTCGAGCGGGGCCGCGGGCGGGGCGGCCGCCGGGGTCGCGGACGACGGCCGGGGCGGAGAAGTGCTCGCCGACATCGTCGGTCAGCCGGGTCCCTTCGGACGGATCCCGAGTCGTCGGTGCTGGACCATGATGCACTGGTTCTCGAGGACGGTGAGGCCCTGGTGCCGAGCCTTGGCGGCCGCCTCCCCGTTCTCCACGCCCAGCTGCATCCAGACCGTCGGCACGCGGCGTGCTATCGCTTCGTCGACGACCGGCAGCACCTGATCGCTCCGGCGGAACACGTCCACGATGTCGACGCGAAGGTCACCGGGGATCGCCGAGACCGATGGGTAGGCGCGCTCCCCGAGGACCTCGGTCAGCATCGGGTTGACCGGCACCACCCGGTATCCCTGGGACTTTAGGTACCGGGCGACCTCGTTCGAGTCGCGGTCCGGCTTGTCGGAGAGGCCCACGACCGCGATCGTCCGGGCGTTCTCGAGGATCGCTCGGACCTCGGCGTCCGCGGGGGCCATCGCAGGGGCGAGCCGCGCCCCGTTCTTGATGCTGACGGGCCGCGCGCCGACCCCGTCCCCTCTCGGGACCGGCACCCCCCCGCGTTGGGGGAGGCCCGCCGCATCAACTCGGTTCCGACGGGGCGGCTGCGGGGAGCGCCGGCGAGCCGGACGACGGGTCGAGATAGTGGACCAGCGCGATCACGGCTCCCGCCAGGACCGGCAGGTACCGCGCCACCGCCCCCTCGGACGGGGAGATCAGGGAGAGGAAGGCCGACGCGTCGTAGGCGCCGTGCAGGACCGCGACCACGACCAGGTTCCCCGAGGAGGCCTGGTACGTCGCCGCGAAGGCGAACCCGATGAGGAACAGGGTCGGGAAGATCAGCGGCGCCGCGACCCCGTAGGTCGTGCCGTAGTAGAGGTGCACGCCCGCGAACAGCACGCTGGTCCACACCGCGGGGACCAGCCAGGAGGCGGCACGCCCCCGCCAGAAGCCGTAGATCCACCCCCGGAAGATCGTCTCCTCGACCGCTCCGATGACGAACGAGAACCCCACCCAGAACCACGGGTCCGACCGGGCGGCGAGGACCGGCGGCGGGGTTCGGCTCAGCAGCTGGAGCGCGGCCGGGTCGAACGCGGCGTAGAGCGAGGTCAGCACGAGCGTGACGAACAGCGCGAGCAGGGAGAGTCCGCCGTACCACCGCATCCCCTCCCAGGCGGCCGTTCCCATCCGTACCCTCCACCGCCGGAGCGGTCCCGCCCCGACCAGCAGCGAGAACGCGACGACCGGGATCGCGTAGACGATCAGCAGGTCCGCCGCGGTGCTGGCGTAGACCGGGCGCGAGGCCGGGACGATCTCCGGGACGAAGTACTGGCTCACGATCGCCAGGACCGTGATCCCGACGGCGACGGCGTACCGGCGGACGGCCGCGGGAGAGGTGTCCTCCCGCGCGCCGCCCGGCGGTGCGTCCACGGCGGGCGGAAGAGAGGCGGCCTCTTAGCCCCCGCCTTCTTCGGACGGAGCTCCCCATGGAGTTCGTCGTTCTCGCCAAGGTCGTCCCGGCGCTCGAGGCGCTCCGCTTCGACCCCGGACGCGGGGCCGTGGTCCGCGAGGGGGCGGAACTGTTCCTCAACCCGTTCGACCAGCGGGCCCTGCGCGTCGCGATCGAGATGCGGCGGCCCGGCGAGAGCGTGCGGGTGGTCTCGATGGGGCCGGCCAACGCGCTCCCGGCTCTCCGGGAGGCCCGCGCGGTCGGAGCGGACCGGGTCCGGCTCGTGTCGGACCCGGTGCTCGCCGGCTCCGACGTCCTCGCCACGGCGCGAGCGCTGGTGCGCGGGATCGGGCCTATCGGCCGGGACCTGATCCTGGCGGGCGCGTGGACCACGGACAGCGAGACCGGAGAGGTCGGTCCCGAGGTCGCCGGGCTGCTCGGGATCCCGGTCGTGACCGGCGCCCGCGCGATCGCCCGGACCGAGGACGGCGATCGGTTCACGCTCGAGGTCGATACGCCGCTCGGCTGGGCCCGGGTCCGCGCCGAGGCTCCGTTGCTCGTGGCGGTGGGCGAGAAGATCGCGAAGCCGCTCCGACCCGATCCGGAGCGCGTCGCCGCACTTTCCGAAACGGCGGTCGAGGTGGTGGGAGCGGCCGCGCTCGGGATCGACCGGGCGCTCGTCGGCGTGGCGGGCTCGCCGACGGTCGTGGAGGCGGTCGAGGACGCCGCCCCGACCCGCGCCGCCCGCGTCTTCGCGGAAGGTCCCGTCGAGGACCGGGTGCGCGGCGCGCTGGCGGCACTTCGTCCGCTCCTCGTCCGGCGCGCGGAGCCTCCGACGGGGATCCCGCCGGCCCCGCCGCGCCTCGACCCACGCCGCGAAGTGGCCGTCCTCGCCACCGCGTGCGACGGTTCGCTCGACGCCGGGTCGCTCGGCCCGATCTCGGAGGTCCGGCGCGCGCTGCCGGGGTTCTGGCCCTCGGCGGTATGGGTGGGACCCCCACCCCCCGAGGACGCGACGTTCCGACTCGAGGTCGCGGGGGCTCTGGCGGGCCACCTCCTCGAGCGGGGGGCCCGCGACCTCGACGCGGGGTCGACGGCGGCCGCAATCGAGCGGCTGCTCGAAGTCCGCCGTGAGATCGCGTCGGTCGTGTTCCCCAGCGACCCATACGGCCGGGAGGTCTCGGGCCAGGTCGCCGCCCATCGCGGTCTCGGGCTCGTCGGCGACGCGGTCGCCGCGGGCGTCGCGCCCGACGGGACGATCGTCTGGACGAAGCCGTCGTTCGGCGGGCGAACGCTCGCGCGGATCCGCACGCGGACCCGACCCGGCGTGGCGACGATCCGGCCCGGAACGTTCGCTCCGTCCGTCCGGCCGGGCGCCGGAGGGGGGCTGCGCTGGGACCCCCTCCCCGCGCCCCGGGTCCCGGTGCGCGTCGTTCGAGAGGCCGACGGGCGCGAGGTGGAACCGGGCCCCCGGGTCGAGGGAGCCGAGGTCGTCGTCGCGGTCGGCATGGGCGTCGGGGGTCCGGAAGGGATCGCCCGCCTCCGGCCGACCGTTCGCGCCTGGGGCGCCTCGCTCACCGCGACGCGACGCGTGGTGGACGCGGGGTGGGTGCCCCGTCAGCTGCAGGTCGGCCTGACCGGTCGGTTCCTCGCGCCCCGCCTCGCGATCCTGATCGGAGTACGGGGGGCGCCCAACCACATGATCGGCTGGAAGCGGGCTCGGGCGGTGCTCGGGGTCAACCCGGATCCCGAGGCACCGCTCTTCCACGACGTGGACGTCGGGATCGTGGGGTCCGTCGAGGAGACGGTGCCCCTCCTCGCGGCCCCGGTCGCGCGGATGCTGGCGGACTGATCAGACGGTCCGCCCCGCCGCCCGCTCCGCCGCGCCGAGGCAGGCGAGGAGGTCGTCCAGCGTGGCCCGGGCGCTCGCGGCGGTGGCGGCCTCGAGCCGGATCGTGAGGGTGGGCCCGCGGACACGGAAGCGGACGAAGTCGGGGGTGTCGGCCCGGACCGCCGCGCGGAGCGCGCGCGCCGCCTCCGGGGAGCGGCACCGTCGTCGGACGACGACCGTCACCCGGACCGAGGGCGCCGGGGCGCGGGCGGCGCCGATGCGGACCCTCCCCCCGGGGACGCTCCGGGACCTCGGTCGAGGGCGCCGGGGACGATCGGCGCGGTGCGGGTGCGCCGCTCGACCTCCTGCGCGGCGCGCTCCTTGAGGTAGGCCACGATCGACGGCCAGACGGTACCGTCCTCGCGCTGCTTGTTCTCGAAGTTGTGCTCGCCGATGAACCGGGCGAACGCCGCCTGGCTCGGGGGGTCCCAGGTCCCGTTCAGCCTCCCCGTGTAGTAGCCCAGGACGCCGAGGTCGTGCTGGAGCGCCGCGGCGGTCTCGCCCTGGATGCGGAGCAGCGTCGCGGGGTCCTCCCGGGAGAGCATCGTCAGGTCGTAGAGTCGGAACACGCGTCGCAGCTCTTCGATCGGGTGCGGGTGGTCGTCCACGCGGACATCGACCCAGCGGTCGCTGGCCCCGCCGTAGCCTCCGCCCTTCTTCGCGACCAGCAGCGCGGCCGACTGCATGCCGCGGCGGTCGCCGCCCTCCCGCTGCCCGGAGACGAGCGCGGCGAGGAGCCGGTCCAGGATGTCGCCGCGGGTCGACTCGTACGCCCGGGCCATCGCGCGGACCACCGCGGGTCCGGCCAGGATGTTCCCCTGGCAGGCGAACCCGGCCCCGACCTCGTGGCCGGCCCAGTCGAGGCACTTCGAGCCGGTGAACGAGGCGGCGTGCCCCTTCGCGTCCACGACGCCCAGCTGCCGTTCGTCCCGGCCCGAGTCCGCGCTCGTGAGCCGGCGCACGACCTCGTCGGCGGACTCCCCTTTCCGGAGCAGGGCCAACCCGTCCGGGCCGTAGGTCGCGTTGGCCAGGGCCTGGGTCGCCACGGCCCCGACGCCGGCTTCGGCGAACGGGACGACCGCGCCCACGGCGATGAACTTCGACTGGACGGCGACGCCCCACGCCGCCGTCTCGGGGTCGTGCGCGACGATGGAGAAGGTACCGAACCGGGGAGGCGCCATCGACCGCCCCCGACCCGGCCCGCCGCCTTAACGTCTCGGCGGCCGCCTCAGGCTTCCTCGGGCTCGGACTCCGGCGCGACCGCCGGTGCGGCGCGGGTGCCGGAGACCTTCGGCCTCGGGAGCCGGGGCCGCAGCGCCGTCCAGAGGGCGTCGATCGCCTCGTGGAACGGCGGAGGGACCCCGTCGGCGTCGAGCGCGGTTCGGGCGATGTCGAGCCGGGGGGCGAGGTCCTCCGCGGCGACCCCGTGCCCCGTCGCCCAGGCGACGCAGCCGGCGGCGAGGGCGAGCTGGGTCTCGGCCTCCTTGCGGGCGCGGCGCGCCTCCTTCTCCGGCGCCGGCAGGGCGTGCTCCGGGTCCCAGGACGGCGGCATCGGCGCGGGAATCGGGACGCGCAGGAGCCGGAACGGCTCGGGGATCGTCGGCCATCGCGGCTCGGCGAGCCGAACGGAGAGCACGTCCAGCGCCGTGGTCGCGGTCGGGAAGTCCGACGCGGCGTAGGCGGCCTCGGCCTTCTCGAGCGGGAGGACGAGGTCGGGAGAGAGCGGACCCTTCCAGGTGTCCAGCAGGAGCGCCACGTGCGACGGCACGAGCCGACGGAGCACCTTGCGCTCGGGCGAGGTCGCGACGACCGGTGGGGGCGGCGGGGTCGCCTCGGGGGGTCGGTTCGGGGCGCCGGGCATCAGCGGTCGGTCGGGGCGGTCAGAGGAACGCCTCGAACTCCTTCGTCACCTCGGGGTACTTCTCGTGGACCGCCCGGAGGATGTTGTGGACGTTGAGCTTCTCGAGGCGGACCCCGGCGAGCGCGTCCACGACCTTGTCGAACGTCGTGTCGCTCAGGGTGACGAGCTTCTCCTTCGCGAGCCAGTTGCGGTAGAGCTTCTCCTCGAGCCGCGCCCGCCATCCCTTCTCGTACTTCTGGAAGAACTCCTTCGAAGGGTCGCCCGCGGCGGCCGCCTCGGCGGCGACCGTGCCGCAGATCTTCCCGGCGATGCATCCGTTCGCGATCCCGCCGCCGGTCAGAGGGTCGATCATCCGGGCGGCGTCGCCGACGAGCATGATCCCGTCCGCGACGGTCTGCTTCAACGGTGCGGAGATGGAGACCCCGCCGCCGACCATGTCGATCTTCTTGCCCTTCGCGTACCCGGGGTGGTTCGCGATCCACCGGTCGAGGTAGGTGCGGGCGTCCGCCGGGCTCGACACCTGGCTCACCTGGACGCCGATCCCGACGTTGGCGAGACCCTCGCCCTTCGGGAAGATCCAGACGTAGCCCCCGGGAGCGACCCGTCCGAGGAAGAAGTCGCAGTAGCGGACGTCGCAGTCGACGTTCGTCATCCGGTACTGGAGACACGTGTCCATGTCGCGCATCGCGATGTTCGTCGGGATCCCCGCCCACCGGCCGACCTGGCTCTCGAACCCGTCCGCGCCGATCGTCACCGGGGCCCGGATCTCGAACGGCTCGCCGAACGCCTTCGCCTTCACGCCGACGACCCGGTTCCCATCCTTGAGGAGCGACGTGGCCGCCGTCTTGAGCAGGACCTCCACGCCCGCGTTCGCCGCGTCGATCGCGAGCTGCTTGTCGAACTCGTCGCGCTCGACGACGTACCCGACCTCGTTGCCGGCGTGCTTCTCGTTGATCTCGAAGACCTTCTCGGACGGGGAGTAGATCCGCGCGCCCTCGACCTCGACGTTGATCCAGCGGCCGGGCTTGATCTCGACCTCCTTGAGCCACTCCTTGCTCATCCCCTCGCCGCACCGGACCGGGCTGCCGATCTCCTGCCGCTTCTCGATCATCAGGACCTTCGCGCCGTGCTTCGCGGCCCACTTCGCCGTCATGCTGCCCGCGGGGCCGGCGCCGATGACGAGCACGTCGGTCTTCAGGTTCTGGACCATGCGACTCCCCGTACGGGCCGTTTCAGTCGATCTCGATCGCGCCGACCGGGCACGCCTTCACGCAGATCTCGCACCGCGTGCAGACCCGCTCGTCGAACGTGATCCGCGTCTCGTCGAGGTAGATGCAGTTGAGGGGGCAGATCCCGACGCACGCCCCGCAGTAGATGCAGAGCTGCCCCGACGACTCGATGTGGAGGCTCTTCTTGCTCGGCACGCGGGCGGCTCGGCCGTGCCACCGGGCAGAACGTAATTAAAGCCTACCGGGCAGTCGCGGGCCGCACCGGCGAGGACGCCCGTTCGGAGAGCCACCGTTCGGCATCGATCGCTGCCATGCACCCCGCCCCGGCCGCGCTCACCGCCTGGCGGTACCGGTGGTCGTTGACGTCCCCGGCGGCGAACACCCCCTCCACGTTCGTCCGCGTGTGGTCGTGGACCCGGAGGTACCCCTTCTCGTCGAGGTCGAGCACCCCGCGGAAGACGTCCGTCGCCGGGACGTAGCCGATCGCGACGAAGAGCCCGCCGACCTTGAGTTCGCTCGTGGCCTGGCTGCGGGCGTTCCGGAGCCGTAGCCCCTCGACCTTGTCCGCCCCGAGGACCTCGACGACCTCGGTGTCCAGGAGGAAGGCGATCTTCGGGTGGCTCCGCGCCCGCTGCTGCATGATCGGGCTCGCCCGGAGCCGGTCCCGGCGGTGGATCACGGTCACCTTGGTGGCGAAGTTCGTGAGGAAGAGGGCCTCCTCCATCGCGGTGTCCCCGCCGCCGACCACGGCCAGCTCGAGGCCCTTGAAGAAGAACCCGTCGCAGGTCGCGCAGGCGCTGATCCCGTGCCCCCGCAGGCGCGCCTCCGATGGGAGCTCGAGCCACCGGGCGTTCGCCCCCGTCGTGACGATGACGGCGTCCGCGCGGAACGAGCCGTGCGTACCGGTCCGGAGCAGGAACGGGCGGTGCGTGAAGTCGACCTGGGTCACGTTGTCGTCCACGAACTCCGCGCCGAACCGCTCGGCCTGCCGGCGCATCCGGTCGATCAGCTCCGGCCCCTGGATCCCTTCGGGGAAACCGGGGTAGTTCTCGACATCCGTGGTGATCAGCAGCTGCCCTCCGGGTGGGATGCCCGAGAGGACCACCGGCTTCAGCTCCGCGCGGGCGCAGTACAGGGCGGCCGTGAGTCCGGCCGGGCCGCTGCCGACGATCGCGACGCGCACCGCCCGCTCGTCGGCCGGCATCCCCCGAAGAAGGAGTGGGCGGGGTTAAAGCGGCGCTCCCCGCCGCCTGCCCGGCGACCGGCGCGTCCGGCGACCGGACTTACGGCCGGGGGGAGGAAGCCGAAGCCGGCCGTCGGGGTCCGGCTCACCGTAGGCGGAGCGGAAGAACAGGAGCGGCGGGGCGTCCCGCCCCGCCTCGAGGCGGACGACCTCCGCCGCGACCAGGACGTGGTCGTAGAGCGGCGCGATGGAAACGACCCGGCACTCGGCGGCGCCCAGGGTGCCGTCCGGGAGCGCGATCCCCGACGGGCCGCGGTGGACCGGCAGACCGCGGAACTTCTCGGCCGCCGGGACCGCGCGGGCGAACCGCTCGCTGAGCGCTCGCTGGTCGGCGGCGAGGAAGCTCACCGCGAACGCGCGACTGGACTCGATGACGGGGAGCGTGTCGACGTCGCGCGTGAGGCTGACCAGCACGGACGGCGGGTCGAGGGAAACCGAAAGGAAGGCGTTCACGGTGAGACCGGCGTCCCGCCCCCCCGCGCGGGCCGTCACGACGGAAACGCCCGTCGCCCACCCGGCCATGAAAGCGCGGAACGCGCCTCCGTCGACGGGGGCGGGCTCGGGCGGGCTCATCGCTCGTCCCGCCACTGGAACAGTCGGACCGCCAGGACGAAGACGACGACCGAGGCGACCAGCACGACCAGGAAGTCCGTGAACGCGCGGGTCGAGTTCTGGAACAGCATCACCTGGTTCATCCCGTCGATCACGTAGTAGAGCGGAAGGGCGTGGGCGACCGCGGCGAGGTCCGGCGGGAAGCTCGACACCTGGAAGAACGTCCCCGACAGGAACATCATCGGGAACGTGACGATGTTCCCGATGAGCGCGGCGGCCTCGGGGGTCTTCGAGACGGTGCCGCAGAGCATGCCGAGGGAGACGAAGAAGAACGGGCCGACGACCAGGAACGGGATCATCCCGAGCGTCAGAGTGACGTGCGCCCCGAACCCGTAGACGCCCGTCCCGATCATGATGCCGGCGGCCGCGAACGTGAGCATCACGTACCAGACGACGCGCGCGGTGAGCCACTCGGCGCGGGTGAGCGGGGTGAGGGAAAGCTGCCGGAAGATCCCCTCCTTCCGGTAGGAGGAGGAGACGTCCACCAGGGAGAACATCGGACTCGTGAGGATGGAGAACCCGATGAGCCCGGGGATCAGGTAATCGATGTAGGTGTAGACCTGGCTCCCGACGTTCCGCAGCGGCGCGAGCGCGATCACCGGCGTGCAGTTCGTCGCGCCGCCGCACTTGGCCTCCAGGTTGAACGCCGCGGCGACCCCCTGCACGGCAGTGAGGACCTCGCCCTCCGTCGCCGAGTCCTGGGGGTTGACGAAGAGGGTGAGATTGGTCGTCGTGTTGTTGCTGGCGTTCCCCTGGAACCCGGCGGGAATGATCATCCCGGCCGAGTAGTCGTTCTGGCCGAGCCACGTCGCGAAGTCGGCGGGGGCGACCGACTCGAGCTTGATCGAGACCAGGGAGGTGTTGTTCAGGGCGCTCAGGAACCGCTGGCTGTCGTGGGAGTTGTGGTCCTCGTTCAGGACGACGAGCGTCGCCGAGGTCGAGCCAATGCTGGAGAAGATGAGGCCGAACAGGCCGATCAGGATGATCGGGAAGATGAGCGAGAAGAAGAGGGCGACGGGGTTCCGGGAGTACGACCGGTACACGATCCGGAAGTCCGCCCCGATCCGGGACGGCTTCATGACGGGACCTCCGACTTGAGCGCCCCGTCGTCCATCCGACCGACCATCCGGACGAAGACGTCCTCGAGCGTGTCCTCGTGCGTGGTGAACGAGTCCCACGGCAGCCCGCTTCGCTCGATCGCCCCGAGGATGCGGAGCGCGTCCCGCTTGTCCGCGAGGTCGACCTCGATGCGTCCGTCCTCGAACCGGGCGCGGACCCCCAGCTCCTTCGCGAGGAGGTCCGCGAGGCCGGGCGGCCCCGCGACGCGCAGGCGCGCCGGGCGGCCGTGCGCGCGGATGATCTGGTCGGGCGTTCCGGACGCGATGATCCGTCCCCGGTGGATGATCGCCACTCGGTCGGCGAGCAGCTGGGCCTCCTCGAGGTAGTGGGTGGTGAGGAACACGGTGCGGCCGTCCTGGCGCAACGACCGGATCACGCTCCAGATCGCCCGGCGTGCGTGGGGGTCAAGCCCGGTCGTCGGCTCGTCGAGAAAGCAGACCTCGGGGTCGTTCGCGAGGGCGAGGGCGAGCCCAAGCTTCTGCTTCTGGCCACCGGAGAGGGTGTCGAACCGGGCCCCGCTCTTGTCGAGCAGTTCGACCTGGGCCAGCAGCCGGCCCGGGTCCGCGTCGCTCCCGAACAGGCTGCGGTAGTACTCGATCGCCTCCTTCGGGGTGATCTTCTCGAAGAAGTGGAAGTCCTGGGGGATCACGCCGATCCGGCGGTGGAGCGTCGCCCCGTCCGCCCAGGGGTCGAGCCCTAGGACGACGACCGACCCCTCGGTCCGGCGCCGCAGCCCCTCGAGGATCTCCACCGTCGTGGTCTTGCCGGCTCCGTTCGGTCCGAGGAAGGCGAACACCGTGCCGGCGGGGACCTCGAAGTCGATCCCGGCGACCGCGGCGAGGCCGTCGTACCGCTTGACGAGCCCGTGGACCTCGATCGCGGATCCCATCGCGGGCCGGGTAGAACGTCGGTTAATGAAGAGAGCGACCCGCGCGCCGTCACGGACCCGCCGTCCGGTCGCGACCGCCCGGCGCGAGCCGGAACGGACCGCCGGGTCCCGACACTTCGAGCGGGCCCGGTCCCGTCCACGCGGCCTCGAGCGCTCCGGGGGTCCACTCCAGGGTCACGCGCCCCGGACCGACGCGGAGCCCCGCGAGGGAGGCCGACGGCCACTCGGGGGGGAACTGGGGGCGGACGCCGAGCCACGGCTTCCGCGCGTCGACGGAGAGACCCCACAGCCGCTCGAACAGCACCGTGAGGAACGGTCCGACGCTGAACCCCAGCAGGAAGCAGGAATCGAACGGCTCGGGGCGGTCACCCCGGTAGCATTCGTTCGCCTCGCCGTCCTCGGCGAGGTACCGGGCCGCGAGGCGGTGCAGGAAGTCGAGGCCCAGGTCGCGTTCTCCGGCCGCGAACGCCGCGTCGGCCGCCCACGCCGTGGCGATCGGCCAGACCTGGCCGTCGTGGTACGCGGTCGGGGAGTACCCCGGATCCCGGCTGGAGAGGGTTCGAATCCCCCACGGGGTCGAGAGGTCCTCCCGGGCGGCGCGGCGTACCACCGACCGCCCGGTGCCGGGGTCAACGAGGCCGGCGCTCACGGCCCGGAGGGCATTGGGACGGAGCCGTGCGACCGGCCGGCCCGCGCGGATGGAGTCGAACAGGTACCCCTCCTCGGGCCAGGCGTACCGCGTCCGGATCGACTCCGCCGTCCGATCCGCGAGGGCCCCCAGGTCGTTGTCGGGCGTCCCGCCGGGGACGTTCGCCAGTAGGTCGGCGGTCGCCCGCAGGGCGCCGTGCCACAGTACCTGAACGTCGATCGCGTGGTCCCGCCGGTCGGCCGAGTCCCAGATCGTGGTGTCCGGCGCATCGATGCCGTAGCGAACGCGCGCCAGTGCGGACGTCGCGGTCGCGATCGCGGCCGCCTCGCCCCCGTTCCGCAGGAGCCCCGTGGCCGGATCCGTGCGTCGGCGGCCCCACGCAATGGCACGAGCGATCGCGGGCAACCAGGCCCCGACCGCCGAAGGATCGCCGGCGTGTCGCACGAACCGTAGCCCCAGCTCCGGGTAGTAGAGCGTCGTGTCCGACGTTCCGTACAGGAAGATCGGGCCGGGGCTCAGCTGCATCGGCAGCTCCCCCGGCTCCCCTCCGAGGATGTCCAGCTCCGCGCCCGCTTGGAACCGCAGCACCGATCCGATCGAACGGAACGTCCAGTCGAAGTCGCCCAGCCAGAGCAGGGCCGGCAGCATCCAGGCGATGTCCCGGCACCAGAGCGAGGAGTACCACGGATAGCCGGCGACGAGGCCGGTCAGGTCCTCTCCCGGGGTCGAGTACAGCGCGCGCAGGGAGCTTCGCGCTAGACTGTACGCCCGCTCGAGCTCCGGGGCCCCTGGAAAGCGAAGTTCGGGGGTCGTTGACCGCCACGCGGCCTCCCGGCGCTCCGACTCGGCGGCTTCTGCGGCCGGCCCGGGGATCGTCCGGCCCGCGGTCGCGTCGGCGGGCTCCAGGTCGCGCAGAAGGCCCCCCACGATCGAAAGGCGGAGCTCGCTCGCGGAGCCGGGTCCGATGAGGAGGTCGTAGGTGGACCCGACCTCGCGAACGCCCCCGCGGAAACGTCCTCCCAGCCAGGAGCCCCGGTTCAGCAGCAGGTGGCTCGGGGTTACGTCGGACCGGAGCGACAGGGCGAACGCTCGTTGACGCACCCGGAGCTCCAGGGGACGCGTCTCGACGTGGTACGAGGTCGGGCGGATGCCTTCCACCAAGACCGGAAGAAGGAACGGCTCGAACGAGCTCGTGATCTCCGCCCGCACCGGGCCCCCGTCCGGCACGGAGAACCGGAGGGCGCGCACCGCCCCCGGCGTGTCGAGCGTCGGAGCGATCGCCTGGTGGACCGCCAGGCGACCGATCCGGTGCCAGCTCTCGTAAAGGTCCCCCGTTCGACGAAACGCCGTTCGGGTAGTCGGGAGGTCCCCGGCGGCGTCGTCCGCCTCGACCGTTACGCGCCAGGGTCCGGTGAGGCGAACGAGCTGCCCGTAGACCCCGCCCCACTCGAGGACCGCACCGCGGGTCTCGCGTCGAAGCTCCACGTCGCCTCGCTCGTCCATCAGGAGCGCGGACCGGAGGCTGCGCAGGAGGCGGGTGCGGGGTCCGACGGGCGATGGGCCCGGGGACGAGGGGTTCATGCCGGGGGTCCCTGCCGGACCGCGTCGTGGAACTCGAGCCAGACGAGCGGCGGGATCGCCGCGCTCTCGAGTTCGAGGCGGACCCGGACGGCGCCCTCGATCGACACGGGCAACGGCTGGACTCGGACCTCGGTGCGACGCCCCGGATGGAACTCGAACGGCGCACCGGAGGAGATCGCGTCCGCGAGCGTCCAGGGATACCCCTCGCCCGGTCGAAGAGCGAGCGCCGCGGCGGGCACGCGGGCCCCGTTGACCTCGAGTCGGACCGCCGCGAACGCGCCCGCCCGTAGCGGCGGGTTCGACAGGGCGAACTCGATCCCCCGCGCCGTCCCGACCAGGGAGCCGGGTTCGTACACCGACTCTTCGACGGTCTCGGCGATCCCGACGAGCGCCTCCAAGGCGTGCCGGCCGAACTCGACCTCCAGGGACACGGCCTGGTGGACGAGGGAAAGCCACTCGGCAACGCCCCGGGAGCTCACGCCGCGGGGAGGCGACCGCGGGGCATATGGGTTCTCGGGGTGGGCCGAACATCCCCTCGGGGACGAGCCGACCCGCTCCCTAGCGGTACGGCGGCCGGCGGCGGCGCGGATCCGTCGCGTCGCGCGACGGCGGTCGGGAGGGGCGCTCGCGGCCGTCCACCAGCCAGGGGAGCCCATCGACCTCGACCGTGGCGCCCGCGAGCGTGGAAAGGAACTCGAACCGCGCCCGGTTCCGTCCCCCCACGGCCCGGTCGTTCCCGAGGAGGAGGCTGATCGATCCCCGAGCGATCTCGGCGAGTTCCGGGGCGTGGTCGACCCCCGGATTGAGCCCCACGACGATCGCACTCGCGCGGTCGCTGCCCGGGCCGCCGGCGGCCCGCGCGGCGGCGAACGGCTCACCCCCCCGGTCGAACGCGAACTGGCGCAGCCGGCCCCGGGTGAACTCCAGCCGGGCGCCGAGCGCCACCGGCGGATCGGCGAGCCGATCGTAGGTCGGTCGGTTCGCCTCCCAGGCGCCGTCGGCCTCCCCCGGTCGGATCGGGATCGCCAGGTACCCGGTCGGGATCTGGGTCCAGAACCGTCCCCGGCGCCGATCCTCGCGGTCGACGGCGCCGTCCTCCAGGATCATACCGCGCGGCCGGACCCCGACGGTGAGGTCGGTCCCGTTCGGGTGGCGTATCCGGAACGTTCGGGCGCGGGACAGTCGACGTGCCCACCGGTTCCCCCGGGCCCGCAGCCGGTCGGGAGTCACGTGGCTGGCGGCCAGGATCTCGCGCCGCCAGGCTCCCACGTCGACGCCGTAGCGCTCCGCCGCGGTCTCGGTCGCCGTCGTGATCGCCATGCGGGCCGCGCGCAGCCCGGCCCGACGCGCGGCCTCCCACCAGGCCGGGCCGTGCCGCGCGAGCACGGTCTCGAGCTCGCCGGCGGGGAGCCCGAACAGGCGGGGGAACTGCTCCGGACCGCCGAAGTAGACGTAGACGTCGGCGGAAACCACCGGGCCGACCGGTGCCTGCACGGGGGGTCGCCGAGACCTCCCGGTCAGCGAGCGGAAGAACGTCTCCTCGTCCTCGAGCACGAGCGTCGGCTCCGCCCCCATGCGGCGGGCCTCGAGGACGAACGGGAGCGCCCACGGCAGCCCGTGCGTCCAGGCCTCGATGGTGACGGCCTCGCCGGACCGGACCGAGAGGAATCGATCAAGCGCGAGACGCGCGAGCGCGTCCGCGGCGGGGGGAGGTCGTCGCTTCACCATGGGGGCCCTCCCGAACGCCGGGGTGGTCGTGAGGGTGTCGGTGCCCCGTGCGCCCCCCCGCGACAGCGGGCGTCATGACGAGGGCCTCTCCTTCGAGGATGCCCTTCACGCCCCGAAGGTCCTCGGCCGCGCGGTCGATCTCCCGCCGCTTCCCCAGCAGCGTGACGATTTGGGCGCAGGCGTCCCCCTCGAGATGGACGTGGGTGGTCGAGCGAACGTGCTCGCCCCACTGGTGCTCGGCGGCGGTCAGGCGTTGAAGGACGTTCG
This sequence comes from Thermoplasmata archaeon, assembly GCA_030038655.1. Classification (GTDB taxonomy): domain Archaea; phylum Thermoplasmatota; class Thermoplasmata; order Lutacidiplasmatales; family UBA184; genus Lutacidiplasma. Next base: position 26,389 of record JASHSP010000062.1, on the reverse strand, counting down.
GGGAGGCGTGGCGGTACAGCAGCGCGACCACGCCGAGGGCGTCGGCGCCGGGGTCGGAGAGAGTCCGGTCCGACAGCTCCTTGCGGATCAGCGCCCGGATCGCGTCCGAACGGCTCGGGCTGTTGCGTTCCCGGACCCAGCGGTCGAGGAGCGATAGAAGGTCGGGCTCGAGCGAGACTCCCAGGCGCACCACCTTCGCGGGCATCGGCGCGACCCGACCGCCGTTCAATCGGGCCCGGAGGCGCGGGCGGGGGGCGGGGCCGGCCCGAAACCGATGTCCTCGTAGTGCTTCAGGCGGTAGATCAGCATCGCGACCAGCCAGCAGCCGATGAACAAAAGCACGATGCCGATCCCCACGTACCCCCAGACGTCGATGCCGTACGGACCCGCGGCGTTGTTGAGCCAGTTCATCGTGTTCCAGAAGCCGTACGGCCCTCCGGAGTAGTGGAACTCCGCCGCGAGCACCCCGAGCACCTCGATCGTGCCGATGATGAACGCGACGAGGACCGAGATCACGGTCATCGTCAGGTTGTAGTAGACCTTGCGAATGGGCTTCGCAAAGGCCCAGCCGTACGCGTACCGCATGCTGACGCCGTCCGACGTGTCCGTGAGGACCATGCCGCACGTGAACATGAACGGCAGGACGAGTACCATCCACAGGGGAAAGCCCGCGGCGGCCGTCCCCACCGTGACGGTGATGGCGATCAGGGTGACCTCCGTGGCGGTGTCGAATCCGAGACCGAACAGCACCCCGACCGGGTAGATCTGCCACGGCTCGTTCACGAACTTGAAGAGCCAGTTGAAGTAGCGGTTCATGAACCCGCGGCTGTTGAGCTGGGCCTCGAGTCGCGCGTTGTCGAGCGTGCCCGCCCGCAGCTGCCGGAAGATCAGGTAGACCTCCCAGAAGATCAGGAGGTTGATGAACGCGATGATGTAGAGAAATCCGCCCGAGATCGCGGTCCCGAGGATCGCGCCGACCGCGGCGAACGTCGGGTACGAGCTGATGATGAACCGCGCGGCCACCACGAGCCCGACCAGCATGGCCATGACGATCGTGGAGTGCCCGAGCGAGAACCACGTCCCGACGGTGTACGGCTTCTTTCCCTGCTGCAGGAGCTTCCGGGTCGTGTTGTCGATCGCGCAGATGTGGTCGGCGTCCACGCCGTGCCGCAGGCCCAGCGTATAGGCAAGGATGCCGAGGCCGATGAAGATCCCGTAGGTCCGTCCGACCACGAACGTCAGCGCCAAGCCGAGCGAGGTCGCGAGAATGATCCCGACGTAGATCAACGCGGCGCCGCGACGTTCCCGGGGGCCGAGCACCCACGGGTTCTCGGCGGGAGGGGTGCGCCCCGCGGGATCGCCGGGCGATTCCATGGCGGACCGTATCGGCTCCGGTATTAAGCCGTTATGTCGTCTTTCCAAAAGGTAACACGGGTCGAGGCGCCCGGTCGGTGGCGGGCGAGGGCCCTACGAGAGGGCCTTCGAGAGAACCGTCGTGGCGGCGGACATGTCCGCCCGGTCGAGCAGGAAGATCGTGTCGGTGTAGCAGCTCAGCGCCTCCACGATGTTGATCTGCTGGCTCCACAGCACGCCGGTGAGCAGCCGGAGCAGGCCGGGGGTCTCTTCGATGCTCTCCGGGCCGGTGACCGCCACTTCGATGAGGTTCTTCCGGATCCCGACAAGTTGCCCCTCGCGAAGCCGTCGCGTGACCCGGGGGATCGAGTCCTCGTCGACGAGCACCACCGTGCCCCGAGAGACCTGGATCACCCGACAGAGAAGGTTCTCGTCCAGCAACTCCTCGACCACGTCCCCCAACCGCTGGAGGACGTCGGCCCCTTGGCTCACGGTGATGGCCGCGACCTTCGTCCGGGTCTCGATGCGGCTCTTCCGAAGCACCCGACGTATCCCGCTCTCCCCGAACGACTGGCCCCGGCCGCGCGGATACCGGCGGCAGGCGGCGATTACGGCCTCGGTCTGGCGGACCCCCAGGTCCTCCGAGACGCGGCGCGCCACCGCCGAGTGGTTCGCGACCCCGGCGCGTATCGCGTCGGCGAGAACCGGGCGGCCGTCGAGGTACTCCCGCACCCGACGAGCGATGGACGGCGTTGCATCCGGCATCTGTGTTCATAATTGGACAACTATGCCCAACTCTGTCGCCTGACGGTCACATCCTATAAATCGGTGCTGGGCCCTGCCCGCGATACAGGCTGACTTGACGTCCCGCGCGAAGGTTGTGCTCGCCTACTCCGGCGGGCTCGACACCTCAGTCGCCATCCCGTGGTTGCGGGAGACCAAGGGCCTCGACGTGGTCTCGGTCACCGTCGATGTGGGCCAACCCGTCGACCTCGAGCGCGTCCGGCGGAAGGCCCAGGCGTCCGGGGCCACGGCCTCCTACGTCGCCGATGCCCGCCGCGAGTTTGCCGAGGAGTTCATCCTCCCCGCGCTTCAGGCGAACGCCCTCTACGAGGGGACCTATCCGCTCAGCACCGCGCTCGCCCGGCCGCTCATCGCCCGCCACATGGTCTCGGTCGCGCGCCACGAGGGGGCCTCGTTCATCGCGCACGGTTGCACCGGCAAGGGGAACGACCAGGTCCGTTTCGACCTCGCGACCGCCAGCCTCGCGCCCGAGCTGGGCGTGCTGGCCCCGGCGCGCGAGTGGAAGATGACGCGCGAGGACGAGATCGCCTACGCGCGGGAGCGGGGCATCCCCGTCGACGCGACCAAGTCCTCCCCCTACAGCACGGACGAGAACCTCTGGGGCCGCTCGGCCGAGTGCGGGATCCTCGAGGACCCCTCGGTGGAACCCCCGGAAGAGGTGTACGGCTGGACCCGCTCGCCGGCCGAAGCGCCCGAGACGCCGACGTACGTCACGGTCGAGTTCGACCAGGGGCGCCCGGTGGCGCTCGGCGGCGACCGGCGACCGCTCCACGAGCTGATCGCGCGGCTGAACGAGGTCGCCGGAGCGAACGGCGTCGGGCGGATCGACCACCTCGAGTCCCGAGTGGTCGGGATCAAGTCCCGGGAGGTCTACGAGTGCCCGGCCGCCACGGTTCTATTGTCCGCGCACCAGGCCCTCGAGGCGCTGGTCCTGCCGAGAGACCTTCTCGACTTCAAGCGGACCGTGGAACTGCGGTACGGTCAGCTGGTCTACGACGGCCTCTGGTTCGCGCCGCTCCGGCTCGCCCTGGACGCATTCGTCCGCTCGAGCCAGGAACGCGTCACCGGCGAGGTCACCGTGAAGCTGTTCAAGGGCTCGGCCCGCGTCGCGGGCCGCCGCTCCCCGTACTCGCTGTACGACGCCGGTCTGGCGACCTACTCCTCCGGCGACCGCTTCCGCCAGGAGATGGCGGAGGGGTTCATCTATGTCTGGGGCCTGCCGGTGAGGACGTGGGCCTCGCTCGAGCCCCGGGCCCCGGCGACGCCCGCCCGGGCGCGGGAGCCGCTCCCGTAGCGCCCCATGCCCACCGAAACCCCGGTCGGCGAGGCGCCGAGCCCGCCGTCGTACGTTCGCACGCCCGCGGCGGGGTTCCTCAACTCGTTGCCGGTCGACCGGGCGCTCTCCCGGCACGACCTGGCCGGGAGCATCGCCCACGCGGAGATGCTCGGCCGCACGGGGATCCTCACAGCCGCCGAGGTCGCGACCCTCGTGGGCGGTCTGCGCGCGATCGGTCGGGAGATCGCCGCCGGTTCGTTCCCGTGGCGGTCGGAGCTCGAGGACGTGCACACGAACGTCGAGTCCCGGTTGACCGAGATGGTCGGTCCGGTCGGCGGCAAGCTGCACACGGCCCGGAGTCGCAACGATCAGGTCGCGCTCGACGAGCGACTGTACCTGCGCGCGGCGATCGCGGAGGTCGCCGGCCTCCTGGTCCGGCTCGAACGGGCGCTCCTCGAGAAGGCCGCCACCGAAGCGGCGACCCCGATGCCCGGCTACACGCACCTTCAGCGCGCGCAGGTCGTGACCGTCGGTCACCACCTGCTCGCCCACTTCTGGCGGTTTGACCGCGACCTCGACCGGCTGCTGGCGACCGTCGAACGGTCGAGCGTCTCGCCCCTCGGTGCCGGGGCGCTCGCCGGCTCGACGCTGCCGATCGACCCCCACTACGTGGCGGCCCGTCTCGGATTCTCCCGCGCGTTCGAGAACTCGCTGGACGCGGTAAGCGACCGCGACCCCCTGGCGGAGCTCCTGTTCGACGTCGCCCTCACCCTGGTCCACGCGAGCGGGCTCGGCGAGGAGATCGTCCTGTTCGCGTCGAAGGAGTTCGGGTTCGTGCGCCGGACCCCCGCGCTCGGCTCCGGGAGCAGCCTGATGCCGCAGAAGCGCAACCCCGACGTGGCCGAGCTGGTCCGCGGGAAGAGCGGGCGGGCGGTCGGCGACCTGGTCGCCCTCCTCACGACGTTGAAGGGCCTGCCCCTCGCCTACGACCGGGACCTCCAGGAGGACAAGCCGCCCCTCTTCGACGCGGTCGCGACCGCGAAGGAGGTCGTGGCGGCGCTCGCGGAGCTGGTCGGCGCCCTGGAGTTCGACCGCGAACGCCTGCGGACGGCCGCCCAGGACCCCGAGATGCTCGCGACCGACCTCGTGGAGCACCTGGTCGGGCGCGGCGTGCCGTTCCGGGAGGCGCACGAGACGGTCGGACCGATCGTCCGCCGGACCCAGGGAACCCTCGACCCGACGGCGCTGCGCGGAGCCCTCCCCGCGGCGGGGCCCGAGGTCGCGTCGATTCTCGACCCGACCGCCGCGGTCGAGCGACGCGTCTCCCCCGGGGGTCCCTCCTCGAAGGCATTCGCGCAGCAGCTGGCGCTCGCCCGCACCCGGTGCGACCGACGCGCCGATTCCCTCTCCTCCCTCGCCCGAAGCGTCGAGCGCGTCGAGGAGCTCGTGAACGAGGTACGAAGATGACGGAGTGTCCGGAGTGCGCCGCCAGCGTAGAGAACAGCGACAAGGTCCTGGGCGAGGTGTTCCCGTGCCGAGACTGCGGGACCGAGCTCGAGGTCGCCGCGACCGAGCCGTTCTCGGTCCAACCCGCTCCGCGCGAAGCCGAGGATTGGGGTGAGTGAGGGGTTCCGCCTCGGGATCTTCTACACGATCGTCCGGCCCGAGGAGAAGGCGCTCCTCGCGGCGGCGGAGGCGCGGGGGATACCGACCGCGCGGTACGACGACGGCGAGGTGACGTTCGGGCTGGAGCCGCCCGCGGACCTTCCCGGCGTCGTGATCAACCGTTCGGTGAGCCATACTCGGTCGGTCTACGCGACCCGCTGCTTCGCCCACTACGGGGTCCCGACGGTCAACGCGCCCGACGTCGTGGACCTCGCCGGCGACAAGATCCGGACCTCGCTGCGTCTCGCGGAGCGGGGCGTTCCCACCCCGCGCACGATCGTGGCGCTCTCGCCGGAGGCCGCGCGCAAGGCGATCGACCGGATCGGGTTCCCGGCCGTGCTGAAGCCGGCGATCGGCTCCTGGGGCCGCCTCATGGCGAAGGTCGACGACGGCCCGTCGGCCGACCAGGTCATCGAGCACAAGAGCGCCCTGGGTGCGCCGATCCACTCGGTGTTCTACGTCCAAGAGTTCGTGAAGAAACCCGGGCGGGACCTTCGGGTCTTCGTGATCGGCGACCGGGCGATCGCCGCGATGTACCGGCGTTCGGAGGACTGGCGCACGAACGCCGCGCGGGGAGCCGCGGCGGAGACCGCCCCGCTGACGCCGGAGCTGTCGGAGCTCTCCGTCCGCGCGGCCGACGCCGTCGGCGGCGGGGCGCTGGCGGTCGACCTGATGGAGTCCGAGCGGGGGTTGCTCGTGCACGAGGTCAACCCGACGCCGGAGTTCAAGGTGCTCGCCGCCACGACCGGCGTGGACATCGCGGGCGGGATCGTCGACTACGCCGTCGGGGTCGGCCGACGATGAAGGTCGCCGTGGTCGGGGCCTCGGGGTACACGGGCGGCGAGCTGCTCCGGATCCTTCTCGGCCACCCCGAGGTCGAGGTGACCCAGGCCACGTCGGACGCGATGGCCGGGAAACCGGTGTCGCGCGCCCACCCGAACCTCCGGAAGGCGACCTCGCTCGTCTTCTCGCCCCGGTCGGCGCTCCGGCCGGCGGACGCCACGATGCTCGCGACGCCCCACGGGGGCTCCCTCCCCCTCGTCCCCGGGCTGCTGGAGGTGGGCGGGATCGTGGTCGACCTGTCCGCGGACTATCGCCTCAAGGACCCGGCGCTCTACCGGGAGTACTACCGCTTCGACCATCCGAACCCCGAGCTGCTGGCGGAGAGCGTGCTCGGCCTCCCCGAGCTGCACCGGGAGAAGATCCGCACCGCCCGGCTCATCGCCGTGCCCGGATGCATCGCGACCGCAGCGACCCTGGCGATCCACCCGCTCGCGAAGTCGGGGACGATCGATCCGAAGCGGGTCGTCGTCGACGCCAAGAGCGGCTCGTCCGCGAGCGGGCAGGACCCGGGCCGGGCCGGGTCGCACGCCGAGCGCTCGGGCGTCATGCGCGCCTACGCCCCCACCGGGCACCGGCACACCGCGGAGATCGAGCAGGAGACCGGCACGCACGTCGCCCTCTCCTGCCACGCGGTGGAGGCGGTCCGGGGGGTCCTCACCACCGTCCACGCGTTCTCGGCCCGACCGGTCGACGAGAAGGAACTCTGGCGCACCTACCGCGCGGCGTACGGGAACGAACCGTTCGTCCGCTTGGTCCACGAGGCGGACGGGATCCACCGCGAACCGGAGCCGAAGATCCTCGCGGGGACGAACTACTGCGACCTCGGGTTCGCGGTCGACCCTCACGCGGAACGGATCGTGGCGCTGGCGGCGATCGACAACCTGGGGAAGGGGGCGGCCGGCAACGCGGTCCAGTGCCTGAACGTGCGGGCCGGGTTCCCCGAGACCGCGGGGCTCGGTTTCCTGGGCCTCCATCCCGTGTAGGAGCCCGGCGTGACGATCGTCGTGAAGGTGGGCGGCGCGAGCGGGAACGCGTCCGACCCCGTCCTCGCGGACCTGGCCGCCCGCTCCGACTACGTGCTCGTGCACGGCGGGTCGGACGCCGTCGACCGGCTGGCGACGGCCCTCGGCCAGCCGCCCCAGTACTACACGAGCCCCAGCGGGGTCGTCTCGCGACGCAGCGACGCGGCGCACCTCGAGGTGGTCGTCCTGGCGCTCGCCGGGAAGGTCCAAACGGACCTCGTGGCGGCCCTGATGCGACGGGGGGTCCGCGCGCTGGGCCTTTCCGGCGTCGACGGCGGGCTCCTCGTCGCGCGCCGCAAGTCGGGCGCCCGCGCGGTGATGGACGGTCGGGTCGTCCACCTCGCCGACGACCTTTCCGGTACCGTGGAACGGGTCCACGTTCCGCTCCTCCGATCGTTGCTGGCCGCCGGCCTCGTCCCGGTCGTGGGTCCTCCGGCGATGACTGCGACCGGCGAGATCGTCAACGTCGACGCCGACGGGGTCGCCGCCGCGGTCGCCGGGGCGCTCGGCGCGTCCGCCCTCGTGCTGCTCACCAACGTGCCCGGGCTCCTCCGGGACAAGGACGACCCGGCCACGGTGATCCCCCGACTGCGCCCCGACGAGGTCGACGCCGCCCTTCCCCTCGCGGCCGGCCGGATGCGGAAGAAGCTCCTGGCCGCCCGCGACGCCGTGCGCGCCGGGGTCCCCCGCGTCGTCATCGGGCCGTCGAGCGTCGACCGCCCGGTCGAGCGGGCGCTCGCCGGCGGGGGCACGGTGATCGGGTGAACGCCGGCGAGACGGTCGGGGGCCCGGAGTTCGGGGAGGGCGGCCGGCCCCGCCCGACGATCGTGCGCGGCGAGGGGGCGAGCCTCTGGGACGCGGAGGGCCGACGCTACGTGGACCTCGGGGCGACCCACGGGGTCGGCAATCTCGGGGCGTCGCCTCCTCCGGTGGTCCGGGCGATCCAGGAACAGGCCGCCCGCCTGATCCATCTCGGATCCGGCTACGCGAGCCCTGTCCGGACCGAGTTCCTTCAGAAGCTGCTCGGACTGCTCCCCCCCTCGTTCGGGCGGGTCTTCCTTTCCAACTCGGGGACCGAGTCGATCGAGGCCGCCATCAAGATCGCCCGGTCGGCGACCGGCCGGCCCAAGATCGTCGCGGCAATGCGGGGCTTCCACGGCCGGACCCTGGGCGCCCTCAGCGCCACGTGGAGAAGGGAGCTCCGCGAGCCGTTCGAACCGCTCGTTCCCGAGTTCGCCCACGTACCGTTCAACGACGCCGGGGCGCTCGAGAAGGCGGTCGACGACCGGACCGCCCTCCTTCTGCTCGAGCCAGTGCAGGGGGAAGGGGGGGTCCACGTCGCCGACGAGGCGTACCTGCGGGCGGCACGGGCCGCCGCCGACCGGTCCGGTGCGTTGCTCGGGTTCGACGAGGTCCAGACCGGTCTCGGCCGGACCGGCCGGCTGTTCGCGTTCGAGCGCTGGGGGGTCGTTCCGGACCTCCTCGCGCTGTCGAAGTCGCTCGCCGGCGGGATGCCGGTCGGCGCGACCGTCACCACCGCCGAGGTGGAGTCGCGGTTCCGCGGCAGCCACCACTCCACGTTCGGGGGCAACCCGCTGGCGTGCGCGGCCGGGATCGCCGCGCTCGACTTCGTCGTCCGCGAGCACCTCCCGGAGCGGGCGGAACGTCTGGGACGTCTGGCGTTCGACCGGTTCCGGTCGCTGCCGCCGGAGCGGGTTCGGGAGGTGCGCGGGCTGGGGATGATGATCGGGCTCGAACTGCGCGAGAAGGTCGCGCCCGTCCTCGCGTCCCTCGAGGCCCGTGGGTTCCTCGCGATCCCCGCCGGGTCGACGGTGCTCCGCCTCCTCCCTCCGCTCGTCATCGACGAAGCGGACTGGGCCCGGGGGATCGAGGCCGTGGCGGAGGCGGTCGCGCATGGATGAAGGGGTCCTGCTCGAGCGGCTCGCGAGGGTCTACAGCCCTTCCGGCCGCGAGTCACGGGTCGTGTCGACGTTCGTCGGGATCGCCCGGGCCCTCGGGTACGCGACCCGGGTCGATGCGGCGGGCAACGGGGTCGCGTGGCGCGGTCGCGGGCGCCCCGAGATCATGTTCCTGGGTCACATCGACACCGTCGAGGGGGACCGGCCGGTTCGCCGTGTCCGCGGCCAGGTCCACGGTCGCGGCGTGGTCGACGCCAAGGGGGCGATCGCGGCCGCCCTCCTCGCCGGACGGGGGTTCGTCGGCCCGGGAACGTTCCGGGTCGTCGCGGCGGTGGGGGAGGAGACCGACAGCCGGGGGGCGCGGCACCTCCTCGGCGGCCGCCGGCCGGACGCGGTGATCGTCGGGGAGCCGAGCGGGTGGCAGGGGGTGACGATCGGCTACAAGGGCGAGCTCCGTCTCGAGGCGACGTTTCGCGGGCACCGGACCCACTACGCGTCGCCGCAGCCCACGACCGCGGACGACGCGGTCGACTGGGTCGGTTCCGTACGGGCCCGGGTCGCGTCCCACCGGGGGGAAAGCCCGTTCCGGTCGCTCTCCGCCAAGACGATCGGCTTCGAGAGCCGGCCGGGGTCGGACCCGGAGGAGGCCCGCGTCACCGTGGACGCCCGGATCCCCCCCGGCCTATCGAGCCGGGAGGTGGAGGCGATGCTGCGGCCCGGCGCCGGGCGGCCCTCGGTGCGGGTGCTCGCCCGGTTCGAACCGGTGGAGGTCCTCCGGGGCAACCCCGTGGTCATGGCCCTTACCGGGGCGATCCGGGCCCAGGGCGGCGCCCCGACGCTGTGGCGAAAATCCGGTACCTCCGACCTCAACCTCGTGATTCCGGCGTGGCGCATACCGGGGGCGGCCTACGGGCCGGGCGACGCCCGTCTCGACCATACCGACCGCGAGCGCCTGTCCGTCGCGGAGCTTCGGCGGTCCGCGGAGGTCCTGCGGAGGGCCCTGTGCGAGCTCACCGCGGGGACGAGGGGCCTCACTCCTCCACGACCGGCCGCGGGTCCTTGACGAACGCACCGGATCGGAGTTCGCGCACCGCCTCCGTGAGCTGGGCCGGCGTGTTCATGACGATCGGACCGTACCAGGCGACCGGTTCGTGCAGCGGGCGTCCCGACACGAGGAGGAATCGCATCCCCCGGTCCCCGGCACGCAGCCGGACCGGACCGCCCGCTCCGAACAGAACGGTCTCGCCGGGCGCGATCGGTCGGATATCGTCGCCGTCCGCCGAACCGGCGCCGTCGATCGCGTGGGCGAACACCGTGTAGCCCGACGGCACCGGGCTCTCGAAGAGCTCCTCCGGTGTCAGGCGCACGTCGAGGTAGGACGGGTCGACCGGGATCCCGCGCACCGGGCCTTCGACCGAGCCGTGCACCCCGGCGACCACCCGGACCTCCGCGCCCGTGTCGGCCCGCACGACCGGCAGGTCGGCCGCGCCGAGCCCCCGGTACGCGGGGGAGGACATCTTCTCCGCGGCCGGCAGGTTCACCCACAGCTGGAAACCGGAGAGAGGGCTCTCCGTGCGCTGGGGCATCTCCTGGTGGATGATCCCGCTGCCGGAGTTCATCCACTGGACGTCCCCCGCGCCGATGACACCCGAGTTCCCGAGAGTGTCGCCGTGCTCGACCCGGCCCTCCAGTACGTACGTCACCGTCTCGATGCCGCGGTGCGGATGCCAGGGAAAGCCGGCCAGGTAGTCGGCCGGATCGGCGGACCCGAACCGGTCGAGCAGGAGGAACGGGTCGAACAACGGCACTTCGTTGTTGGAGAACGAGCGGCGCAGGCGAACGCCCGCGCCCTCAAGGGTCGGGACGCCGGGGAACCGGCGCACTATCGAGCGCACGGAATTGGTCATCGTGATTACCTCGGGTAATTCGATATAGGTGGGAAACTTAAGTGCTCGGTAGCGCAAGGGTAACTCGCGGGGACCGGCCCCCGACCCGGGCTCCGACGGCGGGAGGTCGAATCATGCGACGTGGGTCGCGATCAACCCGTACGTGATCGCGAACCCCAGCACGGCGCCGGAGATCGGACCGGCGGCCCACCCGACCAGGATCCCGCGGACCGTCTTCCAGGCGATGGTACGCCGGTTGCGCGCCAGCCCCGCTCCGATCATCCCCCCGATCAACGCCTGGTTCATCGACGTGAAGAGCCCGAATGCCACCGACGCGAGAATGACCGTGGACTGGGCCAGCTGCGCGGTCGTCGCGGTCCGCGGATCGAGGTCGACGATGTCGAACGCCACCGTCCGGAGGATCGGCTTTCCCCAAGTGAGGACCCCGAGCGCGAGGCCGATGCCCCCGACGGTCGCGGCCAGCAGAAGACCGAACAGGCCCGTCATCACGAACGCGCCGGAGGCGTTCGAGACGTCGTTGGCGCCCATCGCGAACGAGGCGGCGCCTCCGACCGCGACCAGGCCCAGCCGCCCGTACGGCCCCAGCCCCCGGGCGGCGACGCCGCGGGCCGGCCGCCACCACCGGTCCGCGAGGCGGGTGAAGGCGAACCCCAGCCCGAACGCCGCGAACGGCGCGACCGCCCAGAGGACGAGGAGCGCGCCGATCGTCGTCCAGTCGATCGCCAACCCCGCGGCGAGCCCCGACCCCACGACGGAGAAGACGAGGATCTGGATGGTCGACGTGGGGATCGTGAGGAAGTTGTACGCGCTCGTCAGGACGACGGCCGCCGTCACGATCCCGAGGGCGACGCCGAGCGCGATCGTCGGGGAACGAAGGATCCCGTGGCCGACCGTCGCCTCGACGCCCCCGCTCGCGAGGACGGCGCCGAGGAACGCGAGGGGCGCCATCAGGACGAGCGCGGGCCAGAGCTTGAGGGCCCCGGCGGCATACGGCATCCCCACGCACGCCCCCGTGTAGTGCGCGCCGATGCTGAACGCGAAGCCGAACGAGACGAGGACCAGGAGCGCGGCGAGAATCATCACGGTCGGACGGTCCCCCGGGGAGGATCGAGTTGCAAGGTTCCGCTCTCCCGTGCCGTCCCCGGGCGCCCGCCGCCGGCCCGAGCGGAGGGGGCGATATAACGGGAGAACGGCGGGGACGTTCCCGCGGTCCTTATCCTCCGCGCACCCGTGGACGCGGCGGGCGATGTCGGCCACCGGGTCGCTTCTTTCCGACCTCGAATGCCGCGCCTGCTGCACTCGAGCGGATCCGGCCGGTCCCGCCGGCGTGTGCCCCACGTGCGGTCAGGCGCTGCTCGCGACCTACGACCTGGACCGGCTGGAGCCGAACGCCTGGCGGAGGGGCCTTTCGGGCCGTGAGCCGTCGCTGTGGAAGTACGCGGAGCTCCTTCCCGTCGCCGCCACCGAATCGATCGCGTCGCTCGGCGAACCGACCACGCCGGTGATCCCGCTGGGCGCCGGAGCCGAGTTCGCGGGGATCGATCTCCTGCTGAAGGATGACGGCGGCCTTCCGACCGGGTCGTTCAAGGCCCGCGGGATGGCCGTCGCGGTCTCGCGCGCCCGCGAGATCGGGCTCCGGCGGTTGTACGTCCCGAGCGCCGGCAACGCCGGCGTGGCCCTCGCCGCGTACGGGGCGCGGGCCGGTGTGCGGGTACGGATCTACCTTCCGGAAGACACACCGGCGCCGATGAAGGCCGCGGCGCGCGGCTACGGCGCGGAGGTCCGGCTCCTCCCGGGCACCCTGCGGGAGGTGGGGGCCGAGGCCCGGCGGGCCGAGCAGGGATCGGGATCGTTCGACATGTCGACGATGCGGGAACCGTACCGCGTGGAGGGAAAGAAGACGATGGGGCTCGAGATCTACGAGCGGATGAGCCCGGACCGGATGCCCGACGCGATCGTCTATCCGACCGGCGGTGGCACGGGGCTCGTGGGGATGTACAAGGCGTTCTCGGAGCTCCGGCAGCTCGGCCTCCTCGAGAAGGCCCCACGTCTGGTCGCCGTCCAGCCGGCGGGTTGCGCCCCGATCGTGCGCGCCCTCCGGGAGGGAAGCCCGCGGGCGGAACCGTGGGAATCGCCGTCCACGATCGCTCCGGGGCTCCTCGTGCCCGCCCCGTTCGCCTCCGAGCGCGTCCTCGAAGCCGTACGCGGGTCCGGGGGCACGGGCGTCACGGTGAGCGATTCCGAGATCGCCCGGGCGGTCGGGGAGCTCGCCCGGCGTCACGGCATCTCCGCCTCCCCCGAGGGCGCGGCGACCTATGCGGCGCTGCCCTCGCTGGTGCGGGAGCAGCGGCTCCGCGCGGGAGAGCGGGTCCTCCTCTACAACACGGGAAGCGGTCTCCCGTTCGTCGGCGCCGCGTGGCCGGGTCGCGACGAGCCGCCCTCCCCGTAGGGCGGGCCCGACCGGGACCGGGGAACCGGCGCTACCACCGGGAACGGCGAGGGGGGTACCGGCCGCCCCGTCGGCGGTCTCCGGGAGGAGGCCCCCGGCGCGGGGGTCGGCCCCGGTCCGACCGTCCTTGCGGACGGAAGGACGGGCGGCCCCCCGTCGGGGACGGGGGCGCCGTGAGGTCGAAGCCGGGGATCTGCGACCGGGGGATCTTGTTCCCGAGCATCCGCTCGATGCGCGCGAAGTCGGGCTCCTCTTCCGGCGAGACGAGCGTCAGGGCGTCACCCTGGCGCTGGGCCCGGGCGGTCCGGCCCACCCGGTGCACGTACGTCTCGGCTTCGTGCGGCACATCGTAGTTAATGACGTGGCTCACGCCCTCGACGTCCAGTCCCCGGGCGGCGATGTCGGTCGCGACGAGGAGCCGGTGGGTCCCCCGGCGGAAGTCGTCGAGCGCGCGCACCCGCTGGTTCTGGCTCCGCCCGCCGTGGAGGACACCGGCATCGAAGCCCCGGTGCACGAGCTGATCGACGAGGCGGTCCGCGCGGTGCTTGGTGCGGACGAACACGAGCACGCTCGACATCGTCACGTCCCGGAGGAGCTCGACCAGAAGGTCGGTCTTGCGCGTCGCAGGGACGGGCAGCGCGATATGCGAGACCCCGACCGCGGCCACCGTCGTCGGGTCGACGTGGACCATCTTGGGGTCGCGCAGGTAGTCGTGCGCGAGGCGGACGACCTCGGGCGGCATGGTGGCCGAGAACAGCATCGTCTGGCGATCGGTCGGCAGCGTGCGAAGGATTCGTCGCACGTCGGGCAGGAATCCCATGTCGAGCATCCGGTCGCCTTCGTCCAGCACGAGGATCCGCAGCGCGGAGAAGTCGACGTACCCCCGGCCCATGTGATCGAGCAGGCGGCCGGGGGTCGCGACCACGATCTCGGCCCGGCCCCGCAGGGCGCGCTCCTGCTCGAGCATGCCGACGCCGCCGTACACCGCCGCCCCGCGGATCCGCGTGTGGTGGCCCAGCTGGCGGACGAACTCGGATGCCTGGAGGGCGAGCTCGCGCGTGGGCGTCAGGACGAGCGCGTAGATCCGGCCGGGGGGCAGCTCGAGGAGTCGCTCGAGGGTCGGCAGAAGAAAGGCGGCGGTCTTCCCCGTACCGGTCTGGGCCGTGCCGATGAGGTCGCGGCCCAGGACGGCGGTGGGGATCGTCCGGTCCTGGATCGGGGTGGGCGTCGTGTACCCCATGGCCCGGACGCCGAGGCGGAGCCTTGGGTCCAGCGGCAAGTCGTCGAAGGTCGTCGCGGGGGGTTTCGGCCGGGAGGCGGGTGGCTCGGGTTCGGTCATCGGTGTTCGCGGTTCGCCCAATCCGCGTTCGCCGACCGGGTTCCGTTCGTCCGGTCGATCCGGACGTCGGTTAATACCTAGCCCCCTCGGGCGGCCCCCGTCCGTCGCGCCCGGGGGCGGGGCGGCGGACGGTGGCCCCGGCGCGCTGTCCCTATCGGAGCCCGACCACCTCGCCGTCCTCGGCGAGGCGGATGGTCTCCGTGGCGGGATGCTCCGGCATCCCCGGCAGGGTCACGATCGAGCCCACGATGGCGACCGTGAATCCCGCGCCGGACCACCGGGTCAGCCGACGGACGCGGACCGTGAACCCGGTCGGCCGGCCGATCTTCTTGGCGTCGTCCGAGAGCGAGCGGGGCGTCTTCGCGATGCAGACCGGCCCGGTCGCCTCGCCCATCGCTCGGATCGACTCGAGGTCGGCCGCCGCCTCCGGCGAGAGCTCGACCGAGGCGCCGCCGTAGAACTGGGTCACCACCTGGTTGAGGATCTCCTCCACGGACGCGGTCGGGGGGTAGACCGGGTGGCTCGTCGTGCGCTTCGCCGCCGCTTCGAGGACGAGCCGCGCCAGCCCCTCCGCGCCCGCGCCGCCGTCCCGGAAGACGGTGGTGACGGCGCACGGAACGTTCCGCGCCGAGCAGAACCGCGCCACGCGGTCCAGCTCCTCCGCCGAGTCCGACGGGAACCGGTTGAGCGCCACGACCGGCTCGAGACCGATCCGCCGCATGTTCTCGAGATGCTGCTCGAGGTTCGCGAGGCCCCGCCCGACCGCCTCCGCCGAGACGGCGTCCTCGGCCACGCCGCCGTGGTAGCGCAGCGCGCGGACGGTCGCGACCACGACCCCGACGTTCGCGTCCAGGTGGGTCTGCCGGGATACGATGTCGACGAACTTCTCGGCCCCGAGCTCGGTGGCGAATCCCGCCTCCACGACGCAAAACTCGCCGAGCGCGACCCCCGCCTGCATCGACAGCAGGCTGCAGGTCCCGTGGGCGACGTTGGCATACGGGATCCCGTGAACGAAGGCCGCGGTCCCCTCCGCGGTCTGGACGAGGTTGGGCGCGAGCGCTGTGGCGAGCATTGCGGCCACGGACCCCTCCGCGGCGAGGTCGCTCGCCCGCACGGGGGCACCGGCCCCGTTCTTCGCGACGAGGATCCGGCCCAGCCGCCGGGTCAGGTCCCCGTAGTCCGCGGCCAAGGCATGGATCGCCGCGATCTCGGTCGCGGCGGTCACGACGAACTGGCCCTTCCGGGGAAATCCCGGGGCGGGCGCCGAGAGCCCGGTCGTGATGTCCCGCAGCGAGCGGTCCTCGATGGACGACGCTCGAGGGAAGACGGGGGCGTCCGCCGCGAGACCGAGCGCGTTCCCGCGGAACAGGTGATGGTCGATGAGCGCCGCCATCAGGTTCTGGGCGTTCGCGATCGCGTCCAGGTCGCCGGTGAGGCCGAGGTCGATGACCGTCCGCGGCTCGACCGTCGACCGTCCGCCGCCGGTCGCCCCGCCCTTCGACCCGAAGACCGGACCGAGGGAAGGCTGCCGCAGGCAGACGACCGTCCGGTGCCCCAGTCGCTCCAGGGCCATCGCGAGTCCGACCGAGACGACCGTCTTGCCTTCGCCGTGCTCGGTGGCCGTCATCGCGCTGACCAGCACCAGGCAGCCCCGCCGCGAACCGGTCGTCAGGGACCGGACGAGGGCGACCGGCACCTTCATCGCTCCGCGTCCGGCCGGGGTCAGTTCGCTCGGCCGGAACCCGATGCTCGTCGCGACTTCCTCGATGGACTTCATCGATGCCCTCCCTTCGCCGAACCCGGCCAAGCGCACGACGTACGTAATCCCGACGGGTGCTCGCGACGCGGGACGGACCGGGTCGGTGGGCGCCCGCGTCGGACGGCCTTGACGATACCTTCTAAGGGCCGTCCGTGATTCGCCTCCCGCGAGGCGATCGCGCTTCGCCCCGTGCGTCGATGACTCACTCTGGCCCGGCCGTGGGGGATCGTCTGGTGCTCGAGCGGTCGGGCTTCCCGTCGTTGCTCGCCGCGCTGCGCCAGCACGGGTACCGTGTCGTCGGACCCACGATCCGGGACGGCGCGATCGTCTACGGGGACATCCGCGAGGAGTCGGACCTGCCGATCGGGTGGACCGACCGCCAGGACGCCGGGAAGTATCGCCTCGAGCGGCGGGCGGACCGGGCGCTCTTCGGCTACGCGGTCGGGCCGCACAGCTGGAAGAAGTACCTCTTCCCGGCGCACGAGCGCCTGTGGACCGCAGTCCGGACCGACGCGTCGTTCGCGGTCCGACCGGAGCCGGTCGAGGGGCCGCCGCTGGCGTTCCTGGGCGTCCGCGCCTGCGAGATGGCGGCGATCGACATCTCCGACCGCGTGTTCGGAAAGGCCGGCGACCCGGCGTATTCGGCCCATCGCCGCGGGTCACTCCGGGTCGCGGTACAGTGCGGCCAGGCCGGCGGCACGTGCTTCTGCGCTTCGATGGGCACGGGGCCCGGCGTCCGGAAGGGGTTCGACCTCGCGCTGACCGAGATCCTGTCCCCCGGACGGCACTACTTCCTGGTCGAGGTCGGCTCGCGGGAAGGGGCCGCGGTCCTCTCCGGATTGCCGCTGGCCCCCGCGTCGCAGACCGACACCGCGGCCGCGGAGGCGGTCGTGGCAAGGACCGCCGCCTCGATGGGGCGGTCGATGGACGCCGGCGGCCTCCGCGACCTGCTGGTGAACAACCCGGAGCATCCCCGGTGGGAGATCGTGGCCCGCCGATGCCTGTCGTGCACGAACTGCACCATGGCCTGCCCGACCTGTTTCTGCAACACGAGCGAGGAGGTCCCGGACCTCTCCGGCGAGAGAACGGAACGGTGGCGTCGGTGGGATTCCTGCTTCAACTCGGGGTTCTCCGCCCTGCACGGGGCGAGCGTACGTTCGAGCACGAAGTCGCGCTACCGCCAGTGGCTCGCGCACAAGCTCGGGACCTGGCACGACCAGTTCGGCACCTCCGGGTGCGTGGGGTGCGGCCGGTGCATCACCTGGTGCCCGGTGGGCATCGACATCACGGAGGAGGTCGCGGCCCTCCGGCTGCCGGCCCCGCCTCCGGCGGAGAAGAAGCCATGAACCGCAACCACGCGAGCCGGGACGGCGTCCGCCTCGCCGACCACCCGTTCGTGAAGGACCTGCCCGCGGCGCTCGTGGCGTCGATGAGCCGTATCGCGGTCGAGCGGTCGTTCGAGACCGGCGAGCTCCTCCTGCGCGAGGGCGAGCCCGCGCGCGAGTTCCTCCTGATCGTGGACGGCAAGGTCGCCCTGGAGGTCGCGACGCCCGAGCGACCCCGGCTCACGATCCAGACCGTCGGCCCGGGCGAGGTGCTCGGCTGGTCGTGGCTCACCTTCCCGTACCACTGGCGCTTGGACGCCCGCGCCCTGAAGCCGACGCATGCGTTCTCGGTCGACTCCGACCGGCTGCGGACCTTCCTGAACGAGGACCCCGCCAACGGGTTCCAGTTCCTCTTGCACCTCCTCCCCGTGATCGCGCAGCGGCTCGAGAACACGCAGTTCCAACTGCTGGACGTCCATGGCAGCTGACGCCGTCGGCGACCGTACGACCTCCGGCCCTTCGCCGATCCTGCCGATGCCGTACGTGGTGCGGGGCCAAACCCGCGAGACCCCCGACACGGTCACCCTCGTGCTCTCGCCCGGCCCCGGGGCCGAGCCGCATCCGTTCGCGCCGGGGCAGTTCAACATGGTCTACGTCTTCGGCCTCGGCGAGGTCGCGATCTCGATCAGCGGGGACGCCGAGCAGCCCGACCGCCTGGTGCACACGGTCCGGGCCGCGGGCAAGGTCACCCACGCCCTGACCGAGATGACGAGCGGGTCGACCGTCGGCGTGCGCGGCCCGTACGGCGCGGGCTGGCCGCTCTCGAAGGTCCGGGGGAAGGACGTGGTGATCGTCGCGGGCGGCCTCGGGCTCCCGCCGCTGCGCCCGGCGGTCTACGAGATGCTGCGGCAGCGCGACGCGTACGGCCGCATCGAGATCATCTACGGCTCCCGGTCGCCCCGGGACCTCGTCTACTACGAGGAGATCCAGGGCTGGCGCGCGCTGCCCGGGCTCCGATTCCAGACGACCGTCGACACCGCCGGCCGCGACTGGTACGGCGACGTCGGCCTCGTCACCGCGCGCCTTCCGGACGCGCGGTTCGACCCGCCGAACACCGCCGCCTTCCTGTGCGGGCCCGAGATCATGATGAAGCTCACCGCCCAGGCGCTCACGGCCCGGGGCGTTCCGGAGGATTCGATCTTCCTCTCGCTCGAGCGCAACATGAAGTGCGCCGTGGGGATCTGCGGCCACTGCCAGTTCGGCCCCGAGTTCGTCTGCCGGGACGGCCCGGTCTTCCCGTACTCGGAGATCCGTCGATTCCTCGCCGTGCGGGAGGTCTGAGATGACGCCGCCGCACAAGCCTCGCCTGGGGGTGTTCAAGTTCGCCTCGTGCGACGGGTGCCAGCTGACGCTTCTCGACTGCGAAGACGAACTGCTCGCGGTCGCGGGCGCCGTGGAGATCGCGGAGTTCCACGAGGCGACGAGCGCCGGGGTCGACGGCCCCTACGACGTCGCGCTCGTGGAAGGGTCCGTCACCACCGCCGACGACGCCCGTCGGATCCGGGAGATCCGGGCGCAGACGCGCACCCTCGTCACCATCGGCGCCTGCGCGACCGCCGGGGGGATCCAGGCGCTGCGGAACTTCGCGGACGTGGAGGAGTTCCGTCGCGTCGTGTACGCCCGGCCGGAGTTCATCCAGACCCTGGGGACCTCGACCCCCATCCGCGACCACGTCCCCGTCGACTTCGAGCTCCGGGGCTGCCCGATCGACAAGCACCAGCTCCTCGAGGTGATCTCCGCCTTCCTCGGCCGACGGAGCCCGAACGTGCCGACCGAGAGCGTCTGCATCGAGTGCAAGCGGCGCGGAAACGTCTGCGTTCTGGTCGCGCACGGCACCCCGTGCCTCGGGCCGGTGACGCAGACTGGCTGCGGCGCGATCTGCCCCGCGTTCCATCGCGGCTGCTACGGCTGCTTCGGACCGCAGGACACGCCGAACGCGGCCTCGCTCGTCGGGAAGCTCGAAGAGCTCGGGATGGCGCGACCCGCGGTCGCCCGCGTGTTCCGCACGTTCAACGCGCTCGCGCCGCCGTTCCGGGAGGCGGCGGACGCGGCGGCGAAGGAGGCGGTGGCCCCGTGAGCGAGCGGACGATATCGGTCAACTACCTCGCACGGGTCGAGGGCGAGGGCGCCCTGCGGGTCCGGATCCACGACCGGTCCGTCGAGGAGGTCGAGCTGCGCATCTTCGAGCCCCCGCGGTTCTTCGAGGCGTTCCTCCGGGGGCGGGGGTACGCCGAGGCGCCGGATATCACCGCGCGGATCTGCGGGATCTGCCCGGTCGCCTACCAGATGAGCGCGTGCCACGCGATGGAGCGCGCGCTCGGGATGACGGTCGAGGGACCGATCCGGGAGCTGCGCCGGCTGCTCTACTGCGGCGAGTGGATCGAGAGCCACGCGTTGCACATCTACCTGCTCCACGCCCCGGACTTCCTCGGGTATCCGGACGCGATTCGCCTCGCCGAGCACCACCCGGAAGCCGTGAAGCACGGGCTCGAGCTCAAGAAGGCCGGCAACGCGCTCATGCGGCTGCTCGGCGGCCGCGAGATCCATCCGATCAACGTCCGCGTGGGCGGGTTCTACCGGTGCCCTTCCCGGGAGGAGCTCGACGGGATGCGCCCGAGCCTCGAGGCCGCCCTCGCGCTCGCCGAAGAGACCGCCCGGTTCGTCGCGGGGTTCGATTTTCCCGACTTCGAGCTGCCGTACGAGTTCGTGAGCCTGCGCCATCCCTCGGAGTACCCGATGAACGAGGGGGACCTCGTCTCGAGCCGCGGGCTCCGCATCCCGCAGGACCGGTTCGAGGAGGCGTTCGAGGAGGTCCAGGTCCCGCACTCGCACGCGCTGCAGGCCGTGCGCAAGGGCGGCGGGTCGTACCTGGTCGGGCCGCTGGCCCGCTATGCCCTCAACCACGACCGGCTCTCCCCCCGCGCGAAGGCGGTCGCCGGAGAGCTCGGGCTCCCGCCGGTCGTGACGAACCCGTACCGGAGCATCGTCGTGCGCGCGATCGAGATCGTCTACGCGTGCGAGGAGGCGCTCCGCATCATCGACCAGTACCGGCCCCCCGGGGCGCCCTCCGTCCCCGCGCCTCCCCTCACCGCTCCGGTCTCGGGGGCGGCGACCACGGAGGCGCCCCGTGGCATCCTGTTCCACCGGTACCGGCTCGAGCCTCCCGGGACCATCGTGGACGCGCGCATCGTCGCGCCCACGTCGCAGAACCAGAAGCGGATCGAGGACGACCTCCGGGAGCTCGTGGCGCGGTCGCTCGACCTCGACCAGGAGGCGCTGACGTTCGCCTGCGAACGGGCGATCCGGAACCACGACCCGTGCATCTCGTGCGCCACCCACTTCCTGAACCTCGAACTCGTCCGCGACTGAACGGAGGGACGTGGCGTCGCCGCACGTAGGGGGCCGTGACGACCGCGCGCATCCCCTCGTGATCGGCGTCGGCAACTCGAACCGGCACGACGACGCGGTCGGCCCGGAGGTCGTCCGACGGGTTCGCCGAACCTTGGCCCGTCCGGAGCGCGCCGTCGAGTTCGACGGCGACGGCACGGGGCTGCTCGACCTGTGGGACGGCGAGGCGAGCGTGCTCGTGGTCGACGCCGTGCGGTCCGGGGCGCCGCCGGGAACAATCCATCGTGTCGAGGCGACGCCCGGGTACCGCTTTCCGCCGAGCCCGACCAGCTCGACCCACGGCCTCTCGGTGGCCGAGGCCGTCCAGCTCGGGCGGTCGATCGGCCGCTTCCCCGGCCTCCTGGTCGTGTACGGGGTCGAAGGGGTCGACTTCTCCCCGGGGATCGGTCTCTCCCCGGAGGTCGAGCGGTCCGTCGATCGCGTGGTCGAATCGATCGCGGACGAGATCGCCCGAGCCGGTCCCGTCGAACCCCGCTCCGGCCCCGGAGCGCGCCATGCATGAGGAGGCCCTGCTCCGGGACCTCCGACGGGAGCTGCTCGAGGTCGCTCGGCGCGAGAGGGTCGACCGGATAACCCGGGTGCGGTTGCGTGTCGGGGCGCTCTGCCACGTTTCGCCCGAGACCCTGCGGAGTCGATGGCGGGAGCTGGTGGCGGACACGCCGGCCCGCGACGCGGCGCTGGAGATCGAGAGCTCGCCCGACCCCCGGGACTCGCGGGCGCAGGACGTCGTCCTGGCCGATGTCGTGGTGGAGGAGCCGGGCTCCGGCACCCCCCCGACGAGCGCGTGAGGGGCGGTCGACCGACTCGCTCAAGAGGCCCGGCGGCGTTCTCCCCCGCGAGGGTTCGGGAGGAACCATGTGCCTTGCGATACCCGGTCGGATCGTGCGTCTGGTCGAACCCGGGGCGACGTCCCGGGTCGCCGAGGTGGATTTCTCGGGCGTTCGCAAGACGGTCAATCTGGTGTACGTCCCCGAGGCGGAGGTGGGGGACTACGTGATCGTCCACGCCGGGTTCGCCACGTCGAAGATCGAGGAGCGGGAGGCGCTCGAGGCCCTCGAGTACGCGGGCCAGCTGAGCGCGCTGGCCGAGTCGGACTCCGTGCCCGCGGGCCCCCCGGCGACCGGCGAATCGCCCCCGGGCGCCCCGTCCCCGACCCCGAGTTGAGCCCGCGCTCCGCCGGCCCCGTCCTCGGGTCAGGTTCCCTGCACCGAAGACTGAATATCCTGCGCGGGTTGGACGGCCCCGCGGGCGTCCATGGCAACGAACGGGGTCACGGGGAGCCGGGTCGGCGCGATCGGACTGCTCCTGGTGCTCGCGACCGCGGTCATCAGTGGTGTATCGACCTTCGTGAACTCCTACGCGGTGGCCGGGACCAACTCGGACGCGTTCGTCACGGTCCGGAACCTCGTGGTGGTAGCGTTGATCGCCCCGGTCGCCCTCGTGGTCCTGCGCGGGTCGCGGCTGCGGCTGCGCCGGGTTGACTGGGGACGGCTCGCGCTGATCGGCCTCGTGGGGGGCGCGATACCGTTCCTCCTCTACTTCCGGGGACTCCAACTCGCCGAGGCCGCCGGCGGGGCGGCCACCGCCTCGTTCGTCTACCGCACGCTCTTCCTCATGGCGACGGTGCTCGGGCTCGTCGTGCTGAGGGAGCACTTCCACCCCCGGGTCGTGGTCGCCGCGGGCCTTCTGCTGGCGGGCAACTTCCTGCTCCTCTCCCTGGTCTCGCCGCTGTGGACGACCGGCACCGGGTACGTCCTGGCGGCCACGGTCCTGTGGGCGGTCGAGTACACGATCTCGAAGCGGACGCTCCACGACCTGCCGAGCTCCACCGTCGCGCTCGGGCGGATGGGGTTCGGCGGGGCGTTCCTGGTCGGGTTCCTGCTCCTGACGTCGCAGTGGGGGTCGGTCGGGTCGATGAGCGGGGCCCAATGGAACTGGGTGCTCATCAGCGCCCTGCTCTTGGCGGCGTTCGTCGGAACCTGGTACGCCGGACTCGCCCGCGTCGACCTTGGGGTCGCAACCTCCGTCCTGGTCCTCGGCTTTCCGGTCACGTGGGTCATGACCCTCGCGATCCGCGGCACGGGGTATGCGCTCCCGGCGGCGATCGGGGCGGCGGTCGTGGTCGGTGGGGTCGCGGTGGTCATCGGTCGCTCCCTGTTCCGGGACGTGGCGACCCTCTTCCGCGCGACCGCCGCCGGGCGGTCCACGACCTGAGATGGACGGCGTCCAGCTCGGCGCCCGGTTCAGCATCGCCACCAACCGGCTCAACTTCTGCGGGCCGGCCGACGCCGCGCCGGCCCTCTACCGGGCCATCACGACGGGCAAGGACCTGGCCGCGGCCGGCCGCGCGCTCGGCGGGTTCGAGGCGCTCATGCCGTACCTTGAGTCGATCGCCCGGAAGCACGGGAAGTCTCCGCTCGATTTCGACGTGGTCGAGGCGTACTGGATCGGGAACCGCCTCCTCGATCCGTTCGACCGCGCCGACTTCCGGGCGCTTCTGATGGCTCTCACTCGACGGGGCCTCCCGCGATCGGCGGCGGACCGCCTCGCCGAGCACCTGCCCGAGCGTCCGGTGCCGCACCACATGTTCCACGTGGGGTTCGTCGGCGTCGGGACGGTCACGGGTCACGTTCCGACGACGCTCGAGAACATGGAGTCGTGTCGCCCGGCGTGGGCGCGTGTCCTCGAAGTCCTCCCGGACACCCTTCGGGTCGAGCGGTCCCCGCTCGTGCGGGACGGCGACCGACTGGCGCTGGGCGACGCCGCCCGGAGTTCGGTCCCGTACGATCCGCGGGTCCTTCCGGACGTCGCGCCGGGAAGCGTGGTGGCGGTGCACTGGGGGTGGCCGGCGGCCGTGCTGGCGCCGGCCCAGGCGGCGTCGCTCCGGGAGTGGACCCTGGCCTCGCTCAGCGCCGCGAACGAGTCGCTACCGGCCCTCGGCGTATTTCGGTCTTGACGGCCGGTTCCGCCGACGCCGTCGAGGCCTTCGGGACGGGCGTGAGCCACGCCGCGTACTTCGGCGAGCGTCCGTGGATCGCGTCCTCGTAGATTTTGCGGAGGTGCCCGGTGATCGGGTACGTGCCGCTCCCGATCGGCCGCCCGTCGACCTCCCGGATCGGGGTGATCCCTGCGGCGGTGCCGGCGTAGAACAACTCGTCCGAGGTGAACAGCTCCTCCCGCGTGAAATCGGTCCTCTGGAACTCGATGCCCTCGTCCCTCACGATCCGGATGACGCTGTCGCGGGTGATCCCGCGGAGAATCCCCGAGCTCGCCGGCGGGGTGCTCACGACCCCCTTCTTCACGCGGAAGATGTTCTCGCCGGGGCCTTCCGCGACCATGCCGGCCGAGTTGAGCAGGATCGCCTCGTCATATCCGCCGCTCACGGCCTCCATCTTGGCGAGGGCCGAGTTCGCGTAGTTGGCCGCGCATTTCGCCTGCGGCGGGAGCGACCGAGAGTCGATGCGCACCCAGCTCGAGACCGTCGCGCGGACCCCCCGTTCGACGTTCTCCGCCCCCAGGTAGGCCGGCCACTCCCACATCCCGATCGCCACGTGCACGGCGCTCTTGGTCGGGTCCAGCCCCATCTCGCCGTAGCCGGAGAATGCGATCGGTCGCAGGTAGGCCTCGGGGATCCCGTTGGCCCGGATCAGGTCGACGCAGCCCTGGTTCAGGGCGTCCGCGTCGAACGGGAGGCGCATGCGGTAGACCTTCGCGCTGTTGACGAACCGTTCGATGTGCTCCGGGAGACGGAACACGGCCGACCACCGGTCCGTCCGGTGGCACCGGATCCCCTCGAAGACCGCGTAGCCGTAATGGAGCCCGTGCGAGAGGACATGGATCTGAGCCTCGTCCCAGTCGACAAGGTCGCCGTCCATCCAGATTTTGTTCAGGGCGCGTATGCCGACCATCGAGTCGACGAGAGCGTTGGGGACCATTAAAGGGGTCGGCACGGTGCCGCGCTTCCCCGTCAAGAACCGTAGACGAACTCCCTAAGAATGCCCCGTCGTCGGCCCGAACCGGCGCCTGGCGGGGACCGCGGTGCGAGCGGTGGGGCTCACCCCCGACGGTGGGACCGGTCCGCCCGGTGGGGGAACCGGTACTCGAAGAACAACGCCTCCGGCACGGGGTGGGACCAGTACGCCCGAATCGGGCGGAAACCCATGTCGCGGTACATCGCGATGGCACTCCGCATCGCCGGCAGCGTGTCCAGGACCGCCCGATGGTAGCCCATCGAACGAGCGCGGTTCAGGATCGCGCGGGTCAGGCGCCGCCCCAACCCGAGCCCGCGGTACCGAGGCCGGACGTAGACCCTCTTCACCTCGCCCACGCGGGGCCCGAACCTCCGCAGCGCCCCGCATCCGACCGCCGTCCGACCCGAGAAGGCGAGGAACAGCGCCCCACCCGGAGCCCCGTAAGGACCCGGTAGCGAAGCGATCTCCTCGTCGATCCAACTGAGGTCGATCTTCTGGATGGTATCGGCGAACGCCTCCTCGCCGCGATGACGGGCCAGCCACGATTGGTACTCGCGGAACAATCGGCGGGCGACGTCGACGTCGTGGGCGGTCCGGACGAGTCGGATCGCGAAGCGGCCCGGCGGGGCACGTGACGCCGGCCCCGGTCGTCGCATCGCCCCGGGGGTCGTCGGGACGCTATTTATCGTTGGGTCGGCGTTCCGTCGCGGCCGCCAGCACGCTCAGCGTCTCGAAGCTCCCCCGCCCGTTCGGCCAAGGCAGCGCTCGCGTCGTACAGGAGGGACAACCGAACCGTGGAGTGCCGATCGACCTGGTACTGGGATCGTGCTCTAACGCTCGGGCGTGGGCCCCGAATTCGTGGTGCCGGTGCGCCACCCCGGGACCCGGAGCGAGCGCGGGCCGTCGTCTCTACGGTCGGTGGGGGGGCCTTCGGGCACGGGTGGGGGTGCCCTCATCGAGTACATATCTCACACCGTGTGTCGCGGCTTGAACCGGGTGGTCGGTGTTCGAGGGCGGCCGGGCGGTGGACGAGTGGGTCGAGTGGCACCGAAGCTACGATGAGGACCGGTCGATGGCCGCACGCCTGCGCGCGGTGCAGGATCGGATTCGCGAAGCGCTCGACCGTTCCCCGCCCGGTCCCATCCGCGTGATCAGCGCCTGCGCCGGCGACGGCCGCGACCTTCTGGGGGCCGTGGAGGGACACCCCCGTGCGCCGGACGTACGTGCCCGACTGGTCGAGCTGTCACTGCCGCTCGTCCGCGACGGGGAACGGTCGGCCAGACGCGACC
>JASHSP010000061.1 GCA_030038655.1 Thermoplasmata archaeon | reverse complement strand
GACCGACACCTGCACGTACGAAGGGTTGTCGGCGACCACGGCGGCGCGGAGCACTTCGGCTTCCGCGGCGCTGGCACACCGCCGCCGGACGGCGACCGTCACTCCGAACGCGGCGGTTTCTTCGTCGGGGGCGGGGATTGTCCACCTCCTGCGGGCGCGCCCGCACCGGGACCGAGGTCGAGCGCATGGGGCACGATTGGCGCCGTCCGGGAACGCCGTTCCACCTCGGCGGCGGCGCGCTCGCGCAAGTACTGCACGATCGACGGCCAGACCTGCCCGTCGTCTCGCTCGCGGTTCTCGAAGTTGTGCTCTCCGATGAACCGGTGGAACGCCGCCTGGCTCGCCGCGTCCCACGTGCCCGTGAACCGCCCGGTGTAGTAGCCGAGGACGCCGAGGTCGTGCTGCAGCCCGCGCGCGACGTCGCCCGAGATCGGGACGAGGGTCCCCGGGTCCTCTCGGTTGAGCATCGTCATGTCGTACAGGTGGAAGACCCGCTTCAGCTCCTCGATCGGGGTGGGGTGATCGTCGACACGGACGTCGACCCACCGATCGCTCCCCCCGCCGTACCCTCCCCCCGGACGAACCGCGAGCAGGGCGGCGGACTGCATGCCCCGCCGATCGCCACCTTCGCGCTGCCCGGCCGACAGGGCGGCGAGAAGCCGATCCAACAGATCGCCCCCCGTCGACTCGTAGGCACGGGCCATCGCTCGAACGACCGACGGACCGAACAGGATGTTGCCCTGGCAGGTGAACCCGTCGCCGACCTCGTGGCCCGCCCAGTCCATGCATTTCGATCCCGTGAACGCCGCCGCTTCCCCCTTCGCGTCGACCACGCCCAGCTGCCTCTGGTCCCGGACCGGGTCGGCCTGGGTGAGCTCCCGCACCACGTCGGCGGCGCGGCGGCCCTGGCGGAGGAGCGCGAGACCGTCGATCCCGTACCGCGTGTTGGCGAGGGCCTGAGTCGCCAGCGCCCCGGCGCCGGCCTCCGCGACCGGGACGACCGCACCCACGGCGATGAACTTCGACTGGACTGCGATTCCCCACGTCCGGGTCTCTCGTTCGTACGCCACGATCGAGAACGTACCGAACCGAGCCAGCGACATGCTCACGGCCGACGCGCTGGGACCGCATAAGCGCGCGGCCCGCAAGACCACGTGCGGAACGACGCGACCGACACCGGGCCTAGCGATCGGTTCGGGGTCGTTCGACCGTGTGCCCGCGGGACTCGAGCTCCCCGAGCAGCTGATCGACTAGCTCGGTCGCCGTCTTGCGGTCCCGGGCCGCGAACGCACGCTCAGCGGCGCGCAGTCGGAGGATCTCCCGGTCGACCGGCTCGCCTCGTGCACGCAAAAGGCCGAGGAGCCGCGAGGCTAACACGAGCCGGTTGGCGGTCCGATCCTCCTCCGGAGACGGGTCGGCGTCGGCCCTCCCGCGCGGCACGTAGCTGACGAGCCCTCGCGGCCACTCGACGACCTCGCCCTCGCCGCGGGTCACGCGTCGGCGCCGGCGCGCACGGGGTTCAGCGGTCACATGCCGCTAGCTTTCCTCGACCTCGGCCGGAGCGGGAGCGGCGGGCCCCGGTCGGGCGGCGGAGACCTTGGGAGCGGGCGTGCGTTCGTAGAGCGCGGACCAGAGCGCATCGATCCGCTCGTAGAACGCGGACGACACCCCTTCGGTCTCCAGAACGGTCTTCGCCTCCTCGAGCCGGGGGCGCAGGTCATCAACCACGACGGCGTGCGCCGAGGCCCAGGCGAGGCATCCCGTCGCGAGAGCGAGCTGGTCGTCCGCCACCCGGCGCGCCCGCCGTACCTCTCGTTCGGCAGACGAGAGGGCATGGTCCGGATCCCAATGGGGCGGGATCGGTGCCGGGATGGGGACCCGGAGCCGCTTGAACGGTTCCGGGAGCGACGGCCAGCGGGGCTCGGCAAAACGGACCGACAATAGGTCGAGCGAGGTCGCGCACGTCGCGTAGTCTCCCGAGGCGTAAGCGCGGTCGGCCTTGCCGTAGGGACCGGTGAGGTCGGCGCTCGGCGCCCCCTTCCACAGGTCGAGCAGGAGCGTGATCCGGGAGGGGGCGAGGCGGCGGAGCGCCTTCTGCTGCGGGGTCTCGGGGACGATGGGGGGCGGCGGCGCCTCGGGGGTCTTCTCGGGAGGTCGGTTCGGGGGGCCCGGCATGGTCGCTCGTCCGCGGCGTCCTACAGGAACGCCTCGAACTCCTTCGTGACCTCGGGGTACTTGTCGCGGACCGCTTTCAGGATGTTGTGGACGCTCAGCTTCTGCAGCTGAACGTCCGAGAGTGCGTCGATGATCTTGTCGAACGTCTCGTCGCTCAGGGTCACAAGCTTCTCCTTCGCGAGCCAGTTCCGGTACAGTTTCTCCTCGAGGCGCGCGCGCCAGCCCTTCTCGTACTTCTGGAAGAACTCCTTCGAGGGATCGCTCGCGTGCACGGCCTCGGCCGCGACGGTGCCGCAGATCTTGCCCGCGATGCACCCGTTCGCGATCCCACCGCCCGTGAGCGGGTCGATCATCCGCGCAGCATCGCCGACGAGCATGATCCCGTCCCCGACGGTCTGCTTGAGCGGCGGCGAGATCGAGACCCCTCCCCCGACCATGTCGATCTTCTTGCCCTTCGCGTAGCCGGGGTGATGCTCGATCCAATGGTCGAGGTAGGTTCGGGCGTCCGCCGGGTGCTGTACCTGGCTGACCTGGACGCCGATTCCCACGTTCGCGAGACCCTCCGATTTCGGGAAGACCCAGACGTACCCGCCCGGGGCGACCTTGCCGAGGAAGAAGTCGCAGTACCGGACGTCGCAATCGACGTTCGTCATCCGGTACTGGAGGCACGTGTCCATGTCCCGGGTCGCGATGTTCGTCGGGATCCCGGCCCACCGGCCGACCTGGCTCTCGAAACCGTCCGCGCCGATGGTCACCGGCGCGCGGACCTCGTAGGTCTGCCCGAACTCCTTGACCTTCGCCCCCACGACCCGGCCGCCGTC
>JASHSP010000060.1 GCA_030038655.1 Thermoplasmata archaeon | reverse complement strand
GCCGGCCGGCTGCCCGAGCGGTCGGATCAGCTGCGGCAGCTGCCCGGCGTCGGCCCGTACATCGCCGCGGCCGTTGCGAACCTCGCCTTCGGCGAACCCGTCGTCGCGCTCGATTCCAATGGGCGCCGGGTGCTCGCCCGCTGGACCCTTGAGCGTTCCGACCCCCGGAACGTTCGGGTCTCGCGCCGTCTCGAGCGCTGGGTTCTCGGTCGGGTTCCGCCGCAACGAATGGGCGAGTTCAACGAAGCGCTGATGGAGCTGGGAGAAACCCTCTGTCAGCCCCGACATCCGAACTGCGGCCGGTGTCCCGTCGCAGCGGACTGCCGGGCCCGTCAGGAGTTGCCGGACCCCGGCCAGGTTCCTGTTCTCCGCCGGTCGCGGACGAAGCCTCTCGTTATCGGCGCCGTCACCGCGGTCGAGCGCGGGGGACGCTGGCTCATGCTGCGCCGGCCCTCCACGGGCCTCTTGGGTGGCCTCTGGGAATTTCCCGGGGGAAAGCTGGAGCCCGGCGAAACGCCCGAGGCCGCCGGTCGCCGGGAGCTCCGGGAGGAGACGGGGTTGTCCACCGGCGCGTTAGAGCCGATCGCCACGATCCGACACGAGTACAGTCATTTTCGCGTCGCTCTGCATCTGTTCCGGGCCCGCTCTCCCCGCGGAAGAATCCGGGCCCGAGGCAGGCGACATCGCTGGGTCGGTACGAGGGAGCTTCGCCGACTCCCTCTCCCGCGCGCGACGGTCAAGATGATCCCATTCCTGGAACGGCGCCAGGACCCGGGTAGAGCTTCCCCGGATTCAGGATCCCATCCGGGTCGCACCGCCGCTTGAACGCTTCGAGCAGGGATACGCCCACTTCGCCGTGTTCGAGTGCCAGGTACGGCGCCTTCACCGCCCCGACGCCATGCTCGGCGCTGATCGTCCCTCCGAGCCGCTTCGTCAGCAGGAGGAGCTCCCGCCGTACGGTCGCCGCGCGTTCGGACAGCGGGTCCAGGACGAAGCCGGGATGCAGGTTTCCGTCGCCCAGATGGCCGAACAGCCGGGTGGGGACCCCGTGCCGTGCCCCGATCTCCTTCGTTCCGGCGATGAGCTCATCCAGTCGGGACCAGGGTACCGCGATGTCCTCGTGGATCCGGACCCCTTCTTGCTCGATGGCGTCCCCACTCTGGCCGCGGAGCGTCCAGAGCTGGTCGGCGTCGGGGAACACGACAGGGTCGCCCGCGAAGCCGGCCCCGGCGAGTCGTTCGGCGGCGCGTTCCAGGTCCCGGCCCTCATCGGCCGCGGTCGTCTCGAGCTCCAGCAGGACGAGGCCGGTGTCGCCGGGCAGGCGTCCCGACGCGAAGCGGCTCAGCGCGGCGGCGGTGGAGCGGTCCAGGTACTCGATCGCGGAGAACGCGGGCGCCGGCGGCGCGAGGAGCCGGGGCAGCGTGGTACGGAAGGAGAGGTCGTCGGGGACTCCGAGAACCAGCCCGACCCGGCGCTCGGGCGCCGGCGCGAGCGCGAGCGTGATCTCCGTGAACAGGCCGAGAGTCCCCTCGCTGCCGACGAAGTATCCGAGGAGATCCGGCCCCGTCGATGCCTTCCGCGTCCGGTGCCCTACGCGCAGGAACTCGCCGGTACCCAGGACGACATCGAGGCCCCGAACCCACGACCGGGTAGAGCCGTACCGCAACGACCGGGGGCCCGAGGCGTTGGTCGCCGTGTTGCCCCCGAGAGTCGACATCGTCCACGACCCCGGATTCGGGGGAAAAAAGAGTCCGTGCGACTGGAGGGCTCGATGCAGTTCCCGGTTGACGAGGCCGGGACCGACCCGGACGAGCCGGTCCGCCTCGTCGATTTCGAGGATGCTCGTCCACGCCGAAAAGTCGACCACGACGCCGTCCGGCGGCGGAACGGATTCCCCATCGAGGGAGCTACCGCCTCCCCGGCCGACGAGGGGGACCTTCCAGCGTCGGGCCCATTCCATCAGATGCTGGACGTCTTCCCGGTCCCGCGGCGCCACGGCAGCGGCGGGGGACCCCACCAGATGTGAAGCGTCAGTCGAAAAGCGCGCGAGAGCCGCCGGGTCCTCGGTGATGGTTCCTGCGACCTCCTCCCGGAGCGCCGAGGCCGCGGGGCGGGACAGAGGCACGGGTTCCGGGAGCGGCCCGGCGAGATAGGGCTGACGCCCCGGGGACGCTTCGGATCCTACGGAGGGTTCGGGGTATCGCCGCCGGCGGGGGCCGGCGGTTCTGGCCCTCCGCCCGGGGTCGCCGGCGGGGATGGCGGAGCGGCGCCGGTCGGGCCCGAGGGGTTCGGGTTGACTGCGTTGAGCAGCTCCTGGATAGCGAACGGCCGGCGGACCAAGGCCGCGACGCCCAGGGACCGCGCCTGGCTCTCCAGACGTGCGGAGCGGGTCGGTGTCAGCAGAACGACCCGGCTCTTCCCGTTCGCGCGGATGGCTTCGGGGACGAAGTCGTTCCAGCTGGGTTCTTTGAGGTCGGTGTCGACGAGGAGGACCGGGTCGG
>JASHSP010000059.1 GCA_030038655.1 Thermoplasmata archaeon | reverse complement strand
AAGCTGCCTGGGCGGTGCTGCCCCGCTCCATCTGGAGGGCTTTAAACCCGGCTCGGCTCGGACCTGTCGCGCCGAGGTGGCAGAATGGTTAATGCGACAGACTGCAGATCTGTTTCCTGGGGGTTCGATTCCCTCCCTCGGCTTGATCCGCCTCGGCTCGCCATCCGTTGACACCGAGGCGGCCCGCTCCGCGAAGGCTGACCCCGGCGATAGCAAGCCCCCCTCTGCTCGAAGGGGTCCGTCGTGCGAAGAGCGGGCGCGGGGACGGGAAAGACCCCAGCGGATGCCGGGACCACACCGTGCCCGAAGGTCTCCCAGCGTTCCCACCGACGGG
Source organism: Thermoplasmata archaeon (assembly GCA_030038655.1). GTDB lineage: Archaea > Thermoplasmatota > Thermoplasmata > Lutacidiplasmatales > UBA184 > Lutacidiplasma. The sequence continues at coordinate 4,355 of JASHSP010000059.1, read as the reverse complement.
GGAGGTCGGGAATTCCCGGCGGGCTCCCGTCGGCGACACGCCCCGGAGAGGTCTCCTCCGCACGGGGGAGTGGCCACGCGGACGGGGAGTCCGGTTGCCGCGTGAGCGCCTAGTGCTTCCGCTTGCGCCGAGAGGTCGTCGGACGGGCCAACGTGCTCTTCGCCCGCACATATCCGCCCGCGCTGGGACGTGGGAATGTGGGATCGGCATGCCAGGAGTCCTGGTGACGCTCGGGGTCGTGATCGTACTCGAACCACCACACCCCCGTGTACGGAGGCTCGATGTCGTCCTGCCAAAGCATGCACAGGATTTCCCCGTGATGGAGAAAGTCCTCCTCTACCAGGTGCCAAAGCACCTCTCTGGGGGTCGCGAGCATCTTCATGCCGCGGTACCGCGAGACGATCTTCTTCCGGTCGAAATCCTTGGCTCCCAGACGTCGAGCGGCGGCCTGAACGGCCGCGTCCACCTTCCGGTCGATCCGGCGCATTTGATCGACGGAGTGGATGCGGTTCCAACGTTTCTCGTCGAGCCGGCTCAGGAGCGGTCGCAACTGCTTCTGTCCGAAGAAGGGGACGAGCCAGGAAGCGTACGCGGCCATGACGTGCAGATGCACGTTGCGAATCGACTCGAAGGTGGCCCCTCTCCTCCGGGTCAGCACCCTCCAGGGCAATCTCTCGAAAAGATCGAGGTACTTTCCGCGTGCCCAGCTGTGGTAGACCAGCATCCGTTCGAGGTCGGTCCGGAACTCCGGGTCCGCGAATGACATCGGCCCGGGGATGATGGGGTTGGCATTAAAATCGTGAGACCCCGTTACGCGGGGGCCGAGGAGAACGGCTCGGCCGACTGAGGGTCGGCAGCGGCGAAGTGCCCCGCTCGCACGGTGGCGGGCCGGATTCGCCTTGGAGCTCTCGTTTGCAGGGGGCGAACGAAGGCCCCACGATGCCGAGACGGCCTTCCCACGAGCGCCGCGTTCGCCGCTCTCGGCGTCGACTTTCCGCTACCATGGCCCGCAAATACACGACGGAAACATCGCGAACGTTCGGGACGGGGTGCTCGTCCATCCTCTTACGGAGCATCGGCGGAGCGGTCCGCCTGCCCCGTGCGGGATCGGATCTATAATTCACTAGACTTTCGGACCGAGCCGGGAGGGTTATTAACCGGACGCCTCGATGTCCGGGCATGGCATCGTACGCCCGACCCGAAGTGCTGGTCGAGACCGACTGGGTGGCCGCTCGCACCGCCGACCCCGAGATTCGGATCGTGGAGGTCGACTACGACCCGGCGGCGAACTACGTCCTCGGGCACGTTCCCGGCGCGGTCTTGTTCGACTGGAGGAAGGACATCAACGACCCGATCCGCCGCGACATCCTCTCCCGTGAGTCGCTCGCGGCGCTCCTGGAGCGTTCGGGGATCTCCCCGGCAACGGTCGTTGTCCTGTACGGTGACTTCAACAACTGGTTTGCTGCCTTCGCCCTCTGGGTCCTCGCCTACTACGGCGTTCGGAACCTTCGGATCATGAACGGAGGTCGAAAGAAGTGGATTGCCGAAGACCGGCCCCTCACGAAGGAGGTCCCTCGTCCCGCTCCCTCGAGGTTCCCGGTTCACGAGCCCGATCCCAAGCTCCGTGCCTACCTCGAGGATGTGCGCGCCGCGCTCCCGGACGTCGCGGCGGGCAGGTTGGCGCTGGTCGACGTTCGCGGTCCGAAGGAGTTCTCGGGGGAGATCACGGCCCCGCCGGAATACCCCACGGAACATGCGCAACGGGGGGGTCACATTCCCGGGGCAAGGAACGTCCCGTGGGCCCAGGCGGTGAAGGACGACGGCACGTTCCGGTCGCGGGAGGAGCTGGAGGCGCTCTACCACGGTCAGGGGATCCGCCCGTCGAATCCGGTGATAACCTACTGTCGGATCGGGGAACGGTCGAGCCACACCTGGTTCGTCCTCCGGTACCTTCTCGGCTACCCGGACGTACGGAACTACGACGGGTCGTGGACAGAGTGGGGGAACCTCGTCCGCACGCCGATCGAGAAGCCGGTCGGCTCCTCCTCGGCCTGAACGAGGCGCTCGGAAGGATTCCCATCATGGACAGGACCCCCCTGCTGCGCCCGGAGCCGCCGGGGCGTCCGTCGTCGGCCGCGGGTCCGTCGTTCACCCCCCGGGGCCCATCCCCTCGAGGGGATCTCGCATGACGCCGGGGCTCGGGCCGGTTCCGGTCGATCCTCTGAACGCCGAGGCGCCCTCGGTGGCGTTGTCGCCGCCGCTGACGCCGAACGACGGATTCTTCGTCCGCTCCCACTTCCCGACCCCGAAGATCCGTGCCTCTACCTGGAGACTCACGATCGGGGGGGAGGTGAAGAGACCCCGCCGCTGGAGCCTCGCCGAACTGCGGGAGCTCCCGCACACCCAGGTCGCCGCCACCCTCGAATGCGCCGGGAACAGCCGCCGTCGCCTCCCCCGGGTTGCGGAGGGCGAGCTTCGCTGGGGGGACCACGCCGTAGGATCGGCGGTCTGGGGGGGCGTTCCACTCTCGGACCTCCTGGAGGACGCGCGGCCGCTCGACGGCGCCCGCGAGGTCGTGTTCTCCGGCGCCGACAAGGGCGGCACCGCCGCGCCGGCTCGGGGATTCGCCCGGAGTCTTTGCGTCGACCGAGCGGAGGGAGAACCCCCAGTCCTCGTCGCCACCGAGATGAACGGAAGCCCGCTCCCTCCCGATCACGGCTGGCCCGCCCGGCTTGTTGTGCCGGGGTGGTACGGAATGGCGTGGGTGAAGTGGCTCACGGCGGTCCGCGTTCGCACGGCCCCCTTCCGGGGCTACTACCAGACCTCGCGCTACGTCTACCGCTCCTCTCGAGAAGGACGCACGGCCCTCGAGCCGGTGACTCGACTGCGCGTCAAGTCCCTGATCGTCCTCCCGACCGAAGGGGAGCGGCTTGCCCGAGATCGGTCTACCCTGATCTCCGGGAAGGCGTGGTCGGGCGCCGGACCCGTGAGACTCGTCGAGGTGGACGCCGGCTCCGGTTGGGAGCCGGCCCGCCTCGCCCTGGGACGGGGCCCGCACGATTGGGCCAGCTGGACGTACCGTTGGACCCCGCGCCGGGCCGGGCGGTGGGCGGTGCGAGTACGTGCCACGGACGCCGAGGGGGAGACCCAGCCCGAGGAGCCCACCGACAACGACTTCCAATACGGAACGAACTCGATTCATCGCGTGGAGGTCGTGGTCGCATGACGGCTCGGTCCGGCCACGACCCCCAAGGACCCGACGCGGCCGACACCCACGAACTTCGGGGCACCACAAAGCACTCCAGCTCCCCGCCGCAGCCGCGATTCCGGCTCGAGCGGCCGGCGGCCGTTCCCCGGGTCGCGCCGACCGCCCTTCCCGGCCTCCGGGCCGCCTCGAGCCCCCCCGTCTTGCTGGACATCCGGCCCACCGACCAGCGGTCGATCGCCCACCTGCCCGGCGACGTCTGGATTCCGTTGGAGGAGCTCCCCCAGCGCGCCCACGAGCTCTCTCGCGACGCTTCGGTGATCGTCTACTGCCATCACGGGGGAACCGCGGTCCGCGCCATCGGGGTGCTCCGGGCCGCCGGACTCCGCGACGTGGCTCTCTTGGAGGGGGGGATCGACGAGTACGCCCGGCTTGTCGATCCGACGATCGCGCGATACCGGGACGATCCGTCGGAGCGCATCGTCCTGCAGCAGTTCCCCAACGTTCGCACCGGGTGCCTGACCTACCTCCTCCACGATCGTTCCACGAACGACGCCGTCGTCATCGACCCGGGGCGAGACGTGGTCCCGTACATCCATGCCCTCGATCGTCGTGGGCTGCGGCTCCGGGCCATCGTCGAGACCCACACGCACGCCGACCATCTCTCCGGCCACGCGGCGCTGCATGCGCGCACGGGGGCGCCGATCTGGTTGAGCCACCGCGCGCCGGCCCGGTACCCGCACCGCGAGCTCGCCGAGGGCCAGGGGGTCGACTTCGGCGGTTCGGAACTCGTGGTCCTCGAAACTCCGGGCCACACGATCGACCACCTCTCGCTCCGCTCCGACGGGGCGGTCTTTACCGGCGACACCCTGCTGCCCGGGTCGTGCGGACGGACCGACTTGGGAGGCGGCGATCCCGACCTGCTGTGGGAGAGCCTGACGGACAAGCTGCTCCGGTTGCCGGATGAAACCGAAGTGTTTCCCGCGCACTACGGACCGCTCCACGGGCTCCCGCCCCCCGAGCGGTACTCGACGACGATCGGTTTCGAGCGGCGGACCAACGAGGCCGTGACCCAACCTACGCGCGGGGCGTTCCTCGCCTACATGACCGAAGGCTGGCCCCCGAAGCCGGCCGGATTCGACCGGGTCGT
>JASHSP010000058.1 GCA_030038655.1 Thermoplasmata archaeon | reverse complement strand
ACCCCACGGAGGAGGACTCGTCGTTCGGCCCGGCGACCCTGGACGGAGGTCGGAACTTCCTGACGAAGTTGTGGAACCTGACGCGATTCGCCCTCGGGCACCTCCCGCCCGGAACTCCGTCGCCCGCCGCCCCGCCCGCGGTGGGGTCGTCGAGCTCCCTCGAGAACCGGTGGATCCTCGAGCGGTACCAGCGCACCGCCGCGGAAGCGACCGCCGCGCTCGCGGTGTTCGAGCCGTCGCGCGCCGCGTCCGCGCTCCACACCTTCGTCTGGCACGACCTCGCCGACCGGTACGTCGAGATCGCCAAGGAGGCGTTGTTCGGCCACCGGGGCGAGCCGCTCCGCCGGGAAACCCAGTCGACCCTCCTGTTCGTCCTCGAACGGACCCTCCGGCTTCTCCATCCGTTCGTCCCGCACGTCACGGAGGAGCTGTGGCACGCGATCCCGCACGACGGAGACCTGCTGGCGTCGGCGTCCTGGCCGACGGCGACGGAGGTACCGTCGGACCCGGCCGCCGAGGTCGAAATGACCCCGGTGCTCGAGGCGGTCCGGCTCCTCCGGAACATCCGCGCGGAGGAGAGCGCGCCGGTCCCTCGGACGGCCCGCGCCTGGATCCGCCCGGCCGGCCCCGAGGTGGCGCGCGTCCTGGGAGCCGAGAGGGCCACGGTGCAGCGGTTGGCCCAGGTCGGCGAGCTGACGCTCCTGGACGACGCCGCCCCATCCCCTCCGGGCGCCGCCAGCCGCGTCTCGACCCTCGGCGAGTGCTTCCTGGAGCGGGCCGCCGGGAGCGCCGGCGGCTCCGCCGCCCTCGAGCGGGAGCGGGAGCTCCTCGCGGGGCTCCTCGCGAAGACCCGCGCTCGGCTCGACGACCCGGGGTTCCGCCGCCGTGCCCCCCCCGAGGTGGTCCGGGAAGCAGAGCTCAAAGCCTCGGAGTTGAAGGAGCGGATCGACCGGATCGACCATCGGGTCCGAGAGGAGACTGCACCATGACCCCCCCGAAGCGTGCGCCCGTGAGGAAGAAACCATCCCGCGCCCCGACGCCCGCCCGCCCGGGCGGTGCCCCGATCGAGACGATCCCGCTCGCCGCCGGGAAGAAGGGCCACCCCGCGCTCGGTCTGGGTCTCTGGGGGCTCGGGCGGTGGACGCCGGAGGACGAGGCCCGTACGAAGGCAACGATCGGCCGCGCCTACGAACGGGGAGTGCGCTGGTTCGACTCCGCGGAGGTCTACGGCAGCGGCCGCTCCGAACGGGTGCTCGGCGAGGTGCTCCACCGGACCGCGACCGCCGGGTCGGACACGTTCGTCGTGACGAAGGTGTCCTGGGAGCATCTCCGGCCGAACCAGGTGCGGGCGGCGCTGGTCGGCAGCCTCGAGCGGCTCGGTCGCAGTTCGGTCGACCTCTACCTCGTCCACGCCCCCGACCCGCACGTTCCGCTCGCCGAGACGATGCCCGTCCTCGAGGCGCTCTGGAAGGAGGGAAAGGTCGGGGCGATCGGCGTCTCGAACTTCTCCGAGGAGCAGCTCGAGGAGGCGGCCCGGCACCTGGCCGAGACCCGCCTGGTCGTCAACCAGGTCCGGTACAACCTGTTCGACCGCGACGAGGCCGACCCGGTGCGCGCGTACTGCCGGGCCCACGATATCCTCCTCGAGGCGTACACCCCGCTCGCGCGCGGGCTCCTGCACGGCCGGTACCTCGACGGGAAGCGGATCCCGACCGAGGTCCGCAAGTTCGCCCACCGGCTCTTCGAACCGGACCGCCTTCCCGAGATCGTGCGCCGGGCTCGCGACCTTCGGGCGCTGGCCTCGTCCGCGAAGGTCCCGCTGGCATCGATCGCCTTCCACTGGCTCCGGGCGCAGGGCGCGGCCCCCGTCTTCGGGGCGAGCCGGCCCGAACAGATCGACGAGAACCTGGTGGCCTGGAGCGTTCGGCCCCCCGCGGGGGTCCTCGAGCGGGCGGACCGTATCGCGCAGGGTGTCCGTGCTTAGGCTCGTCGCCTTCGACATGGACGGGACGCTGGTCGACGTCTCGAGCTCCTTCGCCGCCGTCCACGAACACTTCGGTGAGAGGAACCCCGACGGCCTCCGACGGTTCCTCGCGAACGAGATCGACGACGCGGAGTTCATCCGCTCCGACATCGCCATCTGGCGACGCCACGCCCCCGACCTCGCGGTCGAGGACCTCGAGCGGATCCTCGAGGGCGTCCCGCTGATGCCGGGCGCCCGGCGGCTCTTCGACGGCCTGCGGGCGCGCGGGGTCCGGACGGTGATCGTCAGCGGCGGGATCGACCTCCTCGCGCGGCGCGTGGCCCGCGAGCTGGGGATCGACCTCGCGCTCGCCAACGGCTTCCGGGTCGCGCCGGACGGACGCCTGACCGGCGAGGGGATCATCCGCGTGCCGATCCACGGCAAGGAGAAGGTCCTGGCCGCGCTCCAGGAGCAGCTGGGGATCGGGCCGCCGGAGACCGCGTCGGTCGGCAACTCGGAGATCGACGTGGGGCTGTTCCGGCGGAGCCGACTCGGGGTCGCCTTCCTGCCCGAGGACGCGGCGGTCCGCCGGGGCGCGAACGCGATCGTCACCGAACGGGACCTGTCGAAGGTCCTGGACGCGCTGGCGCGCTTCCCGGGGAACTGACCGCCGGGAATCCTTATCCCCCACGGTTCGCTCGTTCTTCCGTCGATGGAAACCTACGAGGCGATGCTCGAGCGGACGCGGGCCAAGCTGCCTCCGGTCCGGACGGGCGGGGAGCGGTTCCAGGTCCCGGACCCGGACGTGATGTCGGACGGCCGGAGCACGGTCGTCCGCAACTTCCAGGAGATCGCGGGGGTTCTCCGCCGCGAGCCCGAACACCTGATCGGCTACCTCGCGAAGGAGTTCGGCTGCCCCGGGGTCCTCGACCTGCCGCGCGGGGTCCTCAAGTCCCGCCTCGCGAAGGAGCCGATCGCCGCCCGCATCCGAGAGTACACGGCGAAGTACGTGATCTGCTCGGAGTGCAAGCGGCCCGACACCCACCTCCAGAAGGAGGGCCGCCTCACCCTCCTCGTCTGCGAGGCGTGCGGCGCGCAGCGCCCCGTCACCGTGCGCCGCGTCGTGGAGCCCGAGAAGCCGAGGACGCCGGTGACGGTCGGCGAGGTGTACCGCCTCACAATCGAGGACATAGGGCGCCGCGGCGACGGCGTGGCGAAGAAGGACGGGTTCGTCATCTTCGTCACGGGCGCCAACCAGCGCGGGGCCACGGTGAACGCCAAGGTCACCAAGGTGCTGGGCAACAACGCCTACGCCGTGGTCCAGCCGTAGGGCGTCATGGCCAACGTCCGCTGGGCGGGACTCCTCGGGCTGTACGTCGGCGCCCAGGTCGTCGGGCTCGCGCTCGCGGACCCGTTCCGCTCGGAAGGCCTCGCGTCGGGGGCGACCTCCTCGAGCCCGACCGCGCCGATCGCCCTGATCCTGGTGATCGTCCTCGCCCCGCTCCTCATCCTGCTCTTCGCCCGTCGGCAGGGGAGCCTCGGCGGGCTGCGCCAGGTGATCCTCGTCGCGATCGCCGGCTCCCTGTTCTTCACGCTCTACGCCACGTTCCTCCTGCTGGAGCCGTCCGGACCGCTCCTCCTGCCGCCGTACGGCGCGGAGCTGTACATCGACCCCGCGTTGATCCTCGCCGGGATGGCCAGCGCCGGGATCTACCTCGCGCTCCTGATGGAACCGCAGTGGTACGTCGTCGACTTCGCCGGGTTCGTCGCCGGCGGGGCGCTCATCGCGATCCTGGGCGTCTCGTTCGGCATCCGCTGGGCGTTCGTGATCCTGGGGGCGCTGATGGTCTACGATGCGATCGCCGTGTACCGCACGAAGCACATGGTCTCGCTCGCGGACGTCGTGACGGAGATGAAGCTGCCGATCCTGATGGTCATGCCCGACTCCGCGGGGTTCGACTACACGGCCGCGCCCTCGCTGAAGGAGCAGCGCGGCCAGCCGGTGGAGGAGCGTTCCGCGATGTACATGGGCCTCGGCGACGTAGTGATCCCGGGGATGCTGGTCGCCTCGTCGTTCGTCTGGCTGCCGGACATGCCCGCCTTCGCGGGGGTCGGGGCGAACCTCTGGGTCGCAGCCGGCGTCCTCCTCGGCTCGCTCGTCGGCTACACCGTCCTCATGCGGCTCGTGCTCGGTGGGAACCCGCAGGCGGGACTGCCGCTCCTCAACGGCGGGGCGATCGGGGGGTACCTGCTTGCCTACGTCCTCGTGTTCCGCTCGTTCACGTTCGGCCTCACCGGAGGGCTTTAACCCGGCTCCGCTCCCCGGGCGGTGTGCCGCGGGCGGTGAAGGACGTCCGGGTCGACGACCGGCCGTCGCTCGACACCCTCATGCGCCGCCTGGAGGAGGGCGGCGGGTTCAGCGCGAAGGGCGTGGCGGAAGGCGTCGACCTCCTCGCCCGGATGCTCGCCGACCCCGAGATGACCGTTTTCTTGTCGTTCCCGGCCGACATCGTCGCCACCGGGACGCGCGGGGTCCTCACGACCCTGATCGACCGGGGACTCGTCGACGCGGTCGTGACGACGTGCGGCACGCTCGACCACGACCTCGCCCGGGCATTCCGCCCGTACTACCACGGGGCCTGGGACCTGGACGACGCCGCCCTGCATCGACGCCACCTCTACCGTCTCGGAAACCTGGTCATCCCGGAGTCGAACTACGGAACGATCATCGAGCGCAGGATGCGACCGATCCTCACCCGCCTCTGGAACGGCGGCACGCGCGCCCTCTCCGGCCGCGCCCTCGCTCGCGCGATCGGGGAGGCGATCCCGGATCGCGCCCGCTCGAGCCTGCTGCGCGCCGCGTACCGACGCGACGTGCCCGTCTTCGTGCCGGGGATAACCGACGGCGCGGTCGGCTCGCAGGTCTGGCTGTTCTGGCAGGACCATCGGGCGCTCTCCCTCGACCTCCTTTCGGACGAGCAGGCGCTCTCGGACCTGGTCTACGGTGCGAAACGGGCAGGGGCGATCCTCCTCGGTGGGGGGATCTCGAAGCATCACACGATCTGGTGGAACCAGTTCCGCGGAGGCCTGGACGCCGCCCTCTACGTGACGACCGCCGTCGAGTGGGACGGCAGTCTCTCGGGGGCCCGTACCCGTGAGGCGATCTCGTGGGGCAAAGTGAAACCCCGGGCGCGCCACGTCACCGTCGAAGGAGACGTGACGCTGTTGCTTCCGCTTATGGTCGGCGCGGCGCTCGAGCGGATCGCGCGCTGAGCCGCACCGTTGCCGCGGAGGGCGGCCCCGGGTTTCCCACGGAGACTTTATCCCAGCCCCCACCTCCCGCGGCATCGCGGGCCCGTAGCTCAGGCCGGTAGAGCAGGCGGCTCTTAACCGCAAGGTCAGGGGTTCGAATCCCCTCGGGCCCGTCTCGTCAGAGAAAGTGCCCTTTTCCGGGCATCCCCGCCCCCGTGCCCCCTGCTGCACTCGGACCTGGACAGGCTGAACTCGGACTACGCCGAACGGCTCCGCTCTACCTACCTCCATCCCAAGGAGCCAGGGCCGGCGCAAGCCGGCCCAACCCATTCCGCGATGAACCCTCCGCCCGCGGG
>JASHSP010000002.1 GCA_030038655.1 Thermoplasmata archaeon | reverse complement strand
ACCCGGCCGCCCGCGCCTGGGCAGCCCCGGTCGGGGGGACGCCCTCCGTCGCGCCGCTGGCGGCGGGGTCGAGCGTGCTCGTACGGGAGGAGCGCCCGGCACGGGCCCTCGAGCTCCTCCGCGCCCACGCCGCCGCCTTCCCGCGGGTGGTCGTCGTGTCGCTGCACCCGCCCGAGATCCCCGGGATCGCGCCGGACCGGCGTATCGACATCGCCCCCCGACCGGAGGTCCCCGGCGACGCGGGCGGGGACGGGCTCCACCTGTCGGAGCTCGGGGGGCGCCTGCGCGAGCCGACCGAAGCGTCGGGGGGGGCGCTCGTCTACGTCGACAGCCTCGAGTACTTCGTGAGCGAGGACGGACCCGAGACCACCGTCCGGTTCGCGCACTGGCTGGTCGGGCAGGCGAAGTCGACCGGCTCCGCGATCCTCGTCTCGTACGACAGCCGGTCGCTGGACGTCAAGGACGCGAGCCGGCTCGAACGTGCCTTCCCCCAGGTCCTCTGAACCTCCGGCCCGTGGAGCGGCAAGCATAGGAACCCCCGGAGGCGAGGCGGAGAGGGGCGAGCATGGAAGTCGCGTTCTTCACCGACTCCTACGAACCGATGCACGACGGCGTCGCGTCGGTCACGGCCGGCCTGGCCCGGACGCTCGTCCGGCTGGGCCACGGCGTCCGGGTCTACGCCCCCGCGATCCGGGTGGGGGCCGCGTCGCGGGACGACACCGAGGACGGCGTCCGGGTCCGTCGTATCCGCTCCGTTCCGGTCCCGCTCTATTCCCAGTACCGCTGGCCCGTGTTCCCGTTCGGGCTCCTCCGCTCCGTCTACGGCGCCGGCGACGCGGACGTCGTCCATCTGCACTCGCCCGGCGCGATCGGGAGCATGGGGTTCCTGACGGCCCGGCGGTTCCGCCGCCCGTTGGTCGGTACGTTCCACACGAACATCAACGAGATGCGCGCCAGCGTGCCGCGGAAGCTCCTCGTCCCGCTGTTCTTCCGGGTCGCCTGGTGGTACAATCTCGGCACCTACTACCGGTGCGACGTCGCCACGGCCCCGTCCGAGGCGGCCCGCGAGGCGCTCGTCACGTTCGCGCGCAAGCCGTTCCGGCGGCCGATCGAGGTCGTCCCGAACGGGGTCGACGTCGACCGGTTCCGCCCGGGCGTCGCCGTCCCCGACTGGCGGGCCCGGTGCGGGCTGCCGTCCGCTCCGCTCGTCACCTACCTCGGTCGTTTGACCGTCGACAAGGGAGTCCACCGATTCCTGGACGCGATCGAGGTCGCCGCCCGCACGACGGACCTGGCGGGCATCGTCGGGGGAACCGGACCCGAGGAGGCGGCCGTTCGCGCCCGGCTCGCCGCGAGCCCCGCGCTCGCCGCCCGCGTGCGGTACGTCGGTCCGGTCGCGGAGGTCGAGAAGGCCGCCCTCCTCGGACAGACCGACGTCTTCGTCCTGCCGTCGACCAGCGATACGTCCAGCATCGCGCTCCTCGAGGCGATGGCGTGCGGCACGGCGGTCGTCGCCCCCGCGACCGGCGGAGCCTCGGAGATGGTCGACGACCGGGTCACGGGAGTGCGCGCCAACGTGCTCTCTTCGACGGAGCTGGCCGCCGCGCTCGCCGAGCTGCTCGACCGGGCGACCGAGCGGCGCCGCGTCGGCGTTCAGGCGACGGCGTGGGTCCGGAGCCACGCCTCGCTGGAGTCGGTGGCCCAGCGCTTTATCTCTCTGTACCGGATGCTCGCCGAGGAGAAGCCCCCCCGTGGTGACCGTTTCGCTGCCTGAGCTCGAGGGGATCGCCCGCGACCTCGCGAAGGACCGGTTCGACGAGTACGCGGCGCGGTCGCTCGGCCGGGCGTACGAGGAGTTCGCGACCCGGCGCCACCGACCCGTCGGGTCGTTCACGCTGGCGGCCGACGGGCGTCCGTTCCCGTCGTTCTACGCGGCGGTCGCGGACCCGAGGGCGCGATTCGAGGAGGCGGAGCTCCGGCTCGAGGACCCGATCTCGCCCGGACTGGCGTGGGAGTTCCTCATCCCGTTCACGCGGATGGTGTTCCGCGCCGACGGCTCGGCGGACGTCTACACCCCCGAGAACACCGTGCCCCGCCGCGCGATCGCGCGCATGCTCCTGCGGGAGCATTTCCTACCCCGGACCCGTGCCGAGGAGGACCGGGCCGCGGCCGGCGCGAGCGCCACGCCGCTTCCGCGGCTCATCGGTTCCCTCCACCAGGGGGTCGCCATCTGCCGCGCTGCCCCCGTCCTCCCGTTCCAGGTCGCCGTCCTCCTGTACTTCGCGGAGGAGAGGACCCGGTTCGAGCTCGACCTCGTCCACACGACCGTCGCGGGGGACCCCCGGGCCGGCCGGCTCTCCGCCTCCCGCCGGGTCGTTCGGACCTCCCGACTCTCGTGGGGGCTCGACCACAAGCTCGGCCGGGGCCACGTCTCCCTCCTCGCCACCCGATGCCTCGAGGTGCTCGTCGAGTCCAACGGCCTCACGAGCGTCGAGCTAGCGCACGTCTTCGGCGGGGTCCGGGAGCTCGCGGAGACCGCGGTCCAGGGGCTCGTCCAGCAGCGCCTCGCGACGTTCGACCGCCGCACCGGCATCTTCCGGCCCCGCCTCGAGGCGTTCCTGCCGGCCGCCGGTGCCGCGGGGGAGGACGACGGGGGGTCGGCCCTCGACCCGACGCTCCACATGAGCGTGAAGGAGCTGATCGACGCCGCCGACGCGCGCGCCACCTGCCCGCTCTGCGGCCGGCCGATCCAGCCGAGCCCTGAGGCGCTCCTCTGCGAGGAGTGCGCGGCGAAGGTCGGGCTCAGCTGAACCCGGCTGCGGGCCTGTCGGGATTCTCCGCCCCGGGGCGGCCCCCGCGGCCTTTGAACCCGAGTATGCTGGCTTAGAAGGCCAGTACTTCATCCAAGCTAAGCTACAGGCCCGCCGGGCCAACGGGTCCGTCGCCCCTTAAGCGTTCGGTTCGGGCGGGCGCCCGGCACGGCGGCGGCCGACGCGACGAGGTGCGCGACGCGCAGCGGCTCCGGCCAGAATCCCACCACGGTGGCGCGACGGACGAGCCACGCCGCGTCGGCCGCGGTGCATCCGCACGCCGTGGCCCAGATTGGGCTCGCCCCGGTCGGGACACGGAACAGGCGGTGACGCCGCAGGAGCGCGAGACGGCGAGCCGCGGTCCGGGGGAACCAGCGCTCGAGCGCCGCCCGGATGCGGAGGAAATCCGGCCTTCGCCGCGTGACGGCGACCACCGGGAGGCGGGTCGCCCGGTGGATCGCGTCCAGGTCGAGCACGTTGAACCCGCCGACGACGGCGCCGTCCAGCAGCACGGCGCGCACCCCCTCGGGCGGTGCCACCGCCCGGAACAGCGCGATGGCGCGGGCGGTCCCGTCCTGTCCGTCGACTCGGACCCGCCCGACGCGGGCCGCCTCGAGGTGGTTGGGCAGCGTCAGCACGACCGCCGCGAGCGGGGCGTGGCCGTCCCGGCGGTCGAACGACCCGTCGTCGATGCCGACGACACGGGGATGCGCCTTCCCGAGGGCGCGCCGCAACGCTAAGACCCGGCGGGCGGTCCTTGGGACCGGATGAGCCCGCCGACGATCCGGATGGTCTGCCCCCGGTGCAGTGCGCCGATGGCGGTGGTCCTGGCCCCCGCCCCCTCCACGCAATGGTTTCCGTGCCCGCACTGCGGCTCGCCGGTTCCGGTGGTCGTCCCCCGGGACCCCCCTCCGCTCTACTCCTGGGAGGTGCTGCCGGAGCTTTATCCCCCGCTGCCGCCGCCCCGACGGTCCCGGTGGCAGGGCCAGCGGGTCGTCGCCTTCGTCCTGGTCGCAGTCGCGGTCGTCGCGATCGCGTTGCTCGGGGCGCTCGCCGGCTACGGGGTCGAGGCGAACTCCCCGGCGCACTACCCTGTGAACGGGGTGGTCGTCGGGCCCACGGGCAACGCAGCGGTGGGGGCGAAGGTGGTCCTCTCGGAGGAGGGGGGGGTCGTACAGACCCAGACCATCGGCCCCAACGGCTCGTTCTACTTCTTCGACGTTCCGTCCGGGGGCATCTCCCTCAACATCACGCTCGACCACTACGCACCGGTCACCGTGGACACGTTCGCCACGCCGGTCTACGACACCGGCACGACCGGGCTCGAGATCCAGTTAGCGGTCGGCAACGCCAGCAACGGCACCACCTACCTGCTCTCGCCGTTCCCCGACCTCGACACCCTGCTCGCCTCGATCGGAGCCGGCGCGTCGCTCCTCGGCCTGATCGCGGCCGTCGCGGTCAGCGCGGCGATCCTCACGTACCGCCGGGACCGGATCCCGCTCGGAGTGGTGGGCGGGAGCGCCGGCGTCTGCGCCCCGGTCTCCCTCTACTTCCTTTCGCTGACGGTCGTCTTCCCCACGCTCGCGCTCATCGCGGGGATCGCCGGCGCGCTGGGCGCGTTCGCCCTCGGATGGTACGCCCTGGAGCTCGCCCGCCGCGGGGCGCCGGTCCGCTCGGCCTAGCCGCGACTGCGGGGCCGCGACGTCGTGGACGGGTTCTCGTCCGCGAGCGGCTGGCGGCTGCGGAACCCCCCCTCGAGCGTGTGGTAGAACGCCACCGCCGGCTCCCCGCGGCGCCAGCAGAGCAGGACGAGCTCGCCGTCGCGCATCGCGTAGAAGTCGATGAGACCGGTCTCGAGCTCCTTCACCTCGATCCCTTCGGACCGGAGCGACTCGACGGCCTCCTCCAGCCGGAGCGAGAGGTTCCTCCACTCGGCCTCGAGACGTACCCTCAGCTCCCGGTCCGGGTTGTCCGACGCTTCGACGTCGTGGCCCCAGAACTGGGCCAGGCGTCGAAGCTCCCCGTGGACCTCCCCGAGCCGGACGGCCCAGCCGCGGAGCTGCGGCAGGAGGTCGCTCAGCGCCTCGATCCGCTCGTTCGCCTCCTCCACCGTCCACAGCCGGGGCGGGGAGGAAGGGGCGGGTGCATCGGCCTCGCGGAACTCTCGGCTCATCCCGGTGCCCGGGTACCATGGCAGGCGGCGTATATACGCGCACGATGGGCCCGGGGTAATCGGCCGCACGGGGACGCCGCCGCCGGGCCCCGGGCGGCCAACCGTTAAGCTGGTGCCTCCTCTCGGGCCGTCGATCGAGGTGCAGGCGGTCGTCAAGCCCCGCCGAGCGGCGGGCGGCGAAGTCCAAACTGTCCCCGACCCGACGCCGGGGGAGGGCGAGGTCCTCGTGCGCGTTCGGGCCTCCTCGCTGTGCGGAACGGACATCCACATCTGGAAGTGGAACGAGTGGGCCAAGCACCGGGTGAAGCGCGTCCCGATGATCCTCGGCCACGAGCTGAGCGGCGAGGTCATCGGCGTCGGGTCGGGGGTGACGACCCACGCCGTGGGCGACCATGTCTCGGCCGAGACCCACATCGCCGACGGCACCTGCTACCAGTGCCGGACGGGGCGGATGCACGTCTGCGAGAACGTCCAGGTGTTCGGCGTGGACCGGGACGGGGTCTTCGCGGAGTACGCGGTCCTTCCGGCCATGAACGCCTGGAAGAACGACGACGACCTCGACCCGGCGATCGCGTCCGTCCAGGAACCGCTCGGGAACGCCGTCCACTCGCTCCTGCCCGAGAACGCCGTCGAGGACCTGGCCGGCCGGTCGGTCCTGGTCACCGGGTGTGGCCCGATCGGCCTGATGGCGATCGCCGCGGCCCGGGCCTACGGCGCCGCGACGGTGGTCGCGACGGAGGTTAACCCGATCCGCGCGACGCTCGCGAAGTCGATGGGCGCGGACGCCGTGCCCGACCCGGTCGCCGAGAAGGACGCCCTGGTGCCCCGGATCCGAGAGCTCACCGGCGGGCGCGGGGTCGACGTCGCCCTCGAGATGTCGGGCCACCCGAACTCGCTCTCGCTCGTCTTCGACGCGCTGACCTCGGGCGGTCGCGTCTCCCTGCTCGGGCTGTTCGACCGGCCGGCGCTGCTCGACTTCGATACGGCGGTCGTCACGAAGGCCGCGCGGGTCCACGGGATCTTCGGCCGCCGGATGTTCGAGACCTGGTACCAGGTGCGGGCGCTGCTCGCGCAACCCGCGTTCCGCGAGAAGGTCGCGGCGGTGATCACCCACCACGTCCCGATCCCCGACGTAGCGAAGGCGATCGAGCTGATCGATTCGGGGCAGGCTGCGAAGGTCTCCCTCGAGGCCCGGTGGTGACCCCGTTGCGCGACCCGACCGCGTTCCTGGGGGAGGAGTATCGGGCCCTGCTCGCGGCGTCCCTCGACTGGAAGCTGCGGGAGCTGGACGGGCCGAGCACCCCTCGCTCGGTCGTCGACGGCAAGAAGGTGCTGATGTTCTGCTCGAACAACTACCTCGGCCTCTCCAACCACCCGAAGCTGAAGGCCGCGGCGATCGAGGCCGTCCGGACCCACGGGGTCGGGTCCGGCTCGGTCCGTCCGATCGCGGGGAACATGGACCTGCACGTCGAGCTCGAGGCGCGCCTGGCGCGGTTCAAGGGCGCGGAGGCGTCGCTCGTCTACCAGACCGGCTTCGCGACCAACGCGGGGCTCATCCCGCAGCTCGTGGGCGACGGCGACCTGATCGTCAGCGACGAGCTGAACCACGGGAGCATCATCGACGGCGTGCGGCTCTCCCGGGCGGAGCGAGCCGTCTATCGGCACGCCGACGTCGACGACCTGGGGGCGGTCCTCCGGAAGGCCGAGGAGCGCGCGCCGGCGCCCGGACGGATCCTCGTCATCACGGACGGGGTGTTCTCGATGGACGGGGACATCGCGCCGCTCGACCGGATCGCGGCGGTCGCGGCGGAGCACGGGGCGATGGTGTACGTCGACGACGCCCACGGCGAGGGGGTGCTGGGCGAGGGAGGGCGGGGGATCGTCTCGCATTTCCACCTCTCGCGGGACCGGGTCCATGTCGAGATGGGCACGTTCTCGAAGGCCTTCGGCGTGGTCGGGGGCCACATCTCCGGTTCGAAGGACCTCGTCCGGTTCGCCTACAACAAGTCGCGGACCTGGCTGCTCAGCGGGTCCCACCCGCCCGCCGTGACCGCGGCGTGCATCGCAGCAGTCGACGTGCTGGAGCG
>JASHSP010000057.1 GCA_030038655.1 Thermoplasmata archaeon | reverse complement strand
GGAGCTGCACCACGAGTTCCACGCGGACCTTCTCTCGGGTGGCGCCGGTCGCCACCTCTCGGACGAGCTGCTGCTGCTCTCGCTTCCGGAGGTCCCCCCGATCCCGGGCGGGATCATCAACGACGGCTCGTACTTCGCCGTCTGGCTGTCGCAGCACGCGGGCGGCTCCTGGTACGCCCCCGACGCGGAGGTCTCCGTGCGGACGCCGCCTACGGTCGAGGACCACTTCGGGCAGCGGCGCCGCATCCACGTGGGCAACGCTCAGGTCGCGTCGGTCCTCGGAGCGGCCCCTGCGAGCATCCCCCGGGAGCTTCTCGCGCGTCCCCGTGAGGTCGCGCAGGTCCTGAGGACGATGGTCGACCGGCCGGGAGGCTGGAGCTACCTGGCGGAGCTCGCCGCCTGGGAGACGATCTCCCACATCGTGGCGCTCTGGGACCGGGTTCCCCCGGCGAAGGACCACGTCCGGTGGCGTCGCATCGGCAACGCCTCGGGGCGATCCGGGCGTCCAGGAGCTTCCGCGTCGTCGGCGGACGTTCCGGCTCGGCCCTGGGACCCGACCGAGTGGCGGGTGGCCCGACTGCTGCGGGTGGCCCAAACCTTTGGCACGGGAGTCGATCTCGAGGAGCTGCACGAACTTCTTCCGTCGGGGGCACCGTCCTCCGCACGGGAGCTGAAAGCCTGGCTCCAGGAGCGGCCCACGTTAGCGCGCCAGGACGGACGCCGGGTGTTCGCTCCGACCGCGTCCGAGGGACCCGCGGACGAACGGCGCGCCCGCGGGCGGGAGTTTCGGGATCGGGCCGACGCGCTCTGGTCCGGACCGCTGGCGTTCGCCGACGAGCTCGTTCGGTGCGTCGGGATCTCGGGTTCCGCCGCGTTCGGCGAGCCTGCGCCCGGCGACGACCTGGATCTCATCGTCGTGGCCCGCTCGGGCGCCCTGTGGTGGTTTCTCGCACGCGCGTACTGGGCCCTGTTCCTGGCCCGCCGGCGAGACCGCCGGCTCCTCGAGCCGACGCCCTGCCTGAACTTCGTCCTCGACGACCGCGTCGCGGTGGCCGATTTCGCGCGACGGGGCGACCCGCTGTTCGCCCGCGAGGCGCTCACCGTGCGCATCGTCCGGGGCGACACGTACTATCGCGGACTTCTGGCCGCCGCCTCGTGGATGCGATCGGAGTACCCGCGCCGGTACGACGTGCGATCGGCCGCCCCGGGAGACACCGCACCGCAACGGGCCGCCCGACCGATACGGCTCGCAAGCGCCCTCTGCTATCCCGCGCTCGCGGCCTACCTTCAGCTCGTCGGCCTGTTCCGGAACTGGAGACTCCGTCGAGACGGTGCCCCCGACCGGGCGTTCCGGACCCGTACCGCCCCTCAGCGACTCGCGTTCTCCTCGCTCCGCTTCGAACGTCTCCGGCGCCAATACTCCGGTGAGCCCCCGACCGCCGCGGCCCACTCGGACGACGGCGTCGCGCGACAACCCTTAGGTTGTGCCGCGCCGTCGCGCGAGTGATGGAGTCCTGGCCGGCGAAGAGCGGGGGTCGGTGACCCGGCGGTCCCGACTCAGAACGTCGGCGAGAACGGTCCGGCGTCGACCTTGTGCCGGGCCGAGCGGACCGCGACCAATATCAGGACCAGTCCGACCAGGTCCAGAACGGGGAAGATGAGGAGGATCGCCCCCGCCTTGAACAAGCCCTCGTCGTACCGATTGCCGAGCCGCCAGATCCCGATGAGCAGCCCGATGTATCCGACGAACACCAGGATGGCGAGCACGATGACGATCCCGAGCAGTCCGAGCAGGGCCCCGAAGTTCACGCACCCCCCGGCGCTGCCCCCGCTGGAGCCCGCGCAACTCAGCGACTGCGCGAGCAGACCCAGCAGCCCCGCGAACGTGAGAATGAGAAGGAAGATCGATATCAGGGCCAGGAGGACCAGCGTCGCGGGAGTGCCGAACGACGAGTCCATCCGGTCGAGCAGCTTGAACGCGCGTCGGTAGAGGATCAGCTCGACGATCCCGAGGACGAACCCGATCGCGGCCAGGGCCGCCACGGTGTAGAGGACGGCCAGGTCGACCGAGTAGGTAGTCCCGGAGGACGTCGTGGTCGACGTGACCAGGGAGGTCGCTTGGTTCGTGAACAGGCTCACCAGCCCGATCGCGGCCGAGACCAGGCCCAGGATCGCTGCGAGGTTGACCGAGGAGAGCGCGCGGCGGTCCGCTTCCCGGTCCGCGGGGGAAGGGCCCGCGGGGCGGGGGTACGGCTGGGCGAACGTGGGCGCCGTCACCCCACCGTACGGCAGGTACCCGGGGGAGGGTGGGAGAGGGACTCCGGCCTGCGCGCCCGAGGGCGTGGTCGAGGCCCCGCAGGACGGGCAGAATACCGCCGCGGCGGGAATCGGCCGGCCGCAGTGAGAGCAGAAAGCCCCGGTCACGGACCTCGGGCAGAGCCGGTTCGCGGATTAAACCGCACCGGAGGGTGCCGATTGCGTGGTCCCCCGCGACCGGCGCAGGACTGGGCGGAGAGTCCGCACCGTTCCCCGTAGATGCGATGACGCGTAGCGGGGCGGCGGCCGAGGCCCCCAACCGGGGGGAGCATCGCCGACATCTGGAAGGATAGGTTCATCCCCCGTGCTCGACGCTTCCGCCGCTGTGCTCGCGCAGCCGTCGCAGGCCGCCCAGGACCTTCGCAACGTCCTCATCGAGGTTCTGCGGCACCTCAACCGGGACGAGATGGAGGAACCCGACGTGCCGGGGCTCGAGGAAGACGAGCTGCAGCAGATCCTCAAGATTCGAGGTTTCCCCCTGATCTCATCGGAGGAAACACGACGGGCGATCACCGTTCTCGTGCGGAACGGGTACGCCCGGGAGCTCACCGAGCCCCGGTACGCCTGGACCCGCAGCCGAATGGTCACGAACCGCTTCACGATCACGACCGAGGGAAAGGGGTTCCTGTTGCACGCGATACGGCGGGTGGGGCGGGTCTAGCCTCCGGGTCGAGGATCCACCGGCCCCACGGCCGACCGATCGTGCGTTACTGCGCCCCTCAAAACCCCGGCCCAGGTCGGCGACCCCGAGGGCTGTACCATGGCATATATAGGCCCACACGGCAACTCGACGGCATGGCAGGGCGTTCGCGACGGGTCGCTGGTGCCGCCAAGAACGGGGCCACCGCGGGCGCGCCGCCGAAACCCGAACGTCGCCCCGCTCCCTCTTCGCCCAGGGAGCCGGTCGGCAAGGTCGACCGAGTACTCGCCGTACCGCTGAGCCAGCTCTTCTCGCCCGACCCGGATCCGACGAAGGACTTCCCGGGGCAAAGTACCGAGGTAGAAGGGTACGTCGTGACGCCGGGGCAGGTCGTGACCGTCGCGCTGACCGCGCCCGTCCCGGAAGGCGTCGACCTGCTCGACTCGATCTGGAGCGTGCTTCGTCGCAAGGGGATCGGCCTGCGACGCATGGTCCTGCTCGACGACCGCGGCCGGATGGTGTCGCTGATGACCCTCCAACTCCGCGCGTCGACGGAGACGATCCGTCTCTTCGAGTCGATGCTGCTGGTGCCCGTCCATGCGGGGGACGGGTTCGCGGAAGTGCACTTCCTGGCGGGATCGTGCGAGGTCGAGGCGTTGGAGAGCGAGATCCACAAGAACGGCCGGCCCTTTCCGCCTCCTTTGACCATACGCCTCCCGGCGGCGCGCGGGAACACCGGGCTCCGCCCCGACGAGTGGGCCTTCCTGGGCCTCCTGTCGGCGTTGGGGGTCCTCGACGGCCCCGACGGGCCGACCGCCCCCATGGTCGCCGAACTCCTGGGCATCGACACCGCAACCCTCGCCGAGCGGGCCCGCGCGGTGGAGCGGGGGTTGGAGGGGGTCGTCACGGGATTGTTCTCTTGGCCGTCCTCCCACGAATCGGAGGAGGGAGTCCCGTCGTGAGGCGCGCGATCCCCCGGGGAGAAACGGTAGCATGATGCGGTTGGTTCCGTCCGCGGAGGAGCTGCCGACGGGCAGCCATGCGATCGGTCTCTACGGTTCGCGCACCGAAGCCGCCCGGACGATGGGGAGCTTCCTGCGGGGAGCTCGTTCGCGCGGCCAGCGAGCGATGGTGCTCACATCGAACGACGCGATGCTCACGCTTTATCGGGGAGAGGTCCGCAAGCAGGCCCCGGGCCTCCTGGACTCCGTCCGCCGGATCGACGGCCCGCACGCGCGGCCCACGCCCGTGGGATTGAGACCGATCCCCGAGGTCCTAGAGTTCGCCCGGGCCCACCCCGAAGGAGCGACGATGTCGGGGGATACCATTCCGACGTTTCTCGATCGGCGATCGCTCGCCAACATCCTCGCGTACGAGGACTGGTTCGACTCCTTGCGACCGTTCCCCCACCGCGGGCTCTGCCCCTACGACCTGACCAAGATCCCGGTCGACCGGGCCCACGAGGCGCTCGAACGGCTAGCACGGGCACACTCCCACGGGGTCCTGTCGACCGACCCCAACCCGGGCGTTCGGTTCCTGCAGCTGCTCCTCCTCCCCCACGTCGAGAACCCCCCCGCGGAACATCTCGGATGGCTCGCCCGCGCTGTGGACCTCGGTCTGATGGAACGGGATCGGTCGGAGGAGTCGGTGGAACTGACGCCCCGGGGAGCGAACTTCGCCCGCGGACTCCTCGGGCTTCCGGCGTTCGCGAGCGCGGCCGCCGACTCGTCTCGAAGCCGGCGCCGAGCACTCCACGGCCGGGCCGACCGACCGGCACTGTCCCGATTTACGCCCGAAGAGTAGGTCGCGACGGCGGCCTTTCGTCCGCCATCACCAACGCGGTGTCCGGTCGTCAGCCACCCGGTTGACCCGAGACCCCCTTCCGCCGTGCCGGTGGCGGCGAGATCCTCCGGAGCGGGCGCGGGTCAGCCTGGGCGGAGCTCCGCGGGCGTGGGCCGTCGTCCGACCGTAATCCAGATGCCGTCAGGGTCCCGGACGCTCGCCATCCACCCCTGGGTGGTCGCGGGACGCCAGCGCGTCGGCTTCGCCCCAAACCGGAGGAGGCGGCGGTACTGGCGTTCCAGCTCCGACCGGCTGGCTTCGCCGACGGTGAAGTCCAGGTGGTCGAGCGAGTCCCCCGGTCGATACGACGAGTAGAAGAGGGATCCCCGCGGGTACCAGTTCAGTTCGATCACGCGGTGCGATCGACGGTCCTCCAGCAACGCCCATCGCCCCCCGCCCCAGCTCCGGGTATCCCCCTGCTTGACGACCCGGAGTCCCAGGGCCCGAGTGTAGAATCGTAAGGATCGCTCCCAGTTTGTGACTCGGACGCCAGCCTGTTGCAGTTCCATGAACCGGCGCACCGGTCACGGCTACTTACGCCCCACTGGCGACGGTGCCGCCCGAGATAGACCGGGCCCCGGCGCCGCGATTCCCGGAGTAGTGAGGGCTCAGCTCGGGCAAGTGGGGCAACACGCCCGGTCCACCGAGCAGCACGCGCAGCATCGGCAGCACGCCGTGCACGCGCAGCAGCTGCACGCAAGGTGTGGCCCGTCTTCGTCGGACGACGACGTCACGATGCCCCCATAGGAACGGTAGCAAAAGACCTATCCTTGACGTCGGGTCGGACCCCCGAGACCAGAGGACGCGACCGTCCCGAACGAGAAGGCCGACCCCGAGATAGTTCCGAACGTATGCGATCGAATCACCCCGTCCTCCCTCGAGCCCAACAGGAACGGTGGGAGGAGACGTACCGGTCGACTCCCTACCGCGACCTGCCCTGGTTCTCCGCCCGGCCGTACCCCTGGCTCGAACGCGGCGTGCGGGAGCGGTGGTTTCGCCCGCGCACCCGCGTCCTGGATGTCGGGTGCGGCGCCGGAACCAACTCGCTGTTCCTGGCGCGGTCAGGATTTCGAGTCAGCGGTGTCGACCTCGCCCCCGCGGCCATCGAAGCGGCCCGGCGTCGAGCGGGCCGGGCCGGCCTCGCCGTGGATTTCCGGTCCGGGGACGCCCTGCGGCTGCCGTACCCCGACCGCACGTTCGGGGGGGCCGTCGACGTCGGATGCTATCACACGATCCCGATACGGCTCCGCCCGGCGTACTCGCGCGAGATCGCACGCGTCGTGCGGCCCGGCGGCCGATACCTCGTTTCGTGGATCGGTCGGGAGTCGACCCAGCCGAGGGGTCCGCCCCACCGCCCGTCGCTCGAGGAGACCGCCCGCGCGTTCGAACGGGAGTTCCTGTTCCTGCGGACCGAGATCGAGCGACTGCACCGTGGGCCGTCGACCGCCTATCGCGCCCTACTCCAGCGGCGTTCGACCCCCCAGCCGCCGCCTCGCTGATGTCCGCTTTCCGCCACCGTCCGTCCTGCGGGACGTCGAAGGAACGGAGAGCACGACCTCCTGCGCTGCGGGCGGCCCGGTGGTCGGGCCCGCAGAGAACGACCCGACCGGGGCCCCGCCCGGGCACCGTCCGGCAGATACCGGTGAGAGGTCGAGGGTTGGCCGTGATGGATATATCCGAGGCGAGCTACCCTCGACCGTGACGCCCCCAGGCGAGATCAGACCGGAAGCGATCGCCGACCTGCTCGGACGGACGCCGATCTTCGCGGAACTCTCCGAG
>JASHSP010000056.1 GCA_030038655.1 Thermoplasmata archaeon | reverse complement strand
GTCCGCAAGCGGCTCCTGCCCCGCTTCACCCTGCCGCTCATGGTCGGCCTGATCGACGCGCTCGCCGACAGCGGGGCGGACGTGATCCACGCTCACTCCCACCGGTACGGACATGTCCTCCAGGCGGCACTCGTCTCCCGTCGTCGCCGCATACCCCTCGTCGTCTCGACGCATTACCATCCGGCGGACCGGCGGGAGACCCCGCTCAACCGGGGGCTGCTGCGGATCGAGGACGTCGGCTTCGGGGCCACGGCGTACCGGGTCGCGAGGGCGCTGGTCGCGGAGTCCGACCTCGAGGCGCGCCTCGTACGCGAGTTCGCGCCCGCCGGAAAGCTTCGCGTGATCCCTCCCGGCATCGACCTCTCCGAATGGGACGCGCCACCCACCGAGGGGGCGGCCCCCCTCTCGCTCCCGTCGGAGTACTTCCTCTACGCCGGCCGGATCGCACCGAACAAGGGGCTTCCCCATCTTCTGGAGGCCTTGTCGATGCTGCCGCCGAGCGCGCGCCGGCCGCTCGTCCTGATGGGCCGGGACTGGGGGGAGCGGGCCGGGCTCGAGGAGCTGGCGCGCCGCCGGGGGATCTCCGGCGACCTCGTCTGGCTCGGGCACGTGCCCGAGCGGCCCACGTACCGCGCGGTCATCGCTCACGCCGCCGCGCTGGTGCTGCCTTCCGAGTGGGAGGCGTTCGGCCTGGTCCTCCTGGACGCGATGGCGGCCCACACCCCGGTGGTCGCCACGGCCGTCGGAGCGGTCCCCGAGGTTCTCGAAGGGGGCCAGGACGGTCTCCTTGTCCCGTACGCCGACCCACGGGCGCTCGCGGAAGCGCTCCGCAGCGTCCGGGAGGACCGGGACTCCGCGCTCCGTCGCGTGGCCCGGGCGGACCAACGGGTGCGTTCGCTGGACTGGTCCGAGTCCGCCCGACGGCTCCGCGCCCTCTATCGCGACGTCGCGGCCGTCTGAGGCGGCCGCCGGTCGAGCCGCATCAACTCGTCCCCGACGTGGTCGAGGTCCGCCCCCGCCTCGCCGGGCGTCAGCTTCGCGACCGCCCGCAGCACCGAGCCCAGGAGCCGGGCGATCACGGGCCGTTCTCCGCGAGCTCGCCCGCGTAGTCGGCGATCAGGCGAAGACCGCGGCGCAGGTTCGGACGGGATGCGGCGAACGACAGGCGGAGATGCGCCGCGCCGAGCGAGCCGAACGCGTTCCCGGGCGTGGTGATCACGCCCCGACCGAGCAGGGCGCCCGCGACGTCCTGGCTCGAGTGGGGCCAGGCGAATCGGGGAAAGGCGTAGAAGGCCCCTCCGGGGGAAACGAGCGACATCCCGGGGATCTTCCCGAGCAACCGCACGACGAGGTCGCGCCGGGCCCGGAACTCCCGTACCATCCGGCGCGTGCCCGCAGTCGACGCGAGTCCGGCGAGGACCCCCATCTGGGCCGGCGTGGACGGGCAGGCCATGATGTGGTAGTGGATCTTGTTGAGCTCGATCGCGAGCGGCCGGGGAGCGACCAGGAAGCCGATCCGCCACCCTGTCGTGGCGAGCATCTTCGAGAACGAGTTGACGATGACCACGCGGTCGCTGCGACCCCAGAACGACGTCGCCGGGGTCTCGTAGACGATCTCCTCGTACACCTCGTCCGATACGATCGTGAGGCCGTGGCGGTCGGCGAACGCGACGAGGCGGTCGACGACCGACTTCGGGAACACGGCGCCAGTCGGGTTGGACGGGCTGTTCACGACTAGGGCCGATGTCCGCGGGGTGACCAGGCGCTCGAGCTCGGCAAAGTCGGGGAGGTACCCGTCGGCCTCCTTGAGGCTGTACGACACGGGCACCGCACCCGCCAGCCGGGCGTGCGGGGCGTAGAGAACGAACCCCGGGTTCGGCACGAGGACCTCGTCGCCGGGGTTGTAGAGCGCGAGCGCGGCGGCCATCAACCCCTCGGAACCGCTGCCCGTCACGATCACGTTCTCACGGCCGGTGCCGGGCTCTCGGTCCCGGTACCGTTCGGCGAGCTTGTCGCGAAGGGCCGGGATCCCCGCCGAAGGTCCGTAGTGGTTGTGGCCCTCGCGGACCGCGCGGCAGAACGCCTCCACGACCTCCTCGGGCGGGTCGAAGTCGGGCTCGCCCAGGCCGAGGTTGATCGAATCCGGGGGCGCGCTCTCGAACATCTTGCGAATGCCCGAGATCTCGACCTCCCGTGTCCGCTGGGCGACCATCGGCCGCGCACGACGGGCCCCCCTCTTTACCGTTGTCGCAACGCTTCCGGGGCCGCGGCAGGGCGATCGTCGTCGACCGGGGGAAAAGGGCCTTCTACCCCGACCGCTCCCAACGGGTGCGGGGGGGAGGGCCACGACCGTCTGCGTGGAGGTCGGCGCGCAGTTTGGCGACGAAGGAAAGGGCAAGGTCTTCGATTACCTGGCGGCCGACGCACGCTACGTGGTCCGCACGGGCGGGGGGCCGAACGCCGGGCACTCGATCCACCTGCCGGAGGGTCTGGTCGTGCTCCACCAACTGTCGTGCGGTGTCCTGCGCAAGGGGGTGGTGGGCGTGTGCGGTCCGGGGATGGTGCTCCAGCCGTTCGCGCTCGAGGAGGAGATCCGTGAGCTCGAGCGCCGGGGGCTGCTGCTCGGCGAGGTGATGATCTCCGACCGGGCCCACGCGCTCTTGCCCGTCCACGAGATCGAGGACGCCTGGCAGGACGACTTCCGCGCGCGGCGGGCCCCCAGCAGCGCACTGGGCACCACCCGACGCGGGATCGGACCGGCCTACGCGGACCGGGCCGCCCGCTCGGGCATACGGATCGCCGACCTGGACCGGCCGGCGGTCCTGCGAGAGCGGTTGGAGATGATGTACGCGAGCAAAACGCACCTCACGAACCTCCCCCCGATCGACGAGATGGCCACGCGTCTGGCCGAGGTCGGCGGTCGGCTCGCCCCGCTCGTTCGGTCGACCGAGCCGGTCCTCTGGGATGCGCTCGCCCGCGGGGAGCGGGTCCTCCTCGAGGGCGCGCAGAGCGCGCTCCTCGACCTCGATTTCGGAACGTACCCGTTCGTCACCAGCTCCCATCCCACGAGCGCCGGGGCGCTCGTCGGCAGCGGCTTGCCGCCCACGGAGGTCGACTCGATCTTGGGGATCGCGAAGGCATACACGACCCGGGTCGGAGGGGGACCGTTCCCCACCGAGGAGACCGGCGAGGCAGGGGAGTACCTTCGCCGGGTCGGCGGCGAGCGGGGCGCGACCACCGGTCGGGCCCGACGGTGCGGCTGGCTCGACCTCGTCCTCCTCCGCTACGCCGCCCGGCTCAACGGGCTCACGTCCTTCGCCATCACGAAGGTCGACGTGCTCGGAGGCCTGGACGAGATCCCGGTCTGCTCGCAGTACGTGATGCCCGACGGGTCGACCGTGCGCGACGTCCTGCCCGCGCACGCCGACGAGATGGACCGGGCACGGCCGGTCTACGAGCGCCTTTCCGGATGGCCGGAGTTCCACGCGCACCTTCGCGAGCGACTGCGCCGGGAGGGGGCCAGCGCCCTCCCGACCACGCTCCGCCGGTTCCTCGACCACATCGCGGAGGAGACCGGCGTACCGGTCGAGTACGTGGGGTACGGCCCCGGGCGCGACGAGACGCTCCGCCTGCCCCCGGTGGCGGCGCGGCCGGCCCGCACGGGCGTGGCGGCCTGGTCGGGCTAGCCTCGTGTCGTTCGACCCGTACCTCTACGTCGCGTTCGGGGTCGGCCTGCTTGCCGGTCGCCTGGTCCAGCCGCCGGGGCGCTGGGTCGAGGCGTTCACTCTCGCCGCGGTGGTGGTGCTCCTCGGACTCCTCGGAGCATCCTTGGACAGCGTCCCGCTCCTCACGCTCGCTACGGCCGTCCCGCTTGCGGTGGGGTTCGCGGCCCTGCTTCTCGGTCTGACGGCGGGCGTCTACCTTCTTCTGGCGAGGATCGCCCCGCCCGTTCCGGTTCCCGCGGTCCCGAAAGAGGTCGACCGACGATTTCCCGTGAGCCTCGGACTCGTCGCCACGCTCCTGGCCGGATTCGCCCTCGGCCACTTCGTCGCGCTGCCGACGGGACTCGCGATAACATGGGCTCTCTATGCGCTGCTCGCCCTGGTCGGGTTCGGCCTCAAGCTCGCATGGCACGGACTGCGTCGCGCGTGGGTCCCGGTGTCGGCGTCTGTCGTGGCCGCGTGCGCCGCGGCGTCAGTCTTCGCCTTCACCACGGGAAAGGGTCTCGACGTCTCCTTCGCCACCGCCTTCGCCTTCGGTTGGTACACCCTGGCCGGGCCGCTCGTTGCCGCCCGGGTCGGCGCGGCGCTCGGACTTCTGGCGTTCCTCACGAACTTCCTCCGCGAGGATCTCACGATGCTGCTGTCCCCCGTGGTGGGTCATCGCCTTCGGGGGGAGGGCCTCGCGGCGCTGGGCGGAGCCACCTCGATGGACACGACGCTCTACTTCGTGACACGTTACGGCGACGCCGAGGCGGGCAGCCTGGCGCTCGCGAGCGGCCTGATTCTGACCGTGACCGCGAGCCTCCTGCTGCCCGCGCTCCTGGCCCTGTAGAATCCCTTATGGGAACGCTCTGCTCGCCGAGGCTGCGGGCTCGTGGTCCAGTGGTGACGACGTCGCTCTCACACAGCGAAGACCGCCGGTTCGAATCCGGCCGAGCCCATCCGACAAGGATCCGGCCCGTTTTGGCCCCCTGATCGCCCCGGCGGCCTGCTCCGGCGACCACTCCGACCTCCCCAGCCTCGATCGGCTCTACGCTCTGCGTCTCGCTTCGGAACCTCTCCCCACCTCCGAACCCAAGACGGATCGACCACAGCGAACTCCTTCCCGCGGGCCGGCCTGGACCGGCCCGCACCCTATTTTGGGCTCACCAACGACCACAAAGGCAGGTCCAAACCGCAAAATGGATCCGAAAGGGGCGGTCGTCAGCTCCCTTAGCCAAGTCACTAAGTTTGGGCCGCAGCGCCGGTTTGCACTGAGAGGAGTGCCGCCTCGCCACCCGTGAAAGCGCCCAGCGGTGTTCGGCACCTCCCTTGGTCAAACTCCTTCGCGGCCCACACCGCCGAGCAGCTCGCCGAGACGACACTCGAGTATCTGTGCACCCAGACCCAGGCGACAAAGACTGGCGACTCTGCGGACCGGGCCGACTGGTTAAGCCAGGCTACGAACGACAGGGCAATCGCCACCGACATCCGGATGGCGTTGACCGCCCGGGAGATCCCGTGCGGATACCACATCAATCCGAAGCGACTGGCCCGGGTCCGCGCGTTCGTAAAGCCCGCCTGATCGACTGCGACTCTGTAACCGGCGCGCGAGCTCTACGCGCGCGCGACTGCGCAGCGAAAGGAACGCGGCTTCAATCCCATTCATGCCTGCTCTGGGAGCACGGCCCCTGTGCTTCGGTCCAACCTTAACGGGAGGAAACCTTGTCGCGGAAGAGGGTCGAGTTGACTATCGCACCTCGATGCTCTAGGTCTGGAGGCTCGAATCCGGCCTCCTGTTCGCCGGTCTCCGTTCGACGAAGCGAATAGCGAATAGGTATACCCCAAGCCGAGTAGGTAAGCGATGACCCAGGCCGCACGACATCCGCCCCTCGTACGAGCACGCCCACTAGCAGACTGCGATGAGATATGGGCCTACTTCGATTCTGGTGTCAAGTACAACCCCCGGGGAGTTCCTGACCGCGTCGACCTCGGAGTGGCGCTGTTCGAGCCGAACCCAACGATTGCCTCAGAACCCGTTATGGAATCTGTGGTATCGTGCGGCCTTGGGCAAGCCATCGGTTCCTGGGACTTGGAACTAGTTCGAATATGGAACAAATCGAAGCAAGGGATCCTGAGGACGAGATGGGTTCGAGGGGCGCAGATCTATGACCTGATTGCGGCGAGGGGCGCTGCGCTTCAC
>JASHSP010000055.1 GCA_030038655.1 Thermoplasmata archaeon | reverse complement strand
CTCGCAGGGATCGCCCGCTCGATGCTGGACGAGGGCCAGCACGCCGAGGCGGCCGAGTTCCTCCGGACCGCGATCCCGCAGGCGCCGCCCCAGGAGTCGCTCTACCTTCTCCTCGCCGAGGCGGAGAGCGGGCTCGGCCACCTGGACAAGGCGACCGAGGCCGTGCGCAAAGGAGTCGAGGTCCTGCCGAAGAGCGTGGCACTTCGCGTCCGTGAAGGCGAGCTCGGCATCGCTCGCCAGGCCTGGACCGAGGCGGCCGGTGCCTTCGCCCACGCGCTGGCCCTGACCCCGATGTCCCTCGACATCCTCCTGCGCGCCGGGTTCGTCGCGGAGAAGCTCGGGCACCCGAACGAGGCGCTCGCGCTCTACGACCGCGCGACCGAGTCGGACCCGAAGAGCGTCGCGGCGTGGACGAGCCGGGGGCTGGCCCTTATCTCGACCGGCAAGCCGTCGGACGCGATCGCGAGCTTCGACCGGGCGCTCGCGCTCGATTCGGACTACGCTCCGGCGAAGGACGGCAAGAAGGTCGCCACCCAGAAGACCCGAGATGTCGAGATCCAGCGGTACGGACGTGAGGCCCTCCTGCTCGAAGCGCGACTGAACCGGACGGTCGCGAAGAACGATCTCTTCGTCACGCTTCATGTCCCGTACGAGTTCCTCGATCCCGTCCTCTCGGCCGTGAGCCGGACGCCGAAGATCGACCTCGACCGGCTCAACGCAACTGATGTCCGTGATCTCGAGAGCGCGTCGTACCACCTCATCACCTCCGCGCTCGAGCACCGGCCGCCGGGCATCGAGCGGCGCGGGTTCACCCTCGCGGACGTCGCGGTCCTCTCCCCGCCGACGTACGCGCTCGACCAGGTCGAGCGGCTATTCGGCTACCTGAAGGCGGTGCTCGAGGCGGACCTGAAGCCCGAGAACCTCGCGCTGACCCCGGACGTCGAGGAGCTGGCGAGACAGGCGCTCGTTCTCCCCCCGGAGCAGCGAACGCTCTTCCAGATCGTGAAGAACCTTCGGGTCGGGATCTACAAGGCCCGGCTCATCAAGGTCGTCGAGGAGGCGGGCTCCGCGGTCCACGCGCCGCTCCCGTCGCTCGACCTCGGCGCCTACTCGCCGGAGTTCCGACCGGCCGAAGGTGGCGAAGCGACCGAAGAAGGCTCGGCCCTCTCCGCTCCGGCCGCCGCGCCGATGGCGGTGAGCCCGACGGTCGTCGGAGCCGGATCGGGGGCGATCGACTGGAACGCCGCGCCCGCACCGGTCACTCCCGCCGCGACGCCCGCTCCTCCGCCCGCCGGGACCCCGGCGGCCCGCTGCGTCGGGTGCGGGGGGATCGCTTCCGTCCGCCACTCCTGCGGCGCACCGCTCTGCCAGCATTGCATCGGCCAGTTCCCGAATTGCCCGAAGTGCGGTCAGCCGGTCTCTACCGAATCCATCCGGCCGATCGAAGGGGTCGTCGTTCAGACGACCAAGGCTCGGCCCCCCTCCCGTCCCACGTCGGCCCTGGGGAGCCTGAAGGGGGTCTTCCAGCGCCAGAAGGCACCCGCGGCGAAGCCGGAGCCGGTCGTCAGGCCGGCGGTCGCAAAATCCCCGCCTCCGGCCAAACCCGCCGCGCACCCGGCGGCCGCCGTGCCGCCTCACAAGGAGCCAGCCCCGGCGGCCAAGCCGCCACCGGCGCTCCCGTCCAAGTCTGGGGCCGAGACACCGGCCCCGCCTCCCGCGACCCATCCCAAGCGGGAGAAAAAGGACGACGAACCCCGCCTCTAGCCGACACGAAGCCGGCGCCGAAGAAGACGGAACCCATTCTCCCCTCGGTAAGTTTCGCGGAGAGACGAACCGCTCCGTACGTCGGGGTAAGTTGTGGAATCTTCTTCTTATAGTAGGGCCGCATTTTTCGACCGGTTGATGGCCATGGCATCAGGCACTCCTACGCTTCAGCCGGTTCGCACGAAGTGGAGCGGATGGCTCCTCACGGGTCTTTTCCTCATCGTTGCGGCGCTGGTCTTCGCCGCCATCTACTTCACGGTCACCGGCGACCACGGGTTCTGGGCGCTCCTCACGATCGGGATTGTGGCGCTCGTCTTTTCCCTCGGCTCCTACCTCATGGAGTCGTTCTCCCGTCAGCCGACCGCCCAGCGGTCCCTGGCCTGGGGGTTCTTTGGCATGGGTTTCGCGGTGCTGCTCCTGACCATTGGGCTCGGCCCGACATACGGTGCCCTTGCGACGGTCTGGGCGCTCTGGGGCCTCGTCATCGTCGTCGCCGTGCTGATCGTGGCGGTCGCCCTGATGGCCTGGCGCGTCCGCGCGGTGCGCGCGACCGAGAACCAACAGGTTCCCCGCGTGGCGTGGCGCAGCGAGCCCGCGCCGTCCGCGTTCACCTACGCCGCCGCGAATTCTCCGAGCGTGCCCGCCCCAGCCCCGCCACCCCCTTCGGACATCAGCCCGCCGCCCCGGAGCCCCTGACATGGCGGCGAATCCTGTCCCTCCACCCGCTGCTCCCCCCGCCTCGGCGGTCGCGCCCGCGGCCCCGCCGGCGACCGTACTGACGTGCCCGAAGTGCGGGGCCCAGGCGCCGCCCAACGCCCGCTACTGCAACTCGTGCGGCTCCTCGCTCTTCACCGAGGGCGGGAGCTCGACCGGTACTCAGGCGCCGACGAACGCGCCTCCGGTCGATCTTCGCGAGAAGGTCGAGAGCGATCGGGGGGTGCTCAAGCGCCTTCAGTTGCTCGTCCCCGGTTTCCGCGGATACCGTCAGGGCGAGGACATCCGGGAAGCGGACTCCTTCCTTCGGCTCCAGGTCGCGGACAAGATCAAGAACGCGCGGACGACCGCGGAGAACTCGCGGGTCGCGCTCACGAACGCCAATCAGTTCCA
>JASHSP010000054.1 GCA_030038655.1 Thermoplasmata archaeon | reverse complement strand
GGCATGTATAACTGCCAGGAGTCCCACTTGGTCCGTACGCCCAGATTCCGATTATGTCGGCCGTATTGGCCGACTGCGACCCTCCCTCGCCGTAAACCACGAAGCAGGTTGGGACAGAAGTATCCTCTGGAACTTGCGCGGTCCAGTTCAGATTGTTCTCGCTGGTTTCGGAGCTAGTTTGTGACCACGACAGATCTGCGACAGCAACCCCTCCCCCCCCATAGTAGCTAACGTCCACCGAAACTTCGACCTCTTTCACCCCGGTCGCGGCGCTTGTTGTGCTGGTGGTCACCGCGCCGACTTGTGGATAATCGTAGAAGACCTTGGCCCCGTAGCCATCCGACCCCCAGCTGTTAAGGAGGTAACCACCGTGGGCAACGTACGAGCTCGGCGTAAGCCAATCAGTGATCGATTGTTGCGCCGGGTCCTGTGCGCTACCGTAGGGCGCGTAAAAGTTTTCAAAGGACAACCAGGAAGTGCGGTTCAAAGCATCGTATATCCCTAGCCCGGACGTCCAGTACTGCTGCGAGACGAAGTCATTTCCATTGTTCGAAATGTAGCCGTGGAACGAGCCGAATGTAGTTGTCGTCGTGTGGCACCCTGGTCCAAACACGAAAAAGAAGGTGGCGCAGTCCGTCTCACTTGTCGAGTACGTGGTGCCGAAGGTGTAGCCGATACTCGAATAACCGGCCAATCCATTACTCGAGTTGGCGTTGCTAAAGTCCGTGACGACCGGGATGAACGGTGATACGAAGTTCTTCGTTAGACTGAAGTTGACGACTTGCGCATCCCATAGCACTACGGTTTCGTTCCAATACCCCGCCCACATCGATGAATCTGAGCCGTGAGCCCCCGCCACGTTCTGCACCTGGACGACAAAACCATCATCGTTTACCGTGCTCCGATCGCAGTAGGCGACGTACGAAACGCCAGTGTAGTAGCCAACGTAAATCGAAAACTGCCCGTACGGGTTTGTCAAAGCGTAGGTCGACCAAGGTGACCAAACCTGGCTGTAGCAGCTGACGTAGACCATGATGCTGTTCGCGGGGGCCCCGGTGCCATTGAGCACGGTTCCGTTGATGTAGTAGGCCGTATCTGCCGTGGTCGACCACGAGCCCGTAGACGTCCCCTTGGTGAGGCAGGTGTTCGTAGGGTTCGCTACGATTTCGAAGTAGTAGCTTTGGCTCGGTTGCAGAAAATTCAGGAACACCGAATAGTTCGCTGACCCTGAGACCGTTCGAGAAAACGAGTAGTTTGTCGTGTTTCCCCAAAACAGAGCCGTGATGGCATCACCGGCTGGACTTTCGTCCCAGGTAAGCGTGGTGTTGACGGAGCCCGAGGTTGAGTTCACATTTGAGATGGTGATTGGTCCATGTACCGTGCACAAGTCGGGGTTTGCCGCAGGTATCGGGGCCGCCGCTCTACCTGGCGCTGCCTGCATGTGGGAGCAGAGTCCCGCGAGGGTCATAATGAGGCAGAGTCCAATCACCCCAGGAGCTAGGCGCTGAAGACGACGTCGGTTCTTGACGCAGTTTGAACGGGACATTTGCTACCCCGCAACCCCTTCGGGTTTCGAGTACCAATACCCGCCGTCTAATCGGATTGACTACCACAATCTGCATTAAATTAGGGTTCGAAACCCCGTTTCATTAAAACAAGAATCCTATCTGAGCGGCTCCGCTGCTCTATCGCACCGCCCTGCCCAGAAACTCTCGTGTCCGTGCAAGAGGCCCCGGCGACTTAACCAATTCTCGGGGGAATGCGTGGTTGGTGACTGCCGGGCGGATGCCCGCGTTTACTCCCGCCGATGTGTTCGATCGGCCACCAGCGATGCCAAGCGGGGAACAGAAAACTATCCCGTTCATGCGGACCGGGCTCACGCCCGGGACGCCCTCCAGCCGCCAGAGAGGATTGAACTCCCGACCTGCTGATTACAAATCAGCCGCTCTACCAACTGAGCTATGGCGGCACCTACCCTGAACTCTCCACCCGCTTGATAACACCGCGGCCGGACTTCGGCCGTGTGCCCGTCTAAGGGTGACAACCTTACAAGGTCGCGACAACCGACGTACTCTCAGGTCATGCGGACGTTGGAATGCGACCGGGCCGTGCGCGCGACGCGGGGGCCGACTCGCTCCTGCCGCTCGTGGGGGGCGGAGGCGGCCCTCCGGCTACTGCAGAACAACCTCGACCCCGACGTGGCTCGGGATCCCCGACACCTGATCGTGTACGGGGGCCGTGGGAAGGCCGCCCGGGATTGGGAGTCGTTCGACCGCATCGTCGAGGCGTTGACCACACTCGGGGACGCCGAAACGTTGCTCATCCAGTCGGGGAAGCCGGTCGGTGTCTTTCCGACCCATGCGGACGCGCCCCGCGTCCTGATCGCGAACGCCCTGCTCGTACCTCGGTGGGCAACGGACGAGATCTTCTGGGACCTGGAACGCCGAGGGTTGACCATGTACGGCCAGATGACGGCGGGGAGCTGGGTCTACATCGGGACCCAGGGAATCCTTCAAGGGACGTACGAGACGCTTGCCTCGCTCGCCCGCATCGAGTTCCGGGCCGCCGATCTGCGAGGGCGTTGGATGCTCACGTCCGGTCTCGGCGAGATGGGGGGCGCCCAGCCCCTCGCGGTCACGATGCTGGGAGGTGTCGCGCTGGTCGTGGACGTGGATCCCCGGGCCCTCGCTCGTCAACTCGATCATCGGTTCCTGGACATGGAGGCAAAGGACCTCGACGACGCCCTGGTCCGGGTCCGAGAAGCGACCGCAGCAGGTCGCCCTCTCTCGGTCGGACTGTGCGCGAACGCCGCCGACGTCTACCCCGAGGTCGTGCGTCGAGGGCTCACCCCCGACGTGGTCAGCGACCAGACCGCGGCGCACGACATCGCGGTGGGATACATCCCGCAGGGGATGACCGTCGAGGAGGCAGCCCGCGCCCGCGCGGCCGACCCGGCCGCCTACCGGGCCCGAGTGCGGACCTCGATCGCGACCGAAGCGCGCGCGATCCTTCAGCTGCAACGGGCCGGGTCCAAGTCGTTCGACTACGGCAACAATCTCCGTGGGCAGGCCCGGGACGCCGGGGTCCCCGACGCCTTTGAGATCCCGGGGTACGTCCCGCGGTACATCCGCCCCCTGTTCGCGGTGGGAAGCGGTCCGTTCCGGTGGCTCGCGCTCAGTGGGGCGCCGGAGGACATCCGCCGCATCGACCGGATGCTCCTCTCCGAGTTCGCCCATGACGAGCACCTCGCCCGTTGGATCCGGCTCGCCGCCGAGCGCGTCCAGTTCCAGGGCCTTCCGGCGCGCATCTGCTACATGGGCTACGGCGATCGCGAGCGGTTCGGGCACCGCGTGAACGCGCTCGTACACGACGGCGAGCTCGCCGCGCCCATCGCGATCGGCCGCGACCACCACGATACCGGGAGCGTAGCGAGCCCGTACCGGGAGACCGAGGCGATGAGGGACGGATCGGACGCGATCGCCGACTGGCCGATCCTGAACGCGCTGCTCAACGTGGCCAGCGGCGCGACCTGGGTTTCCGTCCATCACGGCGGAGGCGTGGGCATCGGCAACTCCATCCACGCCGGGCTCGTCGTGGTCGCGGACGGCACCGCGGAGGCGGACCGGCGCCTGGGGCGATGCCTCCACAACGACCCGGGGATCGGCGTCGCCCGCCACGCGGACGCCGGATACCCCGAGTCAATCCGGATCGCCCGGAACGCCGGCTTTCGGATACCGGGGCTCCCGTAGTCGGGGTCGCGGGGCGAAACCGCCTTGAGGCCCTCTCCCCCTCCCGCCGGCGTGCCGAGCTCCTCCGACCCGACGGCGGACCGTCTCGCGCGCGCCGTGCTGACGCACCGGTTGCACGTGAAGCCCAAGGAGAACGTGACCATCGAAGCGTACCCTTCCGCGATGCGGTGGGCGACGGGGTTCGTGCGCGAGGCCCGGCGCCTGGGCGCACGACCGATCGTTCTCTACGAGGACGAAGCGTCGTACTGGGACGCGGCGGAGCACGGCCGCGCCGCGTTGCTCGGCGACCCGGGGTCGCACGAGTGGGCGGCCGTCGAGAACTCGGACGTCTACATTTACTTCTGGGGTCCGGCGGACCTGGCCCGGCGGGACAAGCTGTCGAACGCCGTCCGGGAGAAGCTCACCGCGTTCAACCCACGCTGGTACGAGGTCGCCCGCAAGGCCGGCGTCCGAGGGGCTCGGATGGCGATCGCCCGGGCGACGCCCGAGAACGCGCGACGATTTGGAGTGAACCTCCGCGCATGGGAGAAGGAGCTCCTCGCCTCCTCGATCCGGGATCCGGCGACCATGGCGCGCGACGCGGAAGCGGTCCGGCGGGCGCTTGCCCGCGGAGGTGCGGTTCGGATAACCCACCCCAACGGAACCGACCTCACGCTCGGACTGGCCCGGCGACCGGTCACCGTCGCGCTCGGGGACGTTTCCCCCGCCTCGCAGAAGACGGCCTTCGGCATGATGGCGAACGTCCCCGACGCGTCCGTGTACACCGCGATCGAGGAGACGACCGCCGACGGGCTCCTGGTCGCCAACCGCGCGAC
The DNA here is from genome assembly GCA_030038655.1 of Thermoplasmata archaeon. Lineage (GTDB taxonomy): Archaea > Thermoplasmatota > Thermoplasmata > Lutacidiplasmatales > UBA184 > Lutacidiplasma. The sequence continues at coordinate 22,282 of JASHSP010000054.1, read as the reverse complement.
GACCCGGTCGTCGGAAGCGCTGAAGGGCGGCCGGTGGAGGTTCAAGGGCGGGCGGCTCCGCGCCTACGGCTTCTCGGCCGGGGGCCGCTCGTTCGCCTCGGAGTACCGGGCGGCGGGGCCCGGGAAGGATCGCCCCGCGTTCCTCGAGGTCGGGTTGGATCCGGACGTCCGCAACGGGCCCACGATCGAGGAAGCCGAGCGAGGGGCCGTGACGGTCGGCATCGGCCGCAACGTGGGGTTCGGCGGGAAGACGAAGTCCGACTTCTTCGGCTACATCACGCTCGGCGAGGCGACCGTCTCCGTGGACGGACGCCCCCTCCTGCGTCGGGGACGCGTGGTCGGCGGGTAGCCGCCCTCGGCTGTGCTAGGTCCTAGCACACCGTCCAAGGTCACGCGTCCACGGCGGAACAGTCCCTTATCTCGGGGTCCGGGCCACTACTCCATCGCGGACGTACCTCCGCAGGATGGAGCGAACGGTGTCGAACAGGAACAAAACGACTAAACTCGTGGTGACGGGCGTTGCCCTGCTCATGGCGCTGGCCCTGGGACCGACCTTGGCCGGCCTCTCGAGCGCGGCGCCCGTCTCCCCGGCCGCGACCGGATCGGTCTCGGCCGAATGGGCATACGGCGGGCAGAACGGGTCCAGCGGGACCTACTCCGCCCCGAACGCGACCCTCTCGTGGTCGGCGACGGTGGGGATCGTCGTGATCTTCAACGCCACGAACACTTCGGCGCATACCGTCGAGCTCTCGGCGGAGCGGACGGTTTCGATCGTCCTCTCGGTCACGGGCACCGTGACCAACAACTCGACCACCTACACCGCGGCCTACGCCCTCGACCTCCTCGAGGTCGACAGCGCGCACGCCAACATCTCGAACGATTCGAGCGTGATGGTGGGCGGCAACGCGACCCCGGCGCTCGGGATCGACAACGCCTCCGCGAGCGTCCGCGACAACCTCTCGGAGTCCCTGGTGGTCTCCGATGCGGCGGTCAACCCCCTGCTCGCCGACTACCTCAACGTGAGCGGCGCGGCCCAGGCGTCCGTACAGTTCTCGCCGTCCCTCGGGCTTATCCCGCTCAACCTGACCGGGATCAGCTCCTGGAGCTCGTCCGCCACGGCGACCCCCAGCGCGAGCTGGAGCATCAACTACACGTGGGTGCAGCACCTTCTCGGTACGACCACCAACGGCAGCGGCAAGGGCGGCGGAGGCTGGAACGCCACGGGCGTCGTGACCCTCAGCGGCTCGGCGTTCACCGTCGGCCTGCCCCACTTCAGTGACGGGAAGACCCGCACGGCCGTCGTCCTCGAGATCACCGGGCCGGTCGACCTCTACGACGGGTTCATCCTGATCCCGTCGGGCTTCGACTTCCTTGGTGGCGGGACCCACGTCTGGGCCGGCCACTCGTTCGGGTCGGCGACCATGCACCCCGAGGACCTCTACGTCCTCGGCGGCCGCATCGGCGTCCGCTCGCTCAGCGCCGCCCGCGCCCAGTTCGGCGCGACCGGTTCGGTCGCCCTCGCCGTGCCCGAGACGGGTGCCCCGCAGACGTCGACCTCCCCCAGCGGGCAGGTCACGATGCAGCCCGAGAGTCCGAGCCAGGCCCAGGCGCAGGCAGACTGCCTGCAGCACGGCTGCCCGGCCGCCGGCTCCTGGTTCAGCGGCCTCGTCGCGATCGGCCTGATCGCGCTGGTCGTCGGTGTGATCGCGGCCGCGGGCGTCTTCGAGTGGCGCTCCCACTCTCGTCGAAAAACCTCCTCCAACCTCGCCGGAACGTCCGGCCGGAGCGGGCTGAGCGGCGCCTCGAACGGCGCCGCGGGCTCGCCCTCGGCGGGGACCCCGGCCCAGAGCCCGCCCTCCCCCGGCGGGCCGGGATCGGGCCCCTAGCCGGGACCAGGCCGCGGGTGGGCCCGCCGGGCCCACCCAACCCCTTCCTTTCTATCTCTTCTTCGAGGATCGGGTCCGCGCCGACCGCCGTCGCAGGGCGCGCCGGGCGAGATCGACGACCGCGCGGTCGGTGTCGTAGGGCACCAGCCGCCGCGCGCGGCCGAGCGTGACCCACGCGTGCCGGTCGAAGATCGGCTCGGTCCGGACCACTGTCCCGGCGGTGCGCGCGAGAAAGTAGACGCTCGTCTTATGGACGTTGACCCCGCGACCGGGCGAGTAGAACCGGTACGAGACCTCGCCGACCTCGGCCCCGAGGGCCAGCGTGCGAAGCCCCGTTTCCTCCCGAGCCTCGCGCAGGGCGGCCGCGCGGAGCGACTCGCCGGGCTCGACGTGTCCCTTCGGAAAGCACCACCGACGTTCGCTCGCCAAGTGGAGCAACAGCACGCGGCCGTCCCGACGCGCGACGACGGCACCGGAGGCGATCTCCGGCACGATCGGCGCGTCGGACCGATACGCCCGGTGCAGGGAGACCATCGGGTGCGGATGATGGGCCCGGGCTATAGGCCTCTCGCCCCGCGCTCGGACCGACCTCTCCGAACCGTTATGGCGGGGGGCGCCTCGGCTTCGCGATGCTCGACCCCGGCGAGGAGTACGACGACCTCGCGACGCTCGTCCGGCGGAAGGCGGCCAAGAACGGGGACCGCCCCGCGCTTCGGTTCGCGGAGCGCACCCTCGGCTACCGGGAACTGGACGCCGAGTCGGAGCGGGTCGCGAGCGGGCTGGCGGCCGCCGGGATCGGAACCGGGGACCGGGTGGCGGCGTTTCTGTTCAACACGCCCGAGTTCCCGCTGCTCTGGTTCGGCCTCGCCAAGCGAGGGGCCGTGCTCGTTCCCCTGAACACCGGCCTGAAGGGGGAGATACTTCGCTACGAGCTCGCGGACAGCGCTCCGGCCGGGATCGTCGTCGACCGCCGCCTTTGGGCGGCGTACGCGCCGGTCCGGGAATCGGTTCGCATCCCGAACGAGTGGGTCGCGGACCCGGCGTCGTCCGAGGAGGCGGTGCCGGGGTCGGTCCGGCCGTTCGCCTCGCTCCTCGCCCGGGAAGCGGCGCCCCCCGCGGCGGCCGTGAAGCCGAGCGACCCGGTCTCCGTGATGTACACGAGCGGGACGACCGGGCCCCCCAAGGGCGCCATCATCCCGCACCGCAAGCCGATCGCCACCGCCCGGGAGATCGCGAGAAGGAGCCGCCTCGAGAAGGGATCGGTCCTGTTCACCGCCCTGCCGCTCTTCCACTGCAACGCCCAGGAGATGACTGCGCTGGTCGCGCTCCTTAACGACCTCACCGCCGCCTTCGACGAGCGGTTCCACGCCCGGACGTTCTGGGAGACCGCCGCCGGGTTCGGGGCCACCCACGTCTCGCTGCTCATCGCCATGATCAACGTGCTGGAGAAGCAGCCGCCCAAGCCGACCGACCGGACGCACGGGGTGCGAACGGCCCTGACCGCCGGGGCGAGCCGGGCGATCTGGCCGATCTTCGAGGAGAGGTTCGGCGTCACGATCGTCGAGCTGTACGGGATGACCGAGTGCGGCTGCACGACGCTGATGAACCCGCCGGGGGCGATCCGGAGGGGGTCGGTCGGGCTCCCCCTCGAGTTCGTCGAGGCGGACGTGGTGGACGACGACGACCGGCCCGTGGCCGCGAACGTCCGCGGCGAGCTCGTCGTTCGCTCCCGCGTCCCGTACACGATGTTCCTGGGATACCTCAACAAGCCCGAGAAGACGGTCGAGGCGTGGCGGAACCTCTGGTTCCACACGGGCGACTACGTCACCCGGGACGAGGACGGTTACTACTACTTCGTCGACCGGAAGAAGGACGTGATCCGACGCCGAGGCGAGAACCTCGCGCCCTACGATGTCGAGTCGGTGCTCAACCGCCACCCCGCGGTGTTCGAGTCGGTCGTCGTGGGCGTGCCGTCCCCGCTCGGCGAGGAGGACGTCAAGGCGTTCGTGCAGCTGAAACCGGAGACCCGCCCCACGCCTCGCGAACTGTTCGACTACTGCGTCGAGCACCTGCCGTACTACATGGTGCCCAAGCTGATCGAGTTCGTGGACGAGATCCCGAAGACCGCGAACCAGAAGTCGCAGCGCTACCTCCTCAGGCAGCGCCGGGGAGGTACGGAGTACGACCGGGACCAGCTCGGCGTCGTCGTCCGGCCCCCGTGAGGCGCCCCGCCGGCGCGAACGGCCGCTGGTCCTGCTCGACGCGAACGCACTCCTGCTGCCGTTCCGCTCCCGGTTCCCGTTGGGGCCCGAGGTCGATCGCCACCGACCCGGCGCCGAGCTCGTCGTTCCGCGTTCGGTCGTCCGGGAACTGGACGCCCTCGTCGAGCGCGGCGTGCGCGAGGCCGTCCCCGCCCGGGAATACGCTCGAACGTTCCGGACGATCGCCGGTGCCGGCCGCGGCGACCTGGCCATCGTCCGTGCCGCCCGGCAACACCGCGCCTGGGTCGTGACGGCGGACCGCGCCCTCGCGCGCCGGTTGGGCGCGGCGAGGATTACCGTGCTCGTACCGCGGGACCGCGCTCGGCTCGAGCTGCGGCCCGGCGCCGTCGCTCCTCCCGCCGCCCGAAAGGGACCGTCCGGGGACCCGACTCGCCCGCCGACCCGCCGACCCCGCGGCAAGGGTTAAGAAGCAATCCGGGCTCGAACCGGCTCGGGCACCGGATGACCGACGACGACCGGATGCTCGACCTGCCCGCGCCCGAATTCGGCACCGGCATCATCGGCGTGTGCGACGTTTGCGGGACCCGTCAGGCCGTGATCGTCCTATCGAAGGAGCGGTTCCGCCTCTGCGTCCTGGACTTCCTGAACAAGTCCTGGCTCAAGACGGAGAAGAAGCCGGGCTCACCGACGCCGCTCTACCGAAGCGAGCGCGTCGAGTTTCCTACTGCGGCCACGCCCGCGCAGAGGGCCCCGGCGATCGTCCTATCGCCCACCAAGCCGGTCCGGCATCCCGTCGTGTTGATCACGCCCGACGTCTTCGGCCTCACGACGACGGTCCTAGACGCCGCCATCCGGTTCGCGCGCGAGGGGTTCGAGGTGCTCCTCCCCGATGTTACCAAGACGGACGGGCTCGGCCCGGGCCACTTCTTCGCTCTACGCCGTGGGGCGCGGCTGCGCGGCGGGGTTCCGGTCGACTCGCCCAAGGTGAAGGACCTCGTGCGGCTCTACGGGGACGCGCTGGCCTACCTGCTCACGCGGGAGATGGTCGACCCGGCCAAGGCCGCGGTCTTCGGCGCCTCCTACGGCGGAAGCCTCGCGCTCGCGGTGGCGGCCGACAGCACCAAGCTGGCCGCGGTCGTGCTCGCATACCCCGAACCGGTCCGGCCGCCGGAGCTCCCCCGGCTCGTCAACGCGCCGCTCCTGTGCGTGGTCGGCGGTTCCGATCGCTCGTCCGCGCGGGCGGTGGCCCAGCTGCGCGCGACCGGCGGTCCGTCGGCGACGTCGTTCGAGTTTGCGGAGATCCCCGGCGGCCGGCACAACTTCCTCGCCCGGGACCTTCGGGCGTACGACCTGACCTCCGCTGAGGACGCCTGGACGAGGATCGTCACGTTCCTGAAATCGCGGTTGATGCCCCCACCGCCCAAGCCACCGGCCCCGCCGCTGAAACCCTCAGCGCCCGCGGTACCCGCAACCCCGACGCCCACGACGGCGACGCCGAAGACTTCCGCGACGACCGCGACGTGAGGCGCGGAACCCTTTCCGACGTCCCGGGGCGGCGGTGGCCGACGGGGCCCGGCGCTCAGCCGGTGTACTCGTAGAAACCCCGGCCGGTCTTCCGACCGAGGTACCCCGCGTCGACCATCCGACGGAGATACGGCGCGGGGCGGTACTTTGGGTCCCCCGTCTCGCGGAACATCGTCTCGGCGACCTCGAGCGCCACGTCGAGGCCGATCAGGTCGCCCAGCTCGAACGGGCCCATCGGCATGCCGGCGCCGGTCTTCATGGCGAGGTCGATGTCGCGGGAGGACGCGACGTGCTCCTCGAGCGCAAAGCACGCCTCGTTGAGGACCGGAATCAGGAGCCGGTTGACGACGAACGCCGGCGACTCGCGGACCCGGACCGGAACGAGGGGGTACCGGTGGTTGCGGAGCCCCTCCAGGAAGGAGACCGTCTCCGCGATCACGTCCTCGCGGGTCTCGATCCCGCCCGCGACCTCGACCAACGGGAGCGTGTAGGGCGGATTGAAGAAGTGCGTGACCAGCGTCGTCGCCCGGTGACGAAGCCCGCGCGCGAGGCGGGTGATCGACAACGAGGAGGTGTTCGTGCCGATCACCGCGTGCTCGGCGAGGACCCGGTCGAGCGCCTCCAGGACCGGCCGCTTCACCTCGCTCCGCTCGAAGACCGCCTCGATGACGAGGTCCACGTCCGCGAACGCGTCGTAGGCGGTTGCCCCCCGGACCCGGGCGACGACCTGCTCCCCCCGGGCGCGCGTGAACTTCGGGGCCAGCTTCGCCCGGATCCGGGACTCCTGGTCGGCCGACAGCGGGCCGGCTTCGTCGCGGACGCGAACGACCTCCTTCTCCGCCCGCCCCTCGTGGAAGGCGACCAGCTCGTCAACGATCGCGCGGACGCGGGCGAGACCCTTCTCGACCGTCGGTCCGTCCACGTCCTTGAGGAGCACCTCGATCCCGTTGTAGGCGAGCACCTCCGCGATCGCGGCCCCCATCGTGCCCGCCCCCACGACCCCGGCCTTGGTCACCCGCACGATACCACCGCCCGGTCAGCGCGCTCTCGCTACAAAGCGCGAACGGCGGTCGCGTCGAGGCGGCTCAGCGCGGGACGGTCGAGGTGCGGGGGGTGGCCCGGGAGGATACGGCGCCGCCCGACCGGGGTCGTGGGCTCCCCGCCATCGGAAGCCGGGACCCCACGGGCGGCGTCCCCGACCGGTCGAGGAGACGCGCCACCCAGTGCCGGACGTCCGACAGGTAGAGGTTTCCGTACGGGCATGCCTCGGCGCATCCGCCGACGCCGCAGCATTTCGCGCTCCGGAACACTCCCTTCGTCCGGAAATGCCCGGGCATGTCGACCAGCCCGACCGGGCAGGCTTTCGCGCAGTCGAGGGTCGTGCATCGGCGGCAGACCTCCCGGTCCCGGACGCGCAGCCCGAAGAACCCGATCCGGCTGAACACGGCGGATATCTGACCCGTGTAGCACCAGCCCATCGTGACACAGTTGTAGTTCCCCGCGTACGGGATCGTGACGAACAGCACGTACCAGAGCACGCTGAATGAGAGGACGAACAGGAACACGGACGGGTCGGCGCCGCCGACGGTGACGTTGATGGTTCCGACCGAGTCGAAGTACGAGAGCAGCGACGTCCCGGCGAGCGCGACCATCACGACCGCGGTGGTGGCGCTGTAGGCGTTGGAGAACCGGCTGCCCAGGAACTTGCGCGCGATGGGCGACGACCGGTTGAAGCTCTTCATGGCGTCGATCGTCGTGCCCTGATACATCACGGCGGCCGTGCAGAACACCGAACAGACGACCCGCCGGCCGAACAGGAGGGTCACGGCTCCGAGGATGAGGTAGGTCGCGAGGAGGACCCCGAAAACCCCGGCCGCGAGCGGGGCCGAGCCGATGCCCATGCTCCAGCCGAGGACCGGGACGGTCGTCGGGTTCGCCGCCCCGGGCGCGTTTGGGAAGAACATCCCGTAGTAGAGACTCGGGTAGAACACGGCGAACGCGCCATACGCCCCGAGCATGAGCGCCAGCCGGGCACGCAATTCCCGGCCCCGTGCCTCGCGCATCTTGAACACCACGAGGGCGCCCATCTCGACCCCCATCATCAGGAGGAACCAGGTCGTGGCGGTGGTGTTGGCGAAGAAGTAGAACCCGTTCGAGACCGCGTCCTGGAGAACGACCCACGCACTCCCGGCGAGCGGGAGCGCGGGCAGGTTCACCAGATAGTCGGCCGGGTCGAGCTGCGCGGCGAGCACCGCGCCCATGAACAGCTCCGAAACAAACACCCAGAACAGTACCTGGAACGCCCAGAACGGCCGGAGCTGCCAGGAGAACCCGTTCGACCCGCCCAGTTTCTCGGTGCGGACGACCGCCTCGAAGAAGACGACCATCTCGAGGACGACCGACAAGGCGAACGGTCCCACATCGCCGTAGACCTGCCATACGAAGATCCCGGCCATCATCAGGCCGTAGATCGGGAGCAGTCGTACGAGGTACGTCGCGAACCCGGTCGCGAGGTTGCGCTGCCGGTACAGGAATTCCATCAGGAAGACGAACAGGACGATCATCGCGATGCTGGAGAGATAGATCGTTCCGGACTGCCACCAGGACGTGCCCAGCACGGGAGGAGAAAGGGCCATCAGCACGGATTGGGAGAGCAGGACGATCCGCGCCGGCCGCGCGATGCGGTCCCGCAGAAGCCAGGTCGTGAGGACCATTTCCGCCGCCATGGTGAAAACGAACCACGGCGACACGACGACCGCGGCCAACGTGGCGAGCCCGCCCCCCCCGGTCGCGAGACCTCCGGCCAGGAGGTCGAAGGTCCACCCCATCAACAGCTCGTTCGCGAGGACGAGCGCCACGACCGACGCTAGGAACCCCGGTCCAAGTCGCGGGGGTTGCGGTACGTCGGCCGACGACCCGGCCTCTTGAAGAAAGCCGACGAAGAGGACGACGACGCTCAGGGACATCACGCCGCTGGCGATCCATAGACCCGCGACCGCGCCTTCCGTTCCCCGATGCAGGGCGTACGCGAGCGCGCCGGCGAGCATGCCGGCCATCATCAACAGGAGAAAGGCGACCGTCGCCTTGCGGAGCGGGGACCGGGCCGCCGCCGCCCACTTCACCAGAACCGCCGTCGTAGCGGCCATCGCGGCCGCCAGGACCGCGAGGACGGCCAGGTCGGTCAGCACGGGTAATCCGCCAGGGTGCGACGGTCGGTCACGGATCGCCCGCGGCCCCCGCGTTGATCGGGCCGGGCTCCGGGACCGCGCCCGCTCGCGGGGTGGGCGCCATGGCGTCCGTACCGGGCGGGTGAGGCGCCGGGTACGATCCACCGATCAACGGAGACAGGGCCCGCTCGGGGTCGAGCGCGGCGGCGACCGCCACACCGGCGACCGCGAGGTACTCGATCAACCATCGGGCGAGCAGCGCGGGCCCACCGAGCGGGCCCGGCGAGATCGCGCCCCAGACGCTCGAGACACCCACGGCCCCCAGCACCTGGTCGAAGAGACTGTCGAGCCCGGCCGACGTGAGAACCGGGGGGAGCCACACGAGCAGGCTCAGGCCGGCGGCCAGCAACACCGCCGGGAGGATCCGGGAGATACCGCTCCGCGCCCGTTTGAGCAGCCGGAGGGTTCCGCGCGGGAAGAATCCGACCGCGAGGGCGAAGCCGGCCAGCAGCTGGTGCTGAACGAGCCATTGAAACCACACCCCGGCTCCCGCCGTCATCGGCGAGGTGGCGGTCCACTCGACGAACATCGCGAGGGACCAGAGGAGACCCCCCACGACGAGCAGAGCACGTAACGCGCCGCTGAGAAGATACGCCCCGCTCAACCGCGGGGGGCCGGGGGTCGGAGCACCGGTGTCGGAGGCCGGCGAGCCGAACAGTCCCCCGTAGACGGTCAGCAGGAGTTCTTGGGCGATCAGGGCGGCCCAGACCACAACGACCTGGAACAACCCGAGGTACCAGTCGTTGAGCAGCAGGTTGTTGATCGACGTGCCGGACGCCTGGGCCACCAGACCGACCCCGGCGCTCGCCGCGGCGGTCGTCGAGCAGCACGCGCCGAGCGTCACCAGACCGATCATCGCCGGAGTGAGACCGGTGGCGGCGCCGACCGCCTTCGACCGGGCGGCACCGGCGCCCGTCGGCCGGATCAGCCGGATCAAAAGGAGGACGGCGACGGCCATTCCGAGCGCGACCCCGGCGGCGACGATGAGCATCGACACGCCCGTGAAGAACGGCACCTCGAGGTATCCCCACGGGGCGCCCACGATGAGCGCGGGGTAGTTCCACCACCCCGCCCCCGTCCCGCTCGCGGTGATGATCGTGATCGTGTAGCCGCCTTCGAGGTGCGCGAGCCCGAGCATCCCGCCCTCGAGGAGCGACCCGAGGAGGTAGAAGAGCCCGAACATCACCACCAGCGGCCACGCCCAGGCGGCGCGGATGAACCCGCGGACTTCCCGCAGCGAGAGGAAGCCGATGGGGTCGAGGCGGGGCGCTCCGGAGGGCACGCACGCTCGACCGAACGGGGCCCTTAAATCTCGGAGGTAGGGACGACGGGCGAGCGTGCGGGTCGGTGGCGGGCCCGGCCCGTTCGCTTCGAGGAGGCGGGCGTTCAACCGAATCCTTAAGGGCGGAACCTCGTTCGATACGAGTGCGCGGGGATGGCCCAGCCCGGTAAGGCGCTGGATTGCTAATCCAGTGGTGGTTTCACCTCGGGGGTTCAAAGGGGGGCTCGGAGCGCGGGCCCCCGGAAATTCCCCCTCCCCGCGTCACCCGGAGGTCGGACCGACCGGGTCCGCGAGATACACGTCGCCGTCCATCCTCACGCGCACGGGGGTTCCCGGGGCCGGCAGCGCCGCGCGCGTGGTCGCTAGCAACCGGACTCCCTCCGCGACCTCGACGAGGACGAGCCGGTGGGGCGTCGTCACCCCGGGCGGTGGGACCATCAGCTCGGTCGATGCGAGGACCGTTCCCGTGGCGGAGACCTTGAGTCGCTCCACAGCCGAGCCCCCGCACCGCGGGCACGGCCCGTCCGTCGGGAGGAACCGGGCCAGGCACGCGGCGCACCGGGAGAGTTCCAGCGCTACCGTAGGGTCGGTCACGAGTCGGCGCCCCCCAGGATCGTTACGAAGCTCTGCGACCCGAGCCCGCTCATCGACTGCGCGAGCCCGACGTGGGGGCGGCGAGCGACCGCGCGAGATCCTGCCTCGCCGCGCAGCTGGACTGCCAGTTCCGCGATCCCCGCGAGGCCCGAGACCCCCACGGGATGACCCCGCCCGAGAAGGCCTCCACCGGGGTTCACCGGAAGTCGCCCGTCACGTCCGACCCACCCGTTCGCGAACCAGGACGGACCTTCACCCGGCCCGCAGACGCCGAGGTCCTCGAGGTGGATTAGCCCGAGCGGTGCGAACGCGTCGTGCACCTCCAGCATCTCGAGCTCCTTGCGGGTTGTCTTCGCCATCTCGTAGGCGGACCGGGCGGCGAGGCGCGTCGCGACGAACGTCGTCAGGTCCGGCCGGTCGACCAGCCGTAACGCGTCGAACCCCTGTCCGATCCCGAGCACGGCCGCCGGTCCTCCCCCCCGCTCGAGGACCATCGCCGCCGCGCCGTCCGAGATCGGCGAGCAGTGCAGCAGGCGCAACGGGAGGGCGACCGGTCGGCTGGCCGCGACCTCTTCCGGCGACACCTCCTTCTGGAAGTGGGCGCACGGGTTGTCGGCAGCCATCTTCCGGGCGTGGACGCTGACGGCGTCGATCGCGCCGGTTCCCAGCTCGTGGCGGCCGAGATACCGCTGGGTGGCGAGCGCGGCGAGTCCGGGCATCGTGGCGCCCGCGGCAACCTCGCTCGGATGGATCGCCGCCGTGAGCTCGCCGGTGATCTCTGGGGTCGGCCGGTCGGTCATCTTCTCCGCGGCGACCACGAGCGCTCGCTTGAACCGCCCCGACTCGAGCGCGAGGACGGCAGTATGGAACGCCATCGCCCCCGTCGCGCTGGACGCCTCGACCCGGAGCCCGGAGGCCGACTCGAGGCCGAGCCGGCCCGCGAGCCGTGGGAGGAGCGGTTCCGGCCCGCGGACCCCGTGCCCCAGCATCGAGCCCGCCACGAGCAGGTCGATCGCCTTTCGCCCGACCCCCTCGAGTGCCCCGCCGGCCGCCTCGGCGGCGAGGTCGACGAGCCCCTCCGTCCGCTTGCCGAACCGTGCGACGCCCACGCTGGCGATGTGCGCGGTCATCCGCCCACCACGAGCGGGCGCTCGGAGACGAACAGGAACCGCTCGACGAACCGGGAGAGGGGCATGCCCTCCTCCCAGCGGAGGATCCCGTTTCCCTCGCGCGTCGTGCTCACGGGCGGCAGGCCCCGGCAGACCAGCCCCGCCATGCCGGTCGAGGGCACGGTGCCGGTCGCGAACAGACGCCACGACTCCTCGCCGCGGAGCCCGAGCCGCCGGAAGGCATAGAGCACCATCAGCCCGACCCGCTCGACCGCCCGGCGGTGCGCCTCGAGCTGCTGGTTCGCCCGCCCGCTCGCCGACGTGAACCGGATCACCGGCTCGGACGACGCCTTCACCTCGATCGGGAACGCGAACTCCCGGCGCAGGGCCACCAGATCGAGTCCGAGGGACCCCGCGCCGCGGACGACCAGGAACGGTTCGTCGACGAGCCGTTCGAAGCCCGCGCGGGCTTCGGGGCGGAGCGATCGCGCGTAGGCGCGGACGGCCGCCCGGTCCCCGGAGAGAAGGCTCCGCAGCTCCCGTTCGTAGCCGCCGAACCCATGACCGACCACGATACGGCTGAGTCGCCTCCAGAGGTTAATATATCTCCACGGTCGGACTCGCGGCGACGGTGGCCGCTCCTGCCGGGCTCGAGCTCGCTCCCTCGGAGGTCCCGGTCGCGCGGGCGCTCGCAGCGCTCGTGGCCGACTCCGACCGGCGGCGGACGGTGCGGGGGATCCCGACGCAGGCGGTGAAGTTCCGCCTCACCGAGCTGCGAAGTCGGCTGCTCCGGGACCGGGTCTTCGAGGACCCCGGACGCCTGCTCGCCCGGCTGAAGCGTCGGGGCCTGCTGCTCGACCTGCCGACCGCCGGCGGCGACAAGGGGTACCAGGTCCCCTACCCCGACGACCTGCGGCGGCTGCTCGTCGAGGAAGCGCTGCGCACCGACACGACCGACGGCGCCGGAATCCTCCCGCTTCCGGACGAGACGGCCGAGATCCGCGCCATGGACTCGGAGTTCCTCGAGCAGCTGACCGGCGTCCTCGGGCGTCGCCTCGATGAGACGATCGAGTTCGGACGGTCGTTCGGCGTCGCCCAGCTCGCGGAGTATCTCCGCGGGCTGTTCGGCGACGAGCTCTACTTCGACTCGCTCATCTCGATCCTGCAACAGTACGCGCTCGCGGACGCGCCCCTGCTCGCCCCGACCGGGAGGACCACCGGAAGCTCCGGGTTCCACCTCGCCCTGTTCGGGCCGCCGGGCACCGGCAAGACGTTCTCGATCGACGACCTGGTCCGCGGGAACCCCCGCAGCGGGGTGCCGCCCCACGGCCTGCCGGGACGCAACCGGTACTGCGGCGGGATCACCCCCGTCCAGTTCCTCCGGGTCGGCCAGTCCTACACCGGTCGCACGTTCAACTTCATCGTGCCGGAGTTCAACGACTGGTTCAAGTACCGAGGGATGGTCGAACCGCTCAAGCTCGTGATGGAGCAGCGCGAAGTGAAGTGGGAGACGACGTTCGGGACCGTCGGGCCGTACACGTTCCGGTCGTTCTTCTCGGTGAACTACAACGTCCGGACCGCGGGCGCGCAGGACTACTGGACGACGATCGGCGACCCGAACTTCGCGGCCCTCGAGGACCGGATGCTGCTCCGATTCCATCCGATGACCCGCGGACGGTTCCGCGCGGTCGAGGCGGCCGCCGAACGGCTCGAGCTCGGGGAGCTGGACTTCGAGCTCGCCGGCCGGATCCGGGACCACCTGACGCTCGTGCACGCCGTCCAGACACGGCACCCGCTCGTCGCGCGGAAGTTCCCGGCGCGCGCGGTCCGGCTCGAGCGGACCCTCTACGACCGGCTCCGCGGGATCTCCGACCGGGCCCTGAAGAGCAACGAGTTCCCGAAGTTCTCGCCGCGGCTCAAGAGCCGCGCCGTTCGGCTGGCGGCCGCCGCCTCGCTCCTGACCTACTTCGCCCGCCCGGACGAGCCCGCGCTGGCGATCGGCAAGGCCGAGACGGAGTTCGCGAGCCGCTTCTACGAGGAGGAGATCCGTGCCCGGGAAGGGCGCCGGGGAGCCGCCGCCGGGTAGCGACCGCGAACCGGCCGGCTTCACCCGCCCCGAGGACGACCTCGTGCGGCGAGCGGCCCGACGCGTCGTCCGGGGCGGTCGGGCGTCGTTCCCGTCCCAGGCGGCCTTCCGGGCCGCGGTGGTCGAGGCGGTCCGGCGCGAGGAGCCCCGCGCGGCACTCGGCGGGACACGACTACGACGCCTGGTGGTCGGCCTTCCGGGGGTGCGGCTCGCGGTCCGCTACTCGGAGAAGCCCGGGGTCCCTCCCCTCGAGACCTGCCCGGTGTGCGGCGCGGGGCTAGTGCCGATCCGGAACCGCACGCTCTCCGGCGAGACGATCGTGCTGGGCCGGCGGTGCTCCCGGTGCGACTACTGGTGCCACCGCCAACGGCGCGTCCCGGTCCGGTACGCGTTCTCGGGCTCCGTCGCGACGACCCGCATGACGCGGGCCGGCCCGAGGGCTTAGCCCGGCGGGCGAGGCCCGATGCGGTAGCGGACGATCCGGCCCCACGAACCCGCGTAGGGGCGGGCCGAGACGGTCGCGCCGTATCGCTCGGCGGCCGCAAGGACCGCATCGACGATCTCGGGCGTGACGCCGGCCCGGCGCCCCCGGACCTTGATCACCGAGACGAACTCGCCCCGGCCGACCGGCCGAAGATCGCGGCGATCGGACAGCTCGAAACCCAGTCGGGGGTCGTCCCACCGCAGTGCGGTGGGGTCGCCACGCACCCACCGGAGCTCAATTCCGGCGCGGGTCACCACGACGTCCGAAAGCCCCGGGAGGCGGGTCCGGTACCCTCCCACGACCGAGTAGACGGCGAGCAGGAGCGCAACGGCCAGAAGCAGCCCCGTCTCCGGCGAGAGGGCGACGCCGCTTCCGTTCCACGACACGGTCTCGTAGAGGAGGGCGGCGCAGAGCGCCGCGATGAGCGCCCCCACGCCCAGAAGGTACGTCCCGCGCCGGTGGGCGTCCGCGGCGTACGGCTCGGAAGCGATCGCGGCCGATAGCGTCTGGGTTTCCTCGCTGGACGACGTCATCGCTCGACCGGTCCCCGCTCCCGCGCACCGGAACGGACGCCGGCGGACTAATCTGTTCCGCGGAGGCCGGCCCGTCGCGCGAGCCGCTCTCGAACCCACGTCGCCGGCTCGGTCGGCCCCGGGGTCGGCGGCCTCGCCGGCCGAAGGCGGGTCGGCGCGTCCGCGATGCGCGCGCGGATCAGGGGACCGTGCGGATCACCCGGCCGGCGTTGCCGTCCACGAGGATCACCGTCTTCTGGCCCTTGCGCTCGAGCGTGAAGTACCAGACCGGCACGTGGAGGAGCTCGCCCTCCGAGATGTCGACCTGGCTCCGGATGTTCGAGATCATCCCGTGCTTCTTGTGCGCCGCTTCGCTCTGCAGCTGGTCGACCGCCGCCCGGGCGGCGTTGCGCGCCGCGTCCTCCCCGAGGTCGCCGTTCAGGACGGTCGAGCCGTTCGGGATCGACTTCTTGTCGAACAGCGTCCGGTCGCCGAGCTGGAACTGGTAGTCCTTCGGCTGGTACGCCGCCATCGACTTCACCGCGACGACGGGGAACTCGTACTGGTTCGCGATCGTCTCGGACCGGTTCGGGTTCACGACCGGACCGCCCATGATCGGGATCACCGTGAAACCCCCGCCCCGACGGCCGCTGAGCGCGCTGCCGAGGAGGGCCCCCGCGGCCATCGTTCCGACGGTCGAGCCGACGCTGGTCGCGACCGCCTGGTACTGGTACGTCGTGGACGCGGAAGCGGGCATCACCCAGAACGGCACGTAGGAGAGCTTCGCCTCGTCCACCTTGGACTCCTCGAACTCGCGCCGGTGCATGAACCCCGTGTCGAGGAAATCGTGGACCGTCTTCAGCGCCGCGGCCTGGTCGGCGACCTTGAGCGGCAGGAGCGTGTGCTTCTGGATCTCCTTCCAGCCCTCGCCCCCCAGGGTGACCGACCCGCCGCAGTAGTCGCACGTGATCACCATCTCGCCGAATACCGGCTTGATCGGTGCGCCGCACGACGGGCACTTCAGCTCCTGGACGCCGGGCGCCGCGAGCGGGGCGCCGGTAGGAGCGGCCGCCGCCGGGGCCCCGCCGCCGCCCACCGTGGTCCCGCACTTCGAGCAGAACCGCGCGTCGTCGGGGAGGCTCGTGCCGCACTTCACGCAATAGATCATCGACTAGGACCTCGAGGGTGCGGGCCCGGTGCTCTCACGCCCCGAGAGGTGTCCCGCAGTTCGGGCAGAACTTGCCGGCGCCCGTGACGTTCGCGTTGCACTTGGGGCACGTCCGCGGCGGCGGGGGGGCCATCGAGGCGCCGCAGCTCGGACAGAACTTCGTTCCCGCGGGGGCCATCTGGCCGCACTTCGGGCACGGAACGGTCGCCGCGGCCGCGCCGGCGCCCACCGGGGCGCCGCACGACGGACAGAACCGGTTGCCCGCGGGGACCAGGGCGTTGCACTTCGGGCACGGCGAGCCGGGCGGTGCCTGGTACATCCCCTGCATCGTCCCGCTCATGCCGTAGCCGATGCCGAGGCCCGCGCCGAGTCCGACGCCCGCGCTCGCGAGCGCGCCGGCGCCGCCGGACGGGTTCGCCGCCGCGGTGGTCATCGCTTGGCCGGCCTGGTACTGGAGATAGTTCACGCCGAGGACGCCCATCGTCGAGCGCGTGTCCACGGCCTTCTGGACCTCGTCCGGCAGGTTGATGCTCAGCCCCTGAACCTGCACGATCTCGATCCCGAGCGGCCCCAGGTGCTGGGGAGAGAATCCGAGGACCGCCTGCTCGATCGTGGGGAGCTGGGACGCGAGGTCGGTGACCGACATCCCCTGCGCCTTCATCTGGCCGAGGCTCGAGTAGACGAGGAGGATCATCTGCTCCTTGAGTCGGGCGTCGACGTCGGCGGTCGTGGCGGCGCCGAACGTGCCGACGAACTGGTTGATGAAATTGTCCGGCGCGCCGACCTTCCAGCGGTAGGAGCCGAAGACGCGCAGCTGGACCAGGCCGAAGTCGGGGTCCTTGAAGACGTACGGCTCCGCGCTCCCGAACTTCCCGTCGAAGATGCGCTTCTGGAGGTAGTACACCTCCGCTTCCTGCCGGACTCCCGAGAGCTCCTTGACCAGGTTGCCGACGATCGGCGCGTTCAGGCTGGTGAGCGCGTACCGGTCGGGTCGGTCGAGATACGCGAGGACCTTGCCGTCCCGGTAGAACACCGCGATCTCGTCCTCGCGGACGACGATGTTGTCGTTGAACCGGATGTTGCGCGGGACGCGCCACATCACGTTCGGGCCCTTGTAGACGTCCTCCCAGTTGACCGTCGTCGCGCCGATCAGGCTGCCGCCCTTCGCCGGAATCGGGTTGTTCGTAACTCCGCTCATCGGTTCTCTCCGTTCTCACACTCTCACGAAACGCGGACCCCTTCGACCGTCTGGACGCGCGCCCGGAACGCGGTGTCGAGCTGACCGACCTGCCCGCGGGCCGTCGCGACGATCGTCTGCACCTGCGCCGCGTTGGCGCCGGCGCCCACCGCCGCGACGGGCAGCTGGGCGATCGTCTGGTTCAGCTGGTCGGCGGCGAGGGCGAACCCGTAATCGTACTCGTAGAGGCGGTCGAGCTGCGGCGGATTCGCCCGCACCGCGGGGGAGATCCCCGTGTACCCCTGCTCGGCGAACCGGATCTGGCCCTCGAGGCGCATCAGGTCGGCGATGAGCGGCGCGAGGTCGTTGAGCGCCGAGAACTGCTTCGCGTTGGTGAGCGCGGCGCGGGAGTTCTCCAGCGTCGTGCGCGCGTTCTTCACCTTGTCCGCGACCTGGCGGCGCAGCAGGCTGTCCGCGGCGCGGATGTCCTCGCCCTCGCGGTAGCCGCGGAACCCCGGAACGAGCAGCTGGAGCCGCTTCAGGACCCCGCGGTCCTGGTCGACGCGCTCCCGGATATCGACCGGCGGCGCACCGGCCGGGGGCGCGGTTCCGGTCGAGCTGCCGGCCTGGACGGTCAGGGAGGATCCGCACGCGTTGCAGTAGCGAGTTCCCGCCGGCGCGACCGCGCCGCATTTGGGGCAGGTGAGCGGGGCGGGCGCCGCGGCCGGCGCCGGGGACGCGGCCATCTACGGGCTCCGCGGCGGCGGCGAGGGCGCCGTAGTCCCTCCCGGGGCCGGCGCGGCCTGCGGCACGCTCGGGGAGTTGGCGGACGCATAGTTGAAGGCGTTGGGGGCGGGCTCGTTGCGCCAGGCCTGGCGGGGCGCTTCGCGGCGCTGCGTGGCGCGGAGCGCGCGACCGCGCCACCCGATCAGCGCGACGGCGACGATCAGCGTGATCACGATCAGGAGGAGGCCGAGGAGCTGGTAGGTGATCGACACCCCGTAGGAGCCGCCGAGGCCGACCGAGATGAACAGCACCGCGAACCCCATCCCGAAGAACCCCCACGCCAGCGACCGCTGAGCGCTCGGTTGCCGCGAGAACGACTCCGCGAGATACGAACCCAACGAGAGGAACAGCGCGAGGATCCCGATCAGGATCAGGGCGCCGTAGTGCGAGTTCGCGGGCAGCGCGTAGTAGACCAGCAGGAAGAGGAGCGCCGCCGCGACCAGGAACAGCGCCGTCAGCAGCCAGGCGTTCCAGCGCCCGGCGGTCGGCGGGGTGGCCGGCGTGGGCGCCACGGTCGACATGCGACGGCAAATCAGCCGTGGGGAGTATTAGAGTTTAGCCGCGCGCGCCCTCAGAGACGGGGCTCGTCGTCCGTCTTCTCCCGCCGGGGTTTGGGCGGAAGGGGCGGCGACGCCGCGGGAGCGTCTCCGCGCGTGCCGGCGGTCGGGCTCTCGCCACCCTTCCGCGCAGAACTCGCCGGGGCCGGCGGCTTGGCCGGAGCGGCTTCGTGCGACGGCGGGTGGTGTTTCCCATCGTGGTCCGCGTGCGGCTTCGGAGCCGGTGGCGCGGCGGGCTCCGTCGGGCGGGCGTCGGCCTTGGGCCGTCGAAAAACGCCCTTGATCGACCCGAGGGCGCCGGACGGGCGGCCCGGGCCCCGAGGGCCGTGGGCCTCCGTCGCGGAGGTGATGGAGTGGGTGCTGGAAAGTCCGACCGGCTGACCGCACTTCGGGCAGTTCGGGAACTGGGTCACGCAGTTGCGGCAGAGGGGCGCGCCGCACGTGTGGACCACCGAGGCGATCCCGCCGCACCCGACGCACCGGTGCGTCTCGGCCGCCGGGGCGCCGGCCGGGGCGGCCCGGGACGCCGGGCCGGCCGTCGACTCCTCCGCCGGGCCGGAAACGCCGGCCGCGACGCCGGGGGCCGTTTCGGGCGCAAAGTACACCTCGCCGTCGGCCACGGCCGTTTCCGCCCCCCCTTCGGCCACGCGGAACTCGGGGGAGTATGCTCCGAGGTCGAGGGACGGGAGGGGAGCGTGCACCGCCGATCCCGCTTCCTCCACGACCTTGATCAGGCGGGCCTTGAACACCCCGACCCTCAGGTTGCGCACCAGCTGGAACAGGGTCCGCTGCTCCGGCGGGAGCGCGATCGCTCGGCGGGCCAGCTCCTCGACGTCCGGCGTGAGCGACAGGTTCTCCGGCCGGAGGTCCGCTTCCAGGACCGCGCGCAGGTAGCCGAACAGCCGCTGGATCTGGTCGAGGGTCGCCGACGTCGGGGAGAGGACGGCCGCGTCGGCCAGGCTGAGCCCCCGATGCTCGATGCCGGTCGGCCGGTGCTCCAGCGCGGCGGTGATGAGGTGGTAGGAGGCGTTCTCGAGATCGCGGACCTCGTTCGCGCTCAGTCGCTCCAGGTCGAGCTTCGGGGTCCGGCCGATCGCCGCCAGCACCGGGTCGAGGAACTCGAACGGAACGTGGAGCGTCACGAACAGGTCGTTCTTCGCGACCGGCCGGTGGAGCTTTGCCTCGAGGAGCAGCGCCTCCCGGCCGTGCCGCTGGATCTCCGCGTCGCGTGTCTTCTGGATCGCCAGCTTCTTGCCGTCCTTGGCGGGCGCGAAGTCGGAGTCGAGCGCGAGGGCCCGGTCGAAGCTCGCCTGCGCGTCGGCGGGTCGCGCGGTCGCGAGGAGCGCGAGGCCCCGACTGGTCCAGGCCTGCTTGTTCGCGGGCTCCGACTCGGTCGCGCGGTCGTAGAACGCGAGCGCCTCGTTCGGGTGGCCCAGTCGCTCGGCGACGAACCCCGCGCGCAGGAGCACGTCGGGGGCGGTCGGAGTGAGCGCCAGCGCGTGCGCGTAAGCGTTCGCCGCGTCGGTCCAGTCCTGCCGGGCGATCCCCAACTCCCCGAGGCGAACCCAGAGGGGGAGGCTCTTCGGCAGCGCGTCGAGACCCTTCCGAACCGCCTCGGTCGCGATGTCCAGGTGGCCGAGGCCGCTCTCGGCCTCCGCGAGCAGTAGGTAGAGCTTCTCCTCGGGGGGAAGCTGCTGGATCGCCTCGCGAAGCGACGTAGCGGCGTCGGCGTGACGCCCCTCCGCCAGCATCGACTGCGCGACCCCGGCGCGGCCCAGCGGGGACTTGGGGTCCCGCTTCAGGACCTCCTCGTAGGCGGTCCGAGCCTCGGCCGGCCGCTCGAGGGCCGCCATGATCTCGGCGCGGAGGAGGAGGGCGGAGACGCTCGGCACCGTGCCCGCGGGGATCGACTTGAGACCGTCGTCCATCACCTCGAGCGCGAGGTCTGGCCGTCCCGCCGCGAGCCGCAGCCGGGCGCGCCGGACCGAGATCTCGACCTGGTACGCCGGGTCGATCGCGGCGGCCCGCTCGTAGGCCCCGCTCGCCTCGTCGGTCAGGCCGAGGGCGGCGGCGAGGTCGCCCCGCTCGAGGTGGAGCGTCGGGTCCTGGGCCTCCGCGGCGTTCGAACGCAGGAGCCGCGTCAGCGCGTCGTACGCGCCCTTCGAGTCACCGGCGTCGCGGCAGAGCCGATACATCTCGACGAGCGCCGGACCGCTGTCCGGCTCAAGGAGGAGGATCGCCTGGAGGGAGTACAGGACCTCCGAGGTCCGCCCGAGCGCCCGCCAGGCGTCGCCGCGGGCCTTCCATGCCGCGAGGTCGTTGGGGTCCTCCTTGAGAAGCGGGTCGAGGATTGAAACCACCTCGGGGTACTCCCCGGCGAGGAGCAGCGTCTCGGCCAGCGCGAGCCGGCCATGCCGGTTCTTCGGGTCGACGGCCAGACCCCGGCGATAGTAGGCGATGGCGTCCGGATACGCACCCTGCGCGCGGAGCGCCTCGGCGACCTCGAAGTGGGCGTGCGGGTCGGTCTGGGAGCCCTGGACTGCCTGCTGGAGAACGTTCAGCGCCTCGTCGCGACGGCCGGCCTTCAGGAGCAGCTGTCCCTTCTTGCGGAGGTACATCGCGTTCGTCGGCTCGCGCTTGACGAGGACGTTCAGCAGGCGCAGCGCGGGGGCGTCCTGGTTGAGGTGCGCGTAGACCTCGACGGTCCCCCACAACAGGTCCGTGTCCTCGAGGCCCCCGTTGATCGCCCCCTCGTACTCCTCGGCGGCCTCGGCGAACCGCCCGGTCTCTCGGTAGGCGTGCCCGAGCTCCTTGCGGACGTCCTGTCGCCCCCGGTTGCTGTCTTGGGCGAGGAACTCCGAGTAGGCCTTTAGCGCGCGGTCGTAGTCGTCGACCAACCGGGAGGCGCGGGCGATGCCGAGGAGGCTGATGCCCAGCGCCGCCGGGTCCGAGGAGGCGCGCTCGTAGGAGACGAGCGCGGCGCGGGCCGCGACATCCCGCTCGCGGGAGCCCTCGGGCAGGTCGTACGCGTTCGCGAGGTAGAGGTTCCCGCGGTCCACCGCGACGTCGGTCCGGGTCGGGTCCAGCCGGAACAGCTCGTCGAGCAGCGGACCCAACCCCGACCGGTCCTTCGCCCGCGCCAGCAGGTCCCGCTTCTCCAGGAGGTACTGGAGCTGCCCGGGGTGGGCCTCGAGCAGCGCATCGTACTCCTTCAGCGCCTCCTCGGCCTCGCCGGCCGCCGCGAGACCCCGTGCGAGCGCGACGCGGGCCTCCGCGTCGGCCGGGTCCACCGAGAGGATCGCCTCCGCGAAATCGCGTACGGCGTCCGATCGCTTTGCATCCCGTGAAAGTTCGAGCGCCTTGTGCAGCTCGCCGATCGCGTGCGGGTGGGACTTCGCCACCGCGCGGTACGCCTCGATCGCCTCGGGCATCCGGCCGGCGGCGACCCGGAGCTCGGCGATGCCGCGCATCGCCTCCAGGTTTTCGGGCGACGCCTGGAGCACTCCTTCGCACGCGGCCAGCGCGGTGTCGACCCGGTCGAGCCGCGTCGCGAGCGCGCGCAGCTGCAGCAGGTTCTGGACGTTGCGCGGCTCGACTTCGCGCAGCCGTTCGCGCGCCGCCAGGGCGAGCTCCGGATGGTCCGACCCCGCGATCGTGGCGATCGATTC
>JASHSP010000053.1 GCA_030038655.1 Thermoplasmata archaeon | reverse complement strand
GACGACCAGACGGCCCGCCGTACCGTTTCGGCCTTCAGGCCGGCCGCCTGAGCGATTTCGGACCAGCTACGATGCATCCGCCATAGCTCCCGGGCACGCGCCACAACCTCAGGCGTGGCTTTCTGGGGGCGACGGGCGGACGGCCTGACCGGGTGAGCTTCGTGCCTGCCTTGATGGCAGCCATGGCGGCCCGGGTCTGCTCCCGGATTAGCTCCCCCTCGAATTCAGCAACCCCGGCTAGGATCGTTCGCGTTAGACGACCCGCGGGCGTCCCTGTGTCGATGTCCTGAGTCGTAACGACAACTCGAACCGGGTGGCTCTCGGCCTCTTCGAAGAAGGCAGGGGCGTCCCGGACGGAGCGAGCGGGCCGGTCCAGCTGGACAACCAGGACGACGTCAATCGGCTCCGCTTGGATGGCAGACCTCGGTCGGTCGAACTCATCGCGGGGCCCGTGACCGGACCCGGTGACTGTCTCACGCAAAACCAGAGCGACGTCCCACCCCCGACCTTCGGCGTAGCTGCGAAGAGCCACAACCTGGGCTTCCGAGTCCTGCTCGCCGGTCGATACCCGCGCGTACAGGGCAGCCCGCTTCGGCAGCGGGGTTGCACAGGACGCAGCAGGGGCGCTCAAGGTCCCTCCCACCAACACCGCGAACGAACGGAGTCCCGGTTGCCCGGGGCCCCGGGAGGAGTTGGCTCCTGTTCGGTGGAGGACCGAGCGGAGCGGAGTGCTAGGGTAGCGTACGATCGGCGGAGGTCACTCTCGGACCACACGCGCGAGGGTTCCCGGCCCGAAAACCGCAGTTCCCGGGCCGGCGGCCCGCCAGTTTCCTGACGGGCCGGCCAGGTTGTGGTAGTAAGCCCCTTTCTGGTTCAGGCAGCATTCGACTGCGCGCTCTCCTCGGCGGTTCGGGAAGCGCCTCATCCCGCCTGTCGGAGCTTGCTCTCGGGGAGTCGGCCGTTTCATCATGTCCCGGCGGAGCCTCCGGGGCGGCCCCTTCACCGTCCCGCCGGGCTGTGTCGTGTCTGCTCCGGAGCTCGGACTCTCGCCCGCCGGGCTCCCGCCCGGCCCCGTGCTTCCCAGGGAGGGGACTTTCCTCAGCGACCGGCCGTTGCCGGCACGTGCCACCGTCAGCTGCCCTCCACCTCCTGGCATCGGCCGCACAGCCCGCGGGAGCGAAAAGCCCTCGCCTAGGCAAAGGCGGATAATCCCCCCGGGGCGTCCGAAACCTCAAATGTACCCCCCTCGAAGGACCCCGCGGCGGCTCCGCACGGAGATGGACGCCATGGCCTCGAAGCTCGTCCCGTGCATGCTCCTCCGGCACGGGCAGGTCTGCGTGCCCGGCCCGAACGGACCCGAGGTCGCCCGCGCGCGCACGGGGGAACCGTTGGACCCGTTCGACGTCGCGGACCGCCTCGCTCGGGACTATCCGCTCGTTTACCTCGTCGACCTCGACGGCGTCGGCGGGGGCCAGCCCCAGCTCGACTACCTGCAGGAGATCGCACGCGACGTGCCGCTCTGGGTCAACGCCGGCGTCCGGACCGCCGACCAGGCGATCGACGCGCTGGTCACCGGGGCGCGCCGGGCGGTCCTCTCCACGGCCACGCTCCAGGGCCCGAAGGAGCTTCGGCGGGCATGGAAGCTATCGACCGAGCTCGTGTTCGAGATCGAGTACCACGCCGGGATCGTGGGACCGCCCGGAACGTGGCAATCGGCCGACCCGGTCGCCGTGGCGCGCGAGACGCGGGGGCTGGGACCGGACCATATCATCCTCTCGCCGCTAGAGGCGGATCCCAACTGGAGCCAGGTCCGGGCGGTGTCCTCCGGGGGCCCGACCTGGGTGGGTGGCTCGTTCTCGCTCCGGGATGCAGCGACCCTGGCCGAGAGCGGCGCCTCCGGCGGCGTCTTCCAGATCGGCGACCTCCTCGCTCAGGACGAGGAGGAGTCCGCCCGCGCCCCTACCCCGAGCTCCCGCGACGCGCCGCGCGATGATGAGACTAGAACCAGCTGAACCATGATGAATGATGGGCGAGCTGAGCGCACGTCAGGGACCGGCCCTCTTGGCATGGGTTTACGGGCCTCCCTGTATGGTCGGGACGGGCGGGCGACGCGGGCTGTCGAACGACTCTACGGCGGCCCGCATCTTGTCGGAGAGAGCCCCGATGTAGTAGAGGCTCTGCTCCGTGGACGCATGCCCGTAGAGTGACCGAATCTCGTTGAGACCGATCTCCTTCTCGTAGAAGAGGACCCGACCGAAGGTTCGCCGGAGGTCGTGCGGGGCAGCCTTGACGCCCACCAGCGAACCGAGGGTTTCCATGTCGTCGTAGATTCGCTGGTACGACCGTGGATACACCCTGTCCGTTAGCGCCCGACCGACAACAAATGGTCGGAGT
This sequence comes from Thermoplasmata archaeon, assembly GCA_030038655.1. GTDB lineage: Archaea > Thermoplasmatota > Thermoplasmata > Lutacidiplasmatales > UBA184 > Lutacidiplasma. Next base: position 823 of record JASHSP010000053.1, on the reverse strand, counting down.
GCGTTTGCGACAGCCTTCGCTATCGGAAGCTCCTGCCGGCGACCACCCTTCCGGGTCACCACAATCGAGGGTCGGTCCATCGAGAGATTCACATCGCCCACGAGAAGCAGCCAGAGCTCGTTGCGACGAAGTCCGGCCCAGCCAAGCGCCGCGAGTACCAGACGGTGCCTGTCGGATGGCGCCGCTGCGTACATTCGATCCAGGGTAGGTCCATCGAACCACCGCCCATTCGTTGCGTCGCCCCGCTTGCCCCGCCAAATGCCGTCCTGGTCCGCTACCTGGTTCCCTGCCCAAAGCAGGAATCCCCGGAGGGTCCAAAGTGCTTGGAAGGCGGACGGCTGCTTCATGGGCCGAACTCGCCCGCTCCGCCCGGGACCCACTGGGGCTGCCTTCCACGACAGGACCCGCTCGGGGGTTACCTCTGCCGCGTGGTACGGCCTCGGCAGTCCCGCGGCCTCGAATCGGGCCGGCCAGGAAACCAAGCATCGAACGGCTGCCCTCGCTGTTTGCTCGCTCCAACGCCCCTGTAACCTCTGCTCGCTCGCGTACGCTCTGCTTGCTTCGGGCCACCACCGCGCCGGTCGCGGCACGGTGTCCTCCGAGAGACCGGGAGGGGAGAGTCGGTATAAAACGTCGATTTGTGACCGCCCAGCGGGATGACAAGCCCCTTGGCCCCTGCCGCCGGATTGGTCGTCCTCTACCTTGGAGTACTCGTGACCCTCGCTCTTCCGGTTAGCGGGGCCATTCCGGGAACGAGGTTGGGCCCGTACATGATCTTCCTTGGACTCCTTCTCGTTGTCCTGGGGCTTGTCTACAAGGAAGA
>JASHSP010000052.1 GCA_030038655.1 Thermoplasmata archaeon | reverse complement strand
GCGGCGAGCCTCGACCTTCTTCGTCCGACGAGCCTTCGGCATGGCTACGTTCCCCTCCGCTCCCGCAGCTGGCGCTTCTTCCGGGTCGACCGGGAGAACCGACCGACCTTCGCGCCCGGCCAGGTGCCGCTCGACACCGTGCTCGGCCGGCCGACGTGCTGGTGCGCGCCGCCCCCGAAGGGGTGGTTGACCGGGTTCATGGCGACCCCGCGGACCTTGAACGGGGCGCGCGCGAGGGAGTGGGTCGTCCAGACCTTCTTCCCCGCCTTGATGATCGGCATCTCGCCGCGGCCCCCGCCGCCGACCGCGCCGACGGACGCGCGGCAGGTCGCCAGGAACACCTTGAACGTCCCGGACGGCAGCTGGACCGTGACCTCGGAGCCGGAGTGCGCGACGACGAGCGCGCTCGAGCCCGCCGACCGGACGAGCCGGCCGCCGTCGAACGGGTTGACCTCGAGGTTGGAGACGAGGGTTCCGTCGGGGATCCCGCCGAGAGGAAGGATCGAGCCCCGGTCGAGCTTGCCGGATTGGAACGCGACGCGATCCCCCGTGGCCAGTCCCGCCGCCGCGAGGATGCGGACCCGGGTCCCTTCCGGCCCGTCGACCTCGGCGACCGGCGCGCTCCGCCCGGGGGCGGGGACGATCGATACGACCGTTCCCTCCCCGACCAGGCTGGGCGGAGGATGCTGGACGGCGCCGTGGTGGCGGTGGCCGGGGGAGGTGTACGCCCCCGTGCCGGCGCCGCGGCGCCGCGAGCCGATGCGTTTCCCCATCAGAACACCCCGGCCCGGCTTCCGATGTCCTCCGCCGAGTACTCCTTGGAGAACTTCACCGTCGCGATCTTGCCCGAGCGCACCGTCTTGGTGGTGACCTTCACGACCTTGCACTGGTAGATCGCCTCGACGGCGCGGCGGATCTGCGCCCGGTCCGCCCGGCCGTCGACGACGAACTCGAGCTTGTTCTGCCGCTCCATCTCGTCCATCGACTTCTCGGTCACGTAGGCGTGGAGGATGATGCGGTGCTGGAGGTCGGTCACGGCGCCACCTCGTGGAGGCGGGCCCGGAGCGTTTCGACCGCCGGCCGGGAGTAGAGCGTCAGGCGACCGGCGACGCCGCCGGGCGCGAGGTCCTCGGTCGCCAGCCGCGGCGCGGGGACGACGTCGACGCCCGAGAGGTTCTGGAAACCGAGCGCCTTGCCCGGCGCGCTCGTGACGACCAGCACGCTGCGGGGGGTCCGTCGCACGCGGCCCCGCCGGCGGGCCCGGCCGGAGGCGCGCAGGTGCACGCCCGCGCGCGAGCGCTCGATGTCCGCCCAGAGGTGGAGCCGGCGCAGCAGGTCGCGCGCGTCCGCCGCGGTTCGTATCTCCTCCACCGGGTCGTCGAGGACGAGGGGCAGGGCCACGCCGTGGGGGACGGTGTGCCCGCGCGCGGCGGCGAGCTTCGCTTCGCGCGTGGCGGCGAGGGCCGACGCGAACGCGAGCTGCCGTTCCTTGCGGTTGATCTTCTTCGCCCAGAGCCGTTCCGGGCGCGGCGGATGGGCGGCGCCGCCGCCGACCGTGTTGGGCGCCTGCGCGCCGCGCATCGACTCCATGAGCCGCGGGGTGCGGGCGACGCCCTTGCCCTTGCCCGACCACTCGACCGAGTGCCGTCGACCGGCCGTGGGGCTGGTCCCGTACGGCTGGCGGCGGTTCGACTGGGCGGCCACAACGGCGCGGGCGATCAGGTCCGGGCGGAACGGTACGGAGAAGGCCAGCGGGAGGGGGACGGTCGCGCGCTGCTTTCCCTCGAGGTCGAGGATGTGCGCGCGGTGGTGCGGGGTGGGGTGCTCGGCCGGCGCAGCGGCGACCGCGGGCGAGGGACCCGGCGTCATGCGCCCTGCTTCGAGGCGGTGCTGAGATAGCGGATGTCGACCTTCTCGACGGTGGCGACCTGACTGCGGATGGGCGTCCGGAACCGGAGGAGGCGCTTCGCCGGCCCGGGCAGGGAGCCGTGCAGCACGACGCACGACGTGCGGACCTCGCCGTAGTGGGGGAAGCCGCCCGCGGGCGTGATCGGGTCCCCCTTCGGGTCCTTGACGATGCGGAGCACGCGCATGTTCAGCTGCGTGCGTCGGTGGTACCCCTGCTGCCCGGCCTGGGGGATGCGATAGGAGACGAAGCTCGGGTTGTGCGGGCCGAGCGTCCCGATCATCCGTCGGTGCTTCGAGTTCTTCCGCGGTTGGAGCTTCACGCCCCACCGCTGCGTATGGCCCTGGAAGCCGAACCCCTTCGTGACTCCGATCACGTCCACGAACTCGCCCTCCTTCGCCAGGTCCTGGATCGGGATTTCCTGGCCGAGGCGCTGCAGGGCGAACGCCCGCCGCTCGTCGAACTTCTCGCCCGAGACCCGGACCTCGAACAGCGTCGGGGTCTTCGACGGGATCCCCGTGATGAGATCGGGTTGGGTATGAACGATGACGCGCACCTCGTCCCCGGCGACCGTCCCGAACTGCGCCCGGGCCTCGGGGGGGCTGGCGGGGTGCGTCGGGATGCGCCGACCGAGCTCTTCCTTCAGCCCGTCCGCCCAGACCTCCGCCACTACCCGGGCGCCGTACGGTCCGCGCGCGTAGATCCGCGCCGCGGCGACCCGGAGTGGCGGGACCTCGACCACGGTGACGGGGATGGCGACCTCCTGGCCGGCGGTGGTGGACCGCTTTCGATAGTCCACGATGAAGGCGTGGGTCATGCCGACCTTGAACCCCGCGAACCCCTCGATGGCGGGCGGCTTCGGGCCGACGGCGTACGACCGGATCCGGGGCAGCGGGCGGGCCGACCGGGACCGTGGAGAAAAGCCGAGAGACCCCCGGCGTGGACGGTGACGTGCCATGGGTCGATAGAGGGTCCCCTCCGCAGTGGGGACGGGGGAGAAACGTACCCTATATAACGGCTCGCGCGAAATTTGATTTTGCTCGAGAGAAAGTCGGTCGCCGCCCGCCGGAGAACCGCGTCGCCTCCTCCGCACCCCCGAACGCGCGCGTAGAGGCGGTCGAGCCGGTCTCGGTGGAGAGTCGCGCCGTCCGAACCCCTAGGACCCGGCCGTTTCCAGGGAAGCCTGGACGCCGCGGGCCCGCTGCAGAACCTCGGTCCGCAGGGACTGCGCGTCCGCCGCGGGCAGGTTCTGGATCTCGATCACGCCCGGTGCGGTTTCCAGCTCGCCGCCCTCGCCCCGCGCCTCGATGGCGGTTGCGCCCAGGGGGATCAGGTAGACCCACGCCACCCCCGCGCGACGCCGCGTCCGGTCCTGCCAGACGGTGACGTCCTTGACGATGGTAAACGGCATGGCGGTGGTCGACTGCCACGCCAGTCCGGAGTCGACGATCACCCGTTGCGTGGTCACGTACACGATGTCCGGCAGGGGCCGGGAGATGTCCTCGGCATACTCCGCTCGGGGGAGCCCCCACCGCAGCGCCCCGAACGCGGCTACGACGACGCCGACCACGACGACCGGCACGAGCGAAGCCCCGGTGGACCATGCCAGGAAGACCAGGACGGCGATGAGAGGGATTCCGATCGCCACACCGCTTACCCACGCCCATTCGAGGGCCGAGCGTCGCATCGCGGCCATCGCGGGCACGTTCGAAACGTATCGACGGACGATCGCCTCCCCCTCCTTGAGGGACGGGGGAGGCCGGGAGGCGGTGCCGTCGTCGGGGGAGCTCATGCGGCCCCGGGCCGGCGCTCCCCGTCACCGCGGCGTGTCGCGACGGACACCGCGAGGGCTCGAGGGCTCATATCAACCGGAGCTCCCGCCCCGCCTTCTCGAAGGCCGCGATCGCGAACGTGAGGTCGTCGTCGGTCAGGGCGGCGTTCATGATCGTGCGGATGCGGGCCCGGTCCTTCGCGACCATCGGGTAGACGATCGGCAGGGCGAAGACGCCGAGCTCGAACAGGCGGTCGCTCAGGTTCCGGGCCGCCGCGCTCTCGCCCACGATGACCGGGGTGATGGGCGTCTGGCTCGACCCGAGGTCGAACCCGAGGTCGGCCATCGACCGCTTGAACCGGCGCGTGAGCTCCCACAGGCGCTGGACGTGCTGGGGCTCCCGCTCCAGCACGTCGACTGCTGCGATGCACGCCGCGGTCACGGCGGGCGGGTGGGACCCGCTGAGCAGCCAGGTCCGCGACTTGTTGTAGGCGAACCGGACGAGGTCCTTCGAACCGGAGATGTGGCCCCCGACCACGCCGAAGGCCTTCGAGAACGTGCCCATCTCGACATGGACCCGGTCCCGCGAGAGGTGGAA
>JASHSP010000051.1 GCA_030038655.1 Thermoplasmata archaeon | reverse complement strand
ACCTTGACGATGTGCCGTCCGTAGAAGGTGTAGGCGAGGCGCACCGACCAGGTCCTCCCCTGGGGCAACCCGGACTCCGAGAAGGTCAACGCGTAGGTGAGGACCGTGAACTTGACTCGCACGGTCACCGAGTGAGTGGTGACGTTGACCTCTTCCACGGGGGAAGCGGCATAGTTCTTGCCGCCCGGGGACACCGTCGAACCGAACCCGACCACGGGGAGGACGGAGAACGGGTACCTCCATGGCGTCAGGTTGGCGACCGTGATGGAAGCCTGGGAAGTGCATTGGGAGAACCCGAGGGTGGCGCACCACGAAACACCCTTCGGCAGGCCGGCCTCGTGAATTGTGACGGAATACGTCGTACCCCGGACGAACTGCACGGGCTCGATCAGGTCGGAGGTCGACACATTCAGCGTTCCAGCCGGCGGTATCGTCCCCGAAACCCGGTAGCCCCGTGGGCCCAGGATGACGTAAGCATACTCTCCCGACGGGACCGCGAACGGCACCGTTGTCCGCGAGAAGAGCCCACCGGTACCGAGCGCGCCGGGCGATGCGGGGGTAACCGCCGCCCGCCACTCGGCCCCAGAGGGCAGCCCGGAGGCCGCGAACTCGATGTAGAAGTTCCCCACGACGACGGTCACGTTGTCAGAGCCCGAGTCCGGGACGTAGAGCGTCCCGGATACGTTATCGAAGGCCGGGGGCAACGGGTCCGGTCCGGTCGAGATCGACGCGACCACCGAGTTGTTTGCCGCCGAGACCACGCTGAGGTTCTGCGAACCAAGGTTCGCGACGTAAACGTTGTCGGTCGTGGGGTCTAGAATCGGGGCCTGAGGCCCGACACCGACCGGGATGGTGGAGACGATCGAGTTGGACGAACCGGAAATCACGCTTACGGAGTCCGAACCGAAGTCGGTGACATAGACGTCCCCGTTCGCTCGTACGAACAGGGGCGCTCCGTGAGGGAGAGTCGACCGGCTGAAGATGCCGGGTACGTTCACGTCGCCCGTGGCCGGGGAGAACGGAAGGTCTCCTACCGGGATCGTCGCGACGACCGAGTTGGAAGTACCCGAGACCACGCTGATGTTTTCGGAGCCGTAGTTCGGCACGTATACGTCACCGTTGGATGGGTCGTAGACGGGGGTCAACGGCTCCGTCCCAACGGAGATCGTTCCCACCACCGTGAAGTTCGTACCGTCGATCACACTCACGTCGTTCGAACCAGCGTTCGGAACGTAGACTTCGTCGTTCGCCGTGTCGACCGCCGGAACCTGGGGGGCGTAGCCGACAGGCACGGTTGCTTCGAGGAGATCGGTCGTCCCGGCGATCACGCTGGTAGCGTTCGACCCTTCGTCCGCGACAAACACGGCCCCGTCGTCTGGGTCGTAGACCGGACCCAGTGGGTCGGAGCCCACGACGACCGTCGCCGTGACGGCGTCGGTCGAGGTGTTGATGACGCTGACGTTGTCGGAGCCGAAGTTGGAGACGAACACTTCCCCCGACGCGCGGTCAAACGCAGGAGTCTCCGGGTTCGCACCGACGGAGATGTTCGTAAGAACCCGGTTCGTCTCTCCCGAAATGACCGACACCGACCCGGAGCCGTTGTTGGGAACGTAGATCCGGCCGTCCGCGTAGAGCGGCGTGTCCGGGGACGTGCCCACGATGATCTGGGAAGGCGGCGGCAGAGCCGACCCGGAAAGGATGGAGATCGTTCCTTGGAAGTAGTTTGAAACGTACACGGCCCCGGTTGAGTTGTCATACAGAACGCCGTAGGCCCCGTTACCCACGGCGACCGTAGCGATTACAGCCTCCGTCGCGTCCGATATCACGCTAACGTTACCGGAGCCGTCCGCCACGAAGAGTTCCCCCGTCCCGCTGTCGTCCGCCACGCCGTCCGCATCAACACCCACCAAGACCGTGGCGACGACGGTGTCGCTCTCGTCCGAGATCACGCTGACGGTGCTCGGATAGCCTCCGCCGTTGGCGACAAACACGTCCTCCGTCCCGCTGTCGTAGGTCACCGCATCGGGATAGGAGCCCACCGAGATGGTGCCGACCACAGTGAGGTTCGTGGTCGAGATCACACTGACGTTATCCGAACGCTCGTTTGCGACGAAGACCTCCCCCCTCCCGTTATCATACGCCACACCCGAAGGATCGCGGCCCACCGCGACCGTGGCGACGACTCGGTCCGTCGCGCCGGAGATCACGCTGACGTTGTCCGAACCCGCGTTCGCGACAAAGACTTCGCCGGTGGCGTTGTCATACACGATTCCTTGGGGGTAGGTGCCCACCGCAACCATGGCGACGACGCTGTTCGTAGCGTCCGAGATCACGCTAACGTTGCCGAAGCCGTCCGAGACGAAGACATCTCCCGTACGGCTATCGTAGGCCACGCCGGAGGAGTTGTTACCGACGGCGACGGTGGACACCACCCGGTCCGTCGCGTCCGAGATCACGTTGACGGTGCCGGTGCCGCCCGCGACAAACAGTTCTCCTTTGCCGCTGTCGTACGCCATGTAGGAGGGTTCCTCGCCCACTGCGACCGTGGTGACGATGCTGTCCGTCGCGTCCGAGATCACACTGACGTTGTCCGAGATCCAGTTCGTGACAAAGAGCTGCCCCCTGCCGGCGTCATACGCCACGCCGCTGGGACCGCCGCCCCCGTCGACCGTAGCGACCACGCCGTTCGTCGTGTCAGAGATCACGCTGATGGTGCCCGAAGAGTTGTTGTTCGCGACAAAAATTTCGCCCCTCCCGCCGTCGTAAGCCAGGGCCGTCGGCTGGGAGCCCACCTCGACGGTCGCGACCACGCTGTTCGTCGCATCCGATATCACGCTCACGTTATCCGAGCCGGCGTTCGCGACGAAGACCTCCCCCTTCCCCGCGTCGTACGCCACCGCGTCAGTAGCGTTACCCACAGCGATCGTGGCGACGACGGTGTCCGTCGCATCTGATATCACACTGACGTTGCCCGAACCAAGGTTCGCAACAAAGATCTCTCCCTTCCCGCTGTCATACGCCACTCCTTGGGGGTAGGAACCCACCGCGACCGTGGCGACGACTCGGTCCGTAACGCTCGAGATCACGCTGACGTTGTCCGACTCTTCGTTTGAAACGAAGACTTCTCCCTTGGCGCTATCGTACGCCGCTCCAAAGGGCTCGAAACCCACGGGAATCGTTGCGACCACGCGGTTGGTGGTGTCCGATAGCACGCTGACGTTGTCCGAATACAAGTCCGCGACAAAGACCTCTCCCTTCGCGCTGTCATACGCCTCTCCTTGGGGGAGGCCACCCACCAGGACCGTGGCAACCACCCGGTCCGTCGAGTCCGAGACCACGCTGACGTTCGCCGAGAAGGAGTCCGAGACGAAGATCTCCCCCGTACCGCTGTCGTATGCCACGCCGGTGGGGGCGAAGCCGTTGCCCGCGATGAAGTTCCCCGGGACCAGTGTGCCATTGGAGAGAACCAGCGTATCCGCCACGCACGGGGTGGGCTCGCACGAGGAGACCGAGGGCATCGGCGCGGATCGAGCCTGCGCGGTCCGTGCTACGGAGGGCGACGCGGAGTCGCCGGGGCCGGTTGCGTGAGAGGAGGGGCTTCCCAAAAGCGCACCCGCGGGCACAACCATGGAGGCACCCGCCACGATGACCAGAATCCACGAGATCCTCATTTCCGACCTATCGTCCCGAAGGCACCGGGGCTACGCCATCGGGACCTCGATATTTGGCCCTTCGCAGGGGGTTTTCTAGCGTCCCCCGTGCGCCGGATTCCGTGGCCCTTCCCGTCGACCGTGCAGGACCAATTGAGTTTGCTCGGCGCGCTTTCCCGACCGGTGCTCAAGCGCGGATGCCCCCGATGCGGAGGCATAGCGCGCGGTCGCCCGCAGTCCGGGCCGCATAGCGTGGGGTCCGTCGCGAATCGTGCCGCCTCGAACGATCGGGGTTCGGCGCGAGGGACCGGCGCCACGAGATCCGAACCGTGAAGGGAGGCCGTTCTCACGGAGGCCGCGTCGTGAGGGCGGACCGAATTCCGAGGTCGCCCGGGACTGCCGGCTACAGCTCGGAGACCCTGACGATCTCCACCGGCTTCTCGGGGTGCCGGCTGGAGAGGGAACGAATGACCCGATCCACGTCGGCAGCGGTGCGAATCACCGCGACATGATTCGGGCAGTCTCCTCGCGGGCAACCGAACTGATGTCGGTACACTATGCAGATGGTGGAGGGCATGCCCCGGGCTTGCGGTCGGAAGTTAAACGGGGAGACCCAGGTCGTGAAACAGGTCCGCCCCGGTTCCGGCGCGGACGCCCGGGCTGTTTGGAGGTCCGATCGGCGGAAGCGCGCGCGCGGAGGATTCGGAGCGTAATCCCCAAACCTTAAACCGATGTGCAATTCCCACACATCGATGGCGACGAAGGAGGTCCTTGCGGTCGTGGTGATCTTGGTGGCAGCCGGGGCCGCCGGCGCGGGCTTCTTCGGCGGCTACGAGTACAAGAGCTCGGCCAGTTCATCGGCCGCGGCCGTCAACTCCACCCTCAGCATTTACGCGGCGGCTACTCTCGACACGCTGTTCCCCCAGATCGCGAACGACCTCGTGAACGAGACCCCCGGTGTGACGGCCCCCGCGGCCGCCCAGACCTACGAAGGGTCGCTCGACGTGACGACCGCCATCACGTCGCTCGCCGCGAAGACGGACGTGGCGGCCGTGGCGGACTACCGGCTGGTCCCCCAGCTCCTCGAGCCCACGTACGCGGGCTACGAGGTCGTCTTCGGCTCGACCCCGGAGGTCCTGGTGTACAATTCGTCGCTCCCGGTGTTCGACGGCATCAACGCCTCGAACTGGGCCGAGAAGCTTGTCACCGACGTCGCCACCAACGCTCCGCTGGCGGTCTGGAACGCCTCGACCGACCCGAACGGGTACAACGAGATCTTCAGCCTCCAGCTCCAGGGGCTGCTCTACAACGGCAGCATGAGCAAGTTCTACGACACGTTCTACACGGGGGGCTCCAGCTCTCCCGCGGTCCCGAACTCGGCCACGACGAAGATCGAGCACGAGTCCCAGGCCGCGTCGCTCATCAAGACCGGGGTCGTCTCGGCGCTGATCACCTACCGCTCGTACGCCGTGGTCAACCACCTCTCGTTCGTGTCGTTCAACTCGACCGTTGGGCTCCAGTCCAACTCGACGTACTCGCTCGCACAGTACGCCGGGATCTCCACCTCGATCGTCTCGTCCAGCGGCTCGTTCGTCTCGGTGTACGCCGCCCCGGTGTTGTTCGCGGTCACGGTGCCGTCGAACGCGCCGAACCCCGCCCTTGGCGCGGCGTTCGTGCATCTCCTTCTCTCGCCGCAGGGCGATGCGATCATCTCCACCGGCGGGGCGTTCACGCCAATCTTTCCCGGGTGGTCCGATAATCCTAAGGCCGTGCCGTCCGTTCTGGCTCCGGACGTGACCGCTCTGCCGTCGTGGGCCAGCGCGCTCCTGACATGAGTGAGGGCGCGGGGGGTGCTCCGCCTCCCGCCCCGGCCCGGCGGTGGAGAACGGGGCCGCTCTGGCTCGCCCTCCAGATCGCCCTTTCGGGCTCGCTCCTCCTGTTGTTCGTCATTCCGATCGTAGCGCTGTTCACCTACGCCCCCTTCCACGACATCGTCTCCGCCTACGGTGATCCCGCCGTCCGCGAAGCGCTCTGGCTGACGTTCTTCGCCTCGGGGATCGCGGTGCTGACCGCGGTCGTGTTCGGGATCCCTCTCGGCTACGTCCTTGCCCGCCGGAAATTCCCCGGGCGCGCCGTCGTCGAGTCGCTGGTCGCGCTGCCCGTCGTGGTGCCGCATCTCATGGTCGGGCTCGGCCTGTTCTTCCTCGTGATCCCCGGCACGCCGGGATACCGCTTCACGCAGGCGATCGGGTTCCCCGTCTACGACACGATCTGGGGGGTGGTGCTGGTCATGGTCTTCGTGAGCGCCCCCTACACCGTCCTGGCCAGCGAGCTCTCGTTCCGGGCGGTCGACGGACGGGTCCTGGAAGCCGCACGCTCGCTCGGCGCGGGGAGCGCGACCGCCTTCCTGACCGTGACCTTTCCGCTCGCCCTCCGCGGCATCGTCGCGGGGCTCCTGCTATCCTGGGCCCGGGCCGTCAGCGAGATCGGAGGGCTCCTCATCCTGGCCTACGCCGTCTACCCCGGCGGGCCGTACACCGGCCCGGTGACCTCGACGATCTCGGTGCTCATCTACAACCTGTTCCAGAACGGGAACCTGACCGAGGCGGCCGCGGTCAGTTCGCTCTTCCTCCTGTTCGCGTTCGCGTTGTTCCTGATCGTTCGGCTCGGGGAGCGATCCGGCTGGGTACCGTGGCGCCGCGGGGAACTCGCCCCATGACCCCCACCTGGGTCGTCGACCGGGTCGAGAGCGATCTCGACGGGTTCCACCTCGGGCCGGTCGGGCTGACGATCCCTCCCGCGAGCGCCGTTGCCGTTCTCGGCGCCTCGGGGGCCGGGAAGACCACCCTGCTCCGAACCCTCGCCGGGTTCGTCCCGGTACGAAGGGGCCGGATCCTCCGGGACGGGCAGGACATCTCCTCCTGGCTCCCCGAGGAGCGCAACCTGGGGTATGTTCCGCAGGGCCTGGGGCTCCTGCCCCACCGGACCGTCGAGGGGAACGTGCGGTACCCGTTGGAGCTGCGGGGAGCCGCCGACACCGGAGCACGGGCGCGGGAGTTGCTCGACCGTTTCGGCCTGGGGCGACTCGCCCGACGTTATCCGACGCGGTTGAGCGGGGGCGAGCAGCAGCGGGTCGCGATCGCTCGCGCCCTCGCCGCGAGCCCGGAGCTCATCGTCTGGGACGAGCCCTGGCAAGGTCTCGACGTCCTCGCCCGGCACGACCTGGGGGTGGTCCTCGAGCAGCTGCGGGAGACGGAGCGGGTGCCCGTCGTCGTCGTGACGCACGACCCGGGGCTCGCGTTCTCCGTGGCCGACACGTTCCTCGTCCTCTCGGAAGGCCGCGTGCGGGAGCAGGGCGACGCCGCCTCGCTGCTCCGGGCGCCGTCGGACCCGTTCGCGGCGCGGTTCGTGGGGTTCGAGAACGTCTTCCCTCCCGCAGAACTGATCGGTGGGACGCGGGGATCGTTGCGAACCTGGCTCCTCGAACGGGCTGGCCCGGAAGGGATTGCCTTCGCCGCGCCATCCCTGCCCGTGGGCCCCGGGCCGGGAGCGACCTGGTCGGGCAGGGTCCGGGCCGCGCGACCCAGCCCGCACGGCTTCGCGATCGAACTGGTCTCGGACGATCTGACCGTCCACCTCCGGCTTCCGGGTCCGATCGTGGAGCGAGCCCCGGCCCTCGGCACGACGATCGGGTTCGCCATAGACCCCACCTCGCTGCACCCGTTGGGTCGGCGGGTCGTCGCGAGTCCGGAAGGGAGCTGATGCGCGCGCCCGTGGTCACCGACGTGGACATCGCGCTTCTCCGGGCTCTCGCCCGCGAACGGTCGGTGGTGGCCGCCAGCCGCCGCGTCCGGATCTCCCGCTATCGCGCGGTGTATCGCCTCGCCCGGCTGGAGAGGGCGTTCGGTGGCCCGGTCGTCACGGGCGAACGCGGCGGGCGATCGCACGGTGGGTCCCGGCTGACAGCGCTCGGCGACCGCGTCGCTCGGAAGGGGTTTGATTCCGTCGAGCTCCTGGACTCGCGTCCGACGACCCCGCCGACGAGGTCCAACCTGTTCCACGGGGTGTACCGGAGTCGTCCCGCGCCCGAGGTGGCTCTCGCGCGGGGGATCCGGCTCCGGGTCGCCTTCTCGGCCAACGACGGGGAGCGCGTCGCGGCCGCACTCGACCCGGAGTCGATCGTGCTGGCTCGCGGGCGGTTTCCCTCCAGCGCTCGGAACGTTCTCCCCGCCAGGGTCACGTCCGTCCGTGCCACCGGGTCCGAGCGCGGGTCGACGGTGACCGCCCGCCTGGGCCCGGCCCGCCTCCGCGTTGCGGTCACCGACGAGTCGGTGCGTCAGCTTCGCTTGACGCCGGGCGCGAAGGTCTGGCTTTACATCAAGGCGACCGCCTTCCGCCGGGTCGGCGCCCGCTCGCGTCGTTCCCGCTGACTCCGACGGTGGCTCGCGCCCCCGGTGGGGCCGGAGTTATTCCGTCCCGCGGGTACGTCACGCGATATGCCGCGCCGATCACCGGCACCACCGGGCCGGGTGCTGGTCCTGGACATCGGGGGTACCCATGTCAAGATCGGATTTTCCGATCGGAAGGGGGTCGTCCGCGTGCCCTCGGGGCGGAACCTCAATCCCCGCAAGCTCCTCAAGCGACTCGCCCGTCCCCTGCGGGGGGAGCGGTTCGACACGGTCTCGGTCGGGTACCCGGGGCTCGTCGTCCACGGCCGGATCGTCGGCGAGCCGCCGAACCTGGGGAAGGGTTGGGCCGGGTTCGATTTCTCGAAGGCGCTCCGCCGACCGGCGCGCGTCATCAACGACGCCGCGATGCAGGCGCTCGGGAGCTACCATGGGGGGCGTATGCTGTTCCTGGGTCTCGGGACCGGCCTCGGCACCGCCATGATCGTTGACGGCCGGCTCGAGCCGATGGAGCTCGCCCACTTGCCCTACAAGAAGGGCCGGACGTACGAGGACTTCGTGGGGGAGGCCGCGCTCCTCCGATTCGGCCGGAAGAAGTGGCAGAAGGAGGTGTTCGCGGTGACGAAGGTCCTCTCCGACGCGCTCGAGCCCGACTACGTCGTGCTCGGCGGCGGGAACGTGAAGAAGCTCCGGGCGCTCCCCCCCCGCGCGGAACCCGGCGACAACGGGAACGCCATCCTGGGCGGCGTCCGGCTGTGGACCCTCGCGGGGCTCCGGATCCGGAACCGGCGGCGGTCGATAGCCGCGCGGACGTCGGCGTCAGGCCGCCCCGGGCGCGAGTCGGCCCGCCGCCGCACGGTCTAGGAACCACGTCGTGGGGCCGTCCGGCCGTATGCAACTGGCCGGGCTCCGGGGGTCACCCCGCGAGCTCGCCCGAAACGTCCGATCCAGCGCGCCGGCCTTGTCGTTCCCGGCGACCAGGAAGCAGACCTCGCGCGCCGAGGAAAGCGCGGCCGGCGTCAGCGTGAGCCGGGGCACGAACGGTGGAACCGGCGACCGGACGACCGGCACCACGGCCGCACGGGGCTCCCGGACCGCGGGGGAGTCCGGGAACAGCGAGGCCGTATGGCCGTCCGGACCGATCCCCAGCAGGACGGCATCGAACCGGGGCTCGCCCGTTCCCGGGCGGGGCATCGCCCCGAGGAGCCGACCGTACCGGCGCGCCGCCTCGGACGGGGGCGCGAGCTCCCCGCGCATCCGGTGGACCCGGCGCCGCGGTATCGGCACCCTCGAGAGGAACGCGTTCCAGGCGGAGCCGAAGTTGCTGTCCGCGCTGCGCGCCGGCACGCAGCGCTCGTCGGCGAAGAACACCTCGACGTCCCGCCACGGCCACGATCGGGGTCCGGACCGGCCCAGACGGTGAAACAGGTCGACGGGGGTCCGTCCGCCCGAGAGCACGAGCGAGAACCGGCCGCGCTCCCGGGCCGAGGCCCGGGCAGACTCGCGGAGGTGCCGGGCCAGCGCCCCGCTGGCCGCGCCGAGGTCCGGGAAGATGCGTACCCGGCGGTCTAGTCCGGGGACCAACGGTACCCCCATCCTTCGACGAGGGTCCGGGCCTCGGATGGTCCCCACGAGCCCGCGGGGTAGAAGGCGAGCGGCGGGGGCGACCGGAGGATCGGGTCGTAGAGCCGCCACGACTCCTCGACCTCGTCGGCCCGCACGAACAGCGTCGGGTCTCCGAGCAGCATGTCGACCAGGAGCGTCTCGTAGCCGTCCGGCAGCTCCCCGAAGACGTCCGCGTAGTGGAACTCCATCCGGTGGGTCTGGACGCGGAGCTCCCGGCCCGGCACCTTGACCTCGAAGGCGAGCTCGAACCCCTCGTCGGGCTGGATCAGGATCGAGATCCGGTCCGGGTTGGCGCTGTACTCCTCGGCCGTCTGGAAGAACGAGACCGGCGGTGCCTTGAAGGTCAGGACGACCCGGGTCGACTTCACCGGCATCCGCTTCCCGGTCCGCACGAAAAACGGGACGCTCTGCCACCGCCAGTTGGCGATCCGGAGCCGGAGCGCCACGTACGTCTCCGTCCCGGAGGTCGGCGAGACCCCGGGCTCCTGGCGGTAACCGGCGATCGCGGCGCCGTTCAGCGACCCCGGCGCGTACTGGCCCCGGACGACGTCGCCGGGGGTGAGTCGGACGACGCTCTGGAGTACCTTGACCTTCTCGTTCCGGATCGAGTCCTCGTCGCGGGTCGCCGGCGGCTCCATCGCGATCAGCGTCAGGATCTGGGTCGCGTGGTTCTGGACCATGTCGCGCAGCGCTCCGGACTGCTCGTAGTAGGCCGCGCGTCCCTCGACGCCCAGACGCTCCGCGACCGTGATCTCCACCTGCTCGATCCGCTCGCGGCTCCAGAGCGACTCGATGAACATGTTCGCGAACCGGAAC
This sequence comes from Thermoplasmata archaeon, assembly GCA_030038655.1. Lineage (GTDB taxonomy): Archaea > Thermoplasmatota > Thermoplasmata > Lutacidiplasmatales > UBA184 > Lutacidiplasma. Next base: position 11,499 of record JASHSP010000051.1, on the reverse strand, counting down.
ACGAGCAGGTTCTGCACCGTCTCCTTGCCGAGGTAGTGGTCGATGCGGTAGATCTGCTTCTCCTCGAAGTACCGGCGGGCGATGCGGTTCAGCTCCTGCGCCGAGGCAAGGTCCCGGCCGAACGGCTTCTCGAGGACCACGCGGGTCCACCCCGGCCCCGCGTTGAGTCCCGCGACTCCGAGCCCCGTGAGCGTGGGGCCGAACGCCTCCAGGGGCAGCGCCAGGTAGAACACGCGGTTCCCCTCGAGCCCGTGCTGTTTCTCGAGCTCCTCGATCCTGCGCCGCAGGGCCGCGAAGCTCGCGGGCGACTCGTCCGGAACGGACTGGTAGAACAGGCTCCTCTCGCAGTACGGGCGCGCGACCTCGGCGGTGCCGGACGACGCCATCGACGCCAGCGCGAGGGCCCGGAACGCCGCATCGTCCATCGGCCGCCGGGCGACGCCGAGCACGAGGCTCCCGGCGGGCAGCTTCCCGCCCGTTCCCAGACGGCAGAGCACGGGGAGCAGCTTTCGCTGCATCAGGTCCCCCGTCGCGCCGAACACCACGAACAGGTGGCGGTCCGGCCCGGCCGGACCCATCGTCAGGTCTCCCGCTTCACGTCGTGCCCGCCGAACTTGTTCCGCATCATCGCGAGCAGCCGCTCGGCGAACGGGTCGGTCTCGCGCGACCGGAGGCGGGCCTGGAGGGACAGCGTGATCACGGGGGCGGGGATGTTCAGCTCCATCGCCTCGGTCACGGTCCAGCGCCCCTCGCCGGAGTCCGCGACCCACGGCTCGATGCCGGCCAGCGTGGGATTCTCCGCGAGCGCCGCCTCCGTCAGCTCGAGCAACCAGGAGCGGACGACGCTCCCGTTCCGCCAGACCTCGGCGACCTGGTGGAGGTCGAGCGCGAACTCCGCCTTCGCCCGCAAGACCGCGAACCCCTCGGCGTACGCCTCCATCAGGCCATACTCGATGCCGTTGTGGACCATCTTCACGAAGTGGCCGGAGCCGACCGGTCCCATGCGGCCCCACCCGAGCCGGGGCCCCGGAGCGAGCGTCTCGAGGATCGGCCGCAGGCGCTCGACGTCGGCGACATCCCCGCCGACCATCATCGAGTAGCCCTCCCGGAGACCCCAGATCCCGCCGCTCGTGCCGACGTCCACGAACCGGAAACCCGCGTCGGCGGTCGCCTTGGCCCGGCGGAGGGTGTCCCGGTAATACGAGTTCCCGCCGTCGACGATCGTGTCGCCCGGCGCGAGGAGGGGCCGGAGCGCCTCCAGCGTTTGGTCGACCGGGGCTCCCGAGGGGATCATCAGCCAGACCACCCGCGGCGGCGCGAGCTGGCCGACCAGGCTCGCCAGCGAGTCGGCGCCCGCCGCGCCCTGGGCCACGACCGCGTCGACCGCGGACTTCGTCCGGGCGTATCCGACCACCCGGTGGCCTCCTCCGACCAGCCGTACGGTCATGTTCGCTCCCATCTTGCCGAGCCCGACCATCCCCAGCTCCATCGTTCTCCTCCTACCCCGACGCCACGCCCGCCCGGAGCAGCTCCTCGCGGAGGCGGGCCGGGTCGCGTACCAGGAGCGTGCGGAGCCCCACGCGGCCGGCGGCCTCGACGTTCTCGGGGCGATCGTCGAGGAAGAGGGCCTCGTCGGGCGTGCGTTGGGTGAGATCGAGGGCGTGGGTGAACGCCGCGGGATCCGGCTTGCGGAGCCCCGTGTAGCACGAGCTGAAGAAGACGTGGAAGACCCCGCGCAGGTCGAAGGTGCGGATCCGAAACTCGTTCAGCTCCCGCGATTCGTTGTTTAGCGCCGCCATGAGGTACCGGTCCGCCGTCCGCAGGGACCTCGCCGTTGCGAACGCCGCGTCGTAGCGCCGGGATCGATCCCGCATGAACCTCGCGTACGCGTCCGGGGTGAACGGACGCGGCTCGTAGAAGACGGTCGCGGCGAGGTAGTCGGCCGTGGCCATGCGTCCCGTCTCGAACGCGGCGTCGACCCGCTGGTGTCGGCGCTCCAGCTCTTCCTCGTCCAGGCCGAACCGGGACGCCGCCGCGGCCCGCGCGGCGCGATCCCAGCCGTTGGAGAGGAGCACCCCCCCGACGTCCCACAGCAGCAGCGAGAGCTCAGCCACGGAGCGCCTCCACCAGACGTCCCAGCCCGCCCAGGGGGTCCGACCCGAGGTCGACACGGAGCACCCGACGCTGCTTCTGGCGAAGCGCCCGGTAGTCCCCGAGGGATTGCGCGCGGATCAGCTCCCCGAAGGTGTAGCCCGCCCCCGGTACGTCGAGGTCCTGCCGGGGGGCATCGACGAGCTGGAGGAAGAGCCCCTTGTTCGGCCCACCCTTGTGTAGTTGGCCGGTCGAGTGCAGGAAGCGCGGCCCGTACCCGACCGTGGTCGCCACGTTCAGGCGTTCGAGGAGGGCCCGCCGGGCGGCGTCGAGCGCGGACGACGTCGCGACGGAGGGAGCGAGGTACGCGTGGACCGCCACGTAGTCGCGGGGCCGGCACGAGGCGAGCCATGCCCCCACGGCCGCGGCCAACGCACGGGGTTCGTCCGTGCGGACCGTCTCCGCGCCGGACGGTTCTCCCTCGGCGGCGGTCGAGGCCATCGCCTGGCGGGCCAACTCCTTGGCGAGCTCGACGTCGGGCTGGTCGTACGGATCGATCCCCAGGATCATCCCCGCGCTGGCGACGGCCATCTCCCACCGGAAGAACTCCTGACCCACGGCCGTCCGCTCCGGGGCACGGATCCGGACGACCCGGAACCCCACGTTCTCAAGGACGCTCGTGTGCTTCGCGACGTCGGGGTCCGGCGCGGGGCCGCCGTCGATCTGGACGAACAGTCGGTCGGGCCCGTAGTGCTCGAGGGAGACCCGCGGTTCGTCCACGACGGGAACGATCCCCTTCCCGATCTTGCCCGTGCTCTCGGCGACCAGCTGCTCGACCCAGACGGGGAACGGGGTCAGCGGGGGGGACGCGTAGAACGTCAGCTTGTCCAACCCGTGCACGGCCATCTCGCCCAGCACCGCACCCAGCGCCAGGCCGGGGTTCTCCGACGCCGGCACCGAACCGGCGCAGGCCGCCGACATGCGTCGAGCCTGGTCGAGAACGGCCCGGATATCGATCCCCATGAGGGCGGCGGGCACCAGGCCGAACATCGTGAGCGCCGAGTACCGCCCCCCGACCGACGGGAGGGCGAGGAACACTTCCCGAAACCCGCTGTCGCGCGCCAGCTTCTCGAGCGGCGTTCCCGGATCCGTGACGGCGGCGAACCGCCGCCCGGGGGAGACTCCGGCTCCCCGCGCGACTTCGGCGAAGAACCGGAGGAACGCCAGCGGCTCCGCGGTCGTGCCGGACTTGCTGGACACGAGGAACAGGGTCTGCGCGGGATCGATCGCATGGTGGACCGCGGCGACCGCGTCCGGATGGGTGCTGTCGAGTACCACGAGCTCGGGGTAGCCCGGCCGGCTCCCGAAGATCCCCCGCAGCACGTCGGGCGCGAGGCTCGACCCGCCCATGCCGAGCACGACGACATGACGGACCCCCTCGGACCGGACGTCGTCCGCGAACCGCACGAGCCGATCCACCTCGGCCGCCATCGTCCCCGGAAGCTCGAGCCAGCCCATCCGCCCGGCGACGTCCGCGGGCGTCGCGGCCGGCCACAGGGTCGCGTCGCGCTTCCAGAACCGCTCCCCGACGCCCGCCGACTGCCACCGCCCGAGCCGGGCCGTCACGCGATCGGCGTCGACCCCGAGGTTCCATGTCTGGGGGTCCACCCCGGCCGCGAGAAGGGCCTCCTTCCTCGACGCGAGCGATCGGAGCAGCAGCCCGTAGGATTCGGCGAACAGGGCGACCCCTTCCTTCTGGAGGTCTTCCGTCACCCGGACCCAATCGATTCCCGCGGCGGCGGCGCGTCGGAGGATCTCCTGCGCCTCCTCCGCGCCGGCGGCGACCGTGTCTCCGCGCACGACGCCGTGGTCCCGGAAGGCGGCTAGGGTGGCGGGCGGGATCGTGTCGACCGTGTCGGGTCCCACGAGCTCCTCGACGTAGAGCGTGTCTCGGTAACGCGGGTCCTTCGTGCTCGTGCTCGCCCAGAGCGGCCGCTGGGGCCGTGCGCCCCGGGAGGTCCACGGCCCGAAGGCAGGGCCGTGGAAGATCTCCCGGAACCGGGCGTAGATCAGGCGAGCGTTGGCGATGGCGATCGTGCCACGTAGGGAGGCGGCGTCCGCGGCGGGCGAGGCGTCGAGGGCTTTGTCCACCGCGGTGTCGATGCGGCTCACGAAAACCGAGGCGACCGACGCGGCCCGCGCCGGCTCGTGGGCGCGAGCGAGACCCCGCAGGTATGCCTGCGCCACCGCGTCGTACTGCGCGAGCGAGAAAAGGAGCGTGACGTTGACGTGGATCCCCTCCGCGGTGAGCTGCTCGATCGCGGGCACCCCCTCGCGGGTCCCGGGCACCTTGATCAGCAGGTTGGGCCGGTTCACCTCCCTCCAGAGGCGCCGGGCTTCGGCGAGGGTGCCGGCCGTGTCGTGCGCGAGGCCGGGGGCCACCTCGAGGCTCACGAAGCCATCCTGACCCTGGGTCCGGTCGAATACCGGCCGGAGGACGTCGGCGGCGAGGCGCACGTCCTCCACGGCGAGCCGCTCGTAGAGCTGCGCCGGATCGAGCTCGGGTTCGCGGGTCAGCAGGCGCTTGAGGGCGTCGTCGTAGTCGTGGCTCTCCGCGATCGCCTTCTCGAAGATCGTCGGGTTGATCGTGACCCCTGTGATCTCGTCGGACTCGACCATCCGGCGGAGCTCCCCGCTCGTGAGGAGGCTCCGCCGGATGTAATCGAGCCACGGCGATTGGCCGTGCGCGAGGAGGTCCTGGAGCGCGGTCACGGTCGCGCCGTCGCGGCTCGGCGTGCGAGAACCCGATCGACGGCCTCGACGACGTGCTCCACCGTGAACCCGAGCTCCTTCTGGACCACCGGACCGGGGGCCGAGGCGCCGAACCGTTGGAGGCCGATCGACTCCCCGTACGACCCGACATAGCGGGACCACCCGAGGGTGCTGCCGGCCTCGATCGAGACCGCGGGCATTCCCGGAGGCAGCACGGAATCCCGGTAGGCCTGGGACTGTTCGTCGAAGAGATTCCAGCACGGGAGCGAGACCACCCGCGCGCGGACCCCCCGCTCGGCCAGCCTCGCCTGCGCGTCGAGCACAAGGGAGACCTCCGAACCGGTGGCCACCAGGACGACCTGGGGGGGCCCCGATACCGGCTCGGAGAGCACGTATCCCCCGCGGACGACGCCGGCGGCGATCGGAAACCGACCGGCATCCAGGACGGGCAACTTCTGTCGCGAGAACACGAGCGCGGTAGGACCCCGGCGCTCCAACGCGAGCCGCCATGCGCCCACGGTCTCGTTCGCGTCGGCGGGCCGTATCACGGTGAATTCGGGGATGGCACGAAGCCCGACCAGCTGCTCGATCGGCTGGTGCGTCGGCCCGTCCTCGCCCATGCCGATGCTGTCGTGGGTGAAAACGAAGATCGCATGGGTCCTCTGCAGGGCGGCGAGGCGCAGCGCGCCCCGGCAGTAGTCCGAGAAGACGAGGAACGTCGCCCCGTACGGAATCAGCCCGCCGTGGAGCGCCATCCCGTTGAGCGCCGCGACCATGGCGTGCTCCCGGACCCCGAAGTGAAGGTTCCTCCCCAGTGGGTCGGTCGCGGAGTAGTCCGGCGACCCCGGTAGGACGGTGTTCGTGGACGGCGAAAGGTCGGCGGCGCCCCCGACCAGCCCGGGCAATCTCGGGGCGAGCGCGATCAGTACTTTCTGGGACGCCTCCCGGGTCGCGATCGGCCCGTCGGCGGGCCGGAAGACCGGAAGGGCCGCATCCCAGCCGGCCGGAAGCGTTCCCGCGAGCTGCTCCTGGATGTCCCGACCGAGCTCGGGACGGGTTGCGAGGAGGCGGTCACGGACCGAGGTCCACTCCCGCTGCCAGGCTACCCCCCGGGAGACCGCCTCCCGAAAATGCGCGCGCGCGGCGTCCGGGATCAGGAACGGGGGCTCGAGCGGCCAACCCAGCTTCTCCTTTGTGGACCGCAGGTTGGCCGGACCGAGAGGCTGACCGTGGGCCTCGCGGGTGTCCTGGACCGGGCTGCCGTACCCCAGATGGGTCCGAACGCAGATCAGGCTGGGCCGCCGGGTCTCGGCCCGGGCCTCCCGGATTGCCGCTTCGATCGCAACCAGGTCGTTGCCGTCCGGGACCCGGAGCACCTGCCACCCGTACGCGGCGAACCGGGCCGCGACATCCTCGGTGAACGCCCACGAGGTCGGTCCCTCCAGCGAGACGTGGTTGTCGTCGTACAGATAGATCAGCTTCCCCAGACCGAGCGTTCCGGCGAGCGACGCCGCCTCCGCGGACATCCCTTCCATCAGGTCGCCGTCCGAGACGATCCCGTAGGTGCAGTGGTCCACGAGCGTCGCCCCGTCGGAGTTCCATACGGAGGCGAGATGCCGCTCGGCGATCGCCATCCCGACCCCCATCGCGAACCCCTGGCCGAGCGGTCCGGTCGTCGCTTCGACTCCGGGGGTGAGCCCATACTCCGGGTGGCCCGGCGTCCGGCTCCCCCACTGGCGAAACCGCTGGAGTTCCTCGAGCGGAAGGTCGTACCCGGTGAGGTGGAGCAGGGCGTAGAGGAGGGCCGACCCGTGTCCGGCCGACAGGATGAATCGGTCCCGGTTCGGCCAGCGGGGGTCCGCCGGGTTGTGGCGGAGGAAGCGGTCCCAGAGGACGTACGCCATCGGGGCCGCCCCCAGGGGAAGACCGGGGTGGCCGGATTTTGCCTTCTCCACGGAGTCGACCGCGAGGAAGCGGAGCGTGTCGACGCACGTCTGGTCCAGGTCGCGCATCGTGCCCTCGGGAGCACGGTGGACACGAAAAGCTGCCGGGCTCGACTCCACCCCGACACCACCCCCGACGCCACCTTATCGTTTCGCCCGCGCGCCGGGGCCGATACCGCTCCGTCGGTCGACCGCGGGACGGCGGGACGGGAGCAGGGCCATAACCGACCGCCCCTCTCCGGACCCTCGTGTTCCGGCAGAGATCGGTGACCCTGCGGGACGGTCGGAGAGCGCTCATCCGGCGGGCGGAAGCCCACGACGCGCGGGCGGTGCTCGACCACGTCAACGCGGTCGCGGCCGAGGGGATCTACCTCATGACCGAGCGGCTGGACCTCACCCCGAAGGAGGAGCGGGCCGTTTTCCGTCGGGCCGACGGGGTATCGATGCTCTACCTGGTCGCCGTGGTGGACGGCAGGATCGTCGGGACCGCGACGTTCGCCCGGGGCCGGCCATCGAAGTCCCGCCATACGGCCAGCCTCGGCCTCGCCCTTCGAAGGGACACGCGCGGCGTGGGCCTGGGCACGGCGATGATGGAGGCCGGTACCGCGTGGGCCCGCTCGGCGGGCGTGCGCAAGCTCACCCTCGGCGTGTTCGCCACCAACCGCCCCGCGCTCCGGCTGTACCGACGCCTGGGGTTGCTCCCCGAAGGCCGGCTGCGAGGGCAGGTGGTTCTACGGGGAAGGTTCGTCGACGAGATCCTGATGGCGCGCTGGCTCGGCCAACCGCCCGTCGCGAGGCGGGCGAAGCGGTCGCGCGCGAAGTTAGCCCGCCACAAATATTAGGGGGCACCTAACTCTTATACTGGGGAACTCTCCGGTACGCGATGGAACCGCTGCAACAGCTCACGCGCAAGCAGCTGGACACGCTGCAGAGGGTCGGCCGTCTCGCGACGGCGGACCGAGGCGTCCCGCTGAAGCAGCTCGCGCGGGCGCTGCGGGTCCGTTCGCCGACCGCCCTCGGCCATCTCACCATCCTGGAGTCGCTCCATCTCGTGCGCCGCCACCGGGGCAAGACCCGGCTGACCCGATACGGCGCGGCCTGCCTGGAGGAGTACGTACGCCATCACCGGGTCGCGGAGACGCTGTTCGCGGAAGCCGGGCTGTCTCCTGAGGACTCCTGCGAGGCGGCGCGGGAGGTCGATCTGGCGATCTCGCACCGGACGGTCGACTCGCTCTGCCAGGCGGAGAGCCACCCGAAGGTCTGCCCTCACGGCGCCCCGATCTCACCGTGCCGACCCGCGCGCGGGGGAGGCTGACCGTGGACACGTCCACCCTCTGGTACCTGCTGATCGGCTGCTTTGCGCTGGGCATGCTGCACGGCGTAATCCCCGACGAGCACACGTGGCCGATCACCTTCGCGTACTCGGTGGGGACGACGACCGGTCGGGGCGGCATCCGGTCGGGGGCATGGTTCTCGCTGGCGTTCACGCTCCAGCGGGCGATGATGAGCATGATCGTGTTCCTGGCCCTGGCCGCCGCCATCGGGTTGTGGGGCTTCAACCTCGCGACGCAGGACACGAGCGTCAACGGCCCGGTGTACATCGCCGTGGGGGCGGCGATGGCGATCGCCGGCTACCTGATCCTGAAGGACCGGATCCCCCACTTCCACCCGATGATGCGGCTCTCGCGACGGGACCTCGCGAAGCACACCAACCCGGACGGATCGCCGAAGAGCCCGAGCGGCGAGGTTCCGACGCACTGGTGTGTGATCCACGGCTTCATCTCCGGTTTCGGGACCGACTCGGGGATCCTGTCCACGTGGATCTACCTGCTCGCGATCCCGTTCCTGGTCTCCAACGGACTGTGGGCGATCGGCTGGCTCCCCGGCACGCTCTTCGGGCTCGGCACGTTCGTCGTGCTGATGTTCGTGGGGTACTTCTTCGGCGAGACGCTCCAGATCGCGAAGCGCGTCGGTCCGAACCGGATCGCCCACTTCGGGCGTCTCGTGGGGGCCCGGACCCTCCTGCTCGGAGGGATCGCGTTCATCGTGTTCGGCCCGATCTACTGGACGGGGTGGTACGCCGCGAACGTGGCGTTCGACGCGGGTTCGTTCATCGTGATCGTCATCTTGGTCTTGATGGCCGTCCCCACCATGGTCTACACGTGGTTCGAAGTCCGCAAGCTCCCCCGCGACTTCCCGAGCGCCCTCGATCTGCCCCCGACGGAGACGGATCTCCATGCGTAGCGGCGACCGATCGCGCGAGACGGCGTAGCCGGCCGGCGCGGGACAGGCAGTGGGGTCGGCTTCCTCGGTGCCCTTGGGAAACGCCCTGGAGGCCCCGGCCGTGATCGTGCGGACCTCCCGGCGCGCGACGAGGCGCGGCCGACCTCCCGCACGGACGACGGGTGCCCTCGAGAAGTCCGGGCTCGAGCCGCCGCCCGGTTCCTCGAGCGAGACGAATCCGGGAGTCTCCCACTCTCCCCGGGTGCATCCGAATCCGGGACCGACCCGCCCGAGGTCTCGAACCCCTCCGACCTCGTTCGGTCCGGCCGGGCGGCGTGTGGGCCCGAGGGCCGCGGACATGCCGGCCTCGTCGCCGGGGGGGACGAGCGTTGCCAGGGGTCGCCTGGCCCTGGAGGCCGAACTGGGCGACCCGGATTGGCGGGTCCGGGCGCGCGCGGCCTATGCGCTTTCCTGGCTACCGGGCCACGCGTCCGCGACGACGGTGGCCCGGCGACTGGTCCGGGACGACAGCCCGCTCGTCCGCAACGCGTGCGCTATGGCCCTCGGCCGGATCGGCACGCGTCGGACCGTTCCGGCGCTCGAACGGGCACTGGACGACGAGTCGGACCGGGTCCGACGCGAGGCGGTCATCGCACTCGGCCGAACCGGGGGCCCGGGCGCGGCCGACAAGGTACGACGGCTGACGCGGGACCCGGTGCGCCGCGTCCGGATCGCCGCCGCCATAGTCCTGGGACACCGTCGGGACCGAAGGGCGGTGCCCGATCTGGTCCGCCTCCTTCGTCACGCGGACCCTTGGGAGAAGCCGGCGCTCCTGATCGCGCTCGGGCGGATCGGCATCCCCGGAATCGCCGCCACGCTGGCTCGGTCGGCGAGCGATCCTCAGCGGTGGGTCCGCGTCTGCGCCCTCCGCGCGCTGGCCCAAATGCACGCGCCCCGGACAGCGGCCGTGGCGGGCTCGAAGCTTTCCGACCCGTCCTGGGCGGTTCGTGCGGCCGCGGCCTTCGCACTCGGGGAGGTCGGGAGTGCGAGGCATTCCGAAGCGCTGCTCCGGGGGCTTCGGGACCCCCACGGATGGGTTCGGCGCGCTGTCCTGTACGCCCTGGGCCAGGTCGGCGCCCGGTCCGCCCTGCCGGAGATCCGAGGGTACCTCGATGACCCGGACCCCGAGGTTCGTCTGGCCACGGTATGGGCCTTGGGTCGGCTGCGGGACGGAGCGGCCCTGCCCCGCCTTGTCGAGCTACTGCGCGCCGCGAGACGGGCCGCCCCGTCGGCGGGAGGAACCGTGAGCCGCGGGACGGGCGCGGTTCGGCTCGTCTCGGATGCCGACTCCCGAATGTTCGATTCGCTCGTTCAGGCCGTCGGCGCGTTCGCGAGCGGGGACCCCCGCGCCCGGGCGGCAGTCGCCGCGGCGCGGGAACGGGTTTCCCCGGCGGAGCTCGACCGGCCCGCCCGGCTGCCTTCACCGGGGGGGATGTCTCCCCGTGTCCCTACGCTCCGCGCGGTCTTCCGGGCGGCGGGAGCGAGTCGCCGCGCGTGATGGCACTCGTCCGATCCGCGTCGTGGCAGGAGACGCCGTTGGGCCTGGTCTGGGCGGGGCCGTCCCGATGGGTTGCGCCACCCTGCCCGGCGGGAACCCCGCCCGAACCCCGCCGGCCCAGTGCCCCGGTAGGGCCTCAGGCGGGTCCCTCTCCGGCTTGGATCCGGAGGACCGTCTTTCCCTGGGCGGCGCCCGCACGGATTGCCGCGATCGCCTGGGGTGCCGCCGCAAGCGGCATCGTGGCGCGGACGGGGACCCGAAGACGCCGACCGAGCACCTCGGCGGTGAGCCGGTCGAGGAGCGCCCGGGAGGGCGGCAAGCTGACGTTGAGACCGGAGACGGCGCCCGGCGGGGTCCCGGCCGCGGGTGCGCTTCCCACGGTGCTCGCCACGACGCCGCCGGCCCGAACAAGGGCCGCGTAGGTACCAATGTGCTCCCGGTCGCTCGCCAGATCGAGCAGGGCGTCCACCCCGTTCGGGTGAGCCTTCCGGATCCGTTCGAGCGCGTCCTTCTCGTCGCGCGCGTACACCTCGGCGGCCCCGAGGTCACGGAGGTACTCGGCGGATACCGACCGACCGAGCGCCAGCACGCGGACCCCCCGTCCCGTGGCCAGCTGAACCGCGAACGACCCGACTCCGCCGGAGGCTCCGACGACGAGCAGCGTCTGCCCGTTCGACAGGCCCAGCCGGTCGAGCGAGAACAGGGCGGTCATGCCGGCGGTCGGGAGCGCCGCGGCCGTCGCGTCGTCGATCCCGTCCGGGATGCGGGAGATCCCGATCGACTCCGGGACCGTGGTGCGCTCACAGTAGGTTCCGGTCCCGACGGGCAGATGCAGGAACTGGCCGAAGACCCGGTCCCCGACAGCATACTGGCGGACCCCGGTTCCGAGCGCGACGACCGTGCCCGCTGCGT
>JASHSP010000050.1 GCA_030038655.1 Thermoplasmata archaeon | reverse complement strand
GCGACGACGCTCGGCTCCTCGATCGCCATCGGGACGAGGTAGTCCTTGCCGTTGATTCGGAAGTTCGTGGCGATCCCGAGCGGGAGCGGCATCACGCCGATGACGTTCTCGATCATGTGGTCTAGCGTGGCCGGATCGACCCCGGGCGGGAAGTCGTAGGCGTGGACCTCGGCCTCCGTGAGACCGGCCCAGTCCCGAACGAACGCGCGGCGTTCCTCCAGCGTCCGCTTGTAGAACCCGGGGACCTCGGAGGAGTTCGTCACGGGCCTTCTCCGTCCCCCGCGTCGTGTGTCGCCGCCGCTTCCGCGGCGTCCCGGGTAGCCCGCGCCACGATCACTTTCGCGGGCCGAAGCAGGCCGCCGAAGAAGCGGTACCCCTGCTGGACGATCTCCGCCACGGAGCCGTCCGGGCGGTCGTCCCCCGCCGGTGCCTCGCCGACGGCCTCCGCCTCGTCGGCACGGAACGGCCGTCCGACCTCCGCGACGGGCTCCACGCCCTGGTGCTTCAGGAACTTCGACCACTCCCGCTCGAGCAGCTCCATCCCCTGGCGGAGCGGGTCCGTCGGCTCGAGCCGGCCGAGCGCCGCCCGGGCCGACCGGAACGATTCCAGGAGGGGCAACAGGTCGCGAAGGACCGCCCCGCGGGCCTGGCGGGTCACGGCTTCTCGCTCCCGCTCCGACCGCCGGCGGAAGTTCTCGAAGTCGGCGAGCAGGTACTTGAACCGAGTTTCCCAGTCCTCCGTCGGGGGGGTCGCGGGGACCGGCGGTTCGGGAGCCGAGGGTCGGGGCTCGTCGTCCGGCATCTCGGTACCGTCGCCCGTCATGCCCGAACCGCGGTCGAAGGAGGCCCCGCGCTAATAGCGCTAGGGGAGGCATCGGGCGGACGGAACGAGCCGGCCGGAAGCCGCTCCGGACCTCGGGCCGGGGGCCGCCCCGGAACGCGGTTTTTCGGGGGTCCGGAGCCCCCGCGGAACGGACCGTTCTTCGTCCGAAACCCAAGCGTTATATCGCGCGGCCGGCTCGGATTCTACGGCGGAAAAGTCCGCCGATTTTCGATGGCGCAACCCATGGTCAACGCCCCCGCGTACGACGCCAGTTCCATCCAGATCCTGGAGGGGCTGACCGCCGTCCGGAAGCGCCCCGGGATGTACATCGGATCGACCGACACGCACGGTCTCCACCACCTGGTCTCCGAGGTGGTCGACAACTCGATCGACGAGGTGCTCGCCGGGAGCTGCACGGAGATCTCGGTCACCCTCTACCCGGACGGGTCCTGCTCGGTCCGGGACAACGGACGCGGCATCCCGGTGGAGGACCACCCGAAGTACCACCGCCCAACCCTCGAGATCGTGATGACCGTCCTTCACGCCGGATCGAAGTTCGACCGGAGCACCTACAAGGTCTCCGGCGGGCTTCACGGCGTCGGCGTCCACGTGGTCAACGCCCTCTCCGAGTGGTTCGAGGTCCGCGTGCGACGGGACGGCCACGAGTACTTCCAGCGGTACGAACGGGGCGCACCGGTCGCGCCGCTGGAGGTCGTCGGGCCGGCCGACTCGACCGGAACGGAGGCGCGGTTCAAGCCGGACGCGACCATCCTCGAGACGATCGAGTTCGACCCCGAGACCATCCGACGCCGGTTGAAGGAGCTCTCGTTCCTCAATCCCGGGGTGACGATCCGGTTCCGCGACGACCGGAACGGCAAGGAGGAGTCGTACCACCACGCCGGAGGGATCACCGAGTTCGTCGAGGATCTCAACGCGGCGTCGAACGCCCTCTTCCGGCCTCCCGTCTTCCTGCACGCGAAGCGCGACACGACCGACATCGAGGTCGCGCTCCAGTACACCGATGGGTACAACGAGACCACGCTGGCGTTCGTCAACAACATCCACACCGTCGACGGCGGGACGCACGTTGTCGGCCTGCGCGCCGCCCTCACGCGGACGCTCAACGACTACGCCCGCAAGCGCGGGTTCGTGAAGGGCGACAGCGAGGGGCTGACCGGCGAGGATGTCCGGGAGGGGCTGACGTGCGTCCTTTCCGTCAAGGTCCTGGAACCCCAGTTCGAGGGCCAGACGAAGGCGAAGCTGGGCAACTCGGAGGTGAAAGGGCAGGTCGAGAGTGCGGTGAACCAGAAGCTCTCGGAGTACCTCGAGGAGCACCCCCCGACCGCCCAGACGCTGGTCGCGAAGGCCCTCCAGGCGGCCTTGGCCCGCGAAGCGGCGCGGAAGGCGCGGGAGCTGACGCGGCGAAAGGGCCTGCTCGAGGGCGGGGGTCTGCCCGGGAAGCTCGCGGACTGCCATTCGCGCGACCCGGCCCAGTGCGAGCTGTTCCTGGTCGAGGGGGACAGCGCCGGCGGCACCGCGAAGCAGGGGCGGGACCGGGAGTTCCAGGCGATCCTCCCGCTCCGCGGCAAGATCCTGAACGTGGAGAAGGCCCGGCTCGACAAGATGCTCCAGAACGAGGAGGTCCGCTCGCTGATCACGGCGATCGGGATCGGCATCGGCGATGAGCAGGACATCGCCCGGCTCCGGTACCACAAGGTGATCCTGATGACCGACGCCGACGTCGACGGCTCGCACATCCGGACCCTCCTCCTGACCCTCTTCTACCGGAAGATGCCGGTCCTGATCACCGAGGGGCGGGTGTACATCGCCCAGGCCCCGCTCTATCGGGTGCAGAAGGGCTCCCGCGTGGCCTACGCGTACTCGGACGAGGAACGCGACGCCGTCCTGAAGGAGCTCGGCGGCATGAAGGGGGTTGTCGTCCAGCGGTACAAGGGGCTGGGCGAGATGAACGCGGGCCAGCTGGCCGAGACCACGATGCATCCGGGCTCGCGGACGCTGCTCAAGGTCACGGTCGACGACGCGGCGCGGGCCAACGAGCTGTTCCAGATCCTGATGGGCGAGGAGGTCGAGCCGCGGCGGAAGTACATCGAGGAGCACGCCGTCGAGGTGACGAACCTCGACATCTAGGCGGCCGGCCGAACCCCTTATTCCCGAGGTCCGATAGCCCGCCCCGTGACCGGCCCCGGCCCGGCGGCACCCCTGGTGGTCTCGGATGCCCTCCTTGTCACGCAGGACGGCGGGCGACGCGTTCTGCGGGGGGACCTCCGGGTCGAGAACGGGCGGTTCGTCCACGTCGGGCCGGGGGCGCCCCGCGCGGGCGCCGAGGTGATCGACGGGCACCGGCTCGCCGCGATCCCCGGCTTCGTGAACGCGCACACGCACATCGCGATGAGCCTGCTCCGGGGGATCGCGGACGATCGCGAGCTCGCGGGGTTCCTCGAGACGCTCTTCCGCGTGGACGCGCGCCGCACCGAACCGGATGTCGAGGCCGGCGCCCGCGCGGGCGTGGCCGAGCTCCTCCTGGGCGGGACCACCTCGTTCCTGGACCTGTACTACTTCGAGGACGCGATCGCCCGCGCGGCGGAGTCGCTGGGGATCCGCGGGTTCCTCGGTTGGGCGGTCGTCGACGCGGACAAGACCACCCAGTCCGGCCGGCCCCTCGAGAACGCCCGGAGGTTCCTCGAACGCTGGAGGTCCCATCCGACGATCACTCCGCTCGTGGCGCCGCAGGGGGTCTACGTCTGCGACCAGGACACCTGGCTCGGTGCGCGCGAGCTCGCGATGCGGTATGGAACGCTCTGCCATTTCCACCTCTCCGAGACGCGGCGGGAAGTGCACGAGCACGAAGCGAAGACCGGACGCCGACCGGCGGTCTGGCTCGAGGAGATCGGCTTCTTCGGGCCGCGGTCGGTCGCTGCCCACGCGGTCTGGCTCACCGGGCAGGAGATCGACATCCTGGCCCGCCACGGGGTCGGCATCGCCCACTGCCCCAGCTCCAACCTGAAGCTCGCGTCGGGGGGCGTATGCCCCGTGGTCGAGCTCCGCGACGCGGGCGCGGTCGTGGGCCTCGGCACCGACTCCGTCGCGAGCAACAACTCGCTCTCGATGCTTCGCGAGATGCACCTCGCGGGTCTTGTCCAGAAGAACCAGCGGTGGGATGCCGCGGTCCTCCCGGCGCAGCAACTGCTCGACCTCGCCACGATCGACGGCGCCCGCCTCCTGGGCCGGGAGTCCGAGATCGGCTCGCTCGAGGCCGGCAAGAAGGCCGATTTCTCGCTCGTCCGGCTCGACCATCCCACGATGGTGCCGGCGCGGCCCGAGGCGATCGTCTCGCACCTCGCCTACGCGGCGTCCGACGAGGCCGTCGACAGTGTCTTCGTGGACGGGGGGCCGGTCGTCCGCGGTCGCCGCCTCGTCCGGGGCGACTGGGACGAGATTCGGGCCCGGGCGGAGGCGGCGGCGGAGCCGCTGTGGGCCGCCCGCAAGGGCTAGGCCGGGCGGCCGGGATCCAGCGCGGCGAGGATCGCCACCGCGAGCCGCTCCCCCAGCTCTTCCGAGGGGGCGGTCGCGCCCAGCTCGCGCAACGAGGCGAGCCGAGCGGCGGGGCTGGGTCGGCCCAGATCGAACAGCCGGTCGACGAGAGCCCGGTCGATGTCGACGGAGATAGTCCCCTGGTGGAGCAGCGCGGAGGACGTAAGGTGCTGCGCGGCCCCGCCGAGGATCCGCTCCCCCGCGGAGAGGACCTCCCCCCGTGCGCTGAGCGTACAGTACGGAGCCGCGAGCCCCGGGGCAGGCGTCCAGTCGGCCGAGACGTCGAGGCCGCGCAGGAACTCGACGGCGCCGCGGCCCAGCCGGCCGTACGCCCGAAGGAAGTCGTTCCCGACGCGGCGGTCGGACCGCGGCAGAACGACCGACCAGACGAGATCGCCCGGAAGATGGACCAGCCCGCTCCCACCGGTGGACCGCCGGATCGCGGGAATCCCCTCGTGGGAGGCCCGGAGGAGGAACGGGTCCGAAGCAGGAATGCCCACCCCGTACGAGACGGCCCGGTCCCGGAGGACGGCGACCCGGAACGCCGGCGCGCCTCGGCGGAGCAAGCGCTCGTCCTCCCGGAAGTTCTCCTCGGTGAGGACGGGTCGAGCGGGCCCGCCCCACCGCGGGACCGTTCGGCGGGGATCGGGGTCCTGCTCCATCGGGGCCGTCCTTCCGTTGGGGCCCGTTCGGTCGAAACGATAAGAGAGCTCGGAGAACTCCCCCGCCATGGCCGAACTCAGCAACTATCGACTGCATCCGGGCGATGCCGCACCCGAGTTCTCCCTGCCGGGGGTCGACGGGGCGACCCACCGCCTCTCGGACTGGACGTCGAAGCCGCTGCTCGTCGTCGCGTTCTGGTGCAACCACTGCCCGTACGTCCAGGCCTGGGAGTCCCGGATGATCGAGCTCGGTCGCAAGTTCGGGCCGTCGGGCGTGCAGTTCGTCCTCATCAACGCGAACGACGCGCGGGCATACCCCGAGGACCGGTTCGAGGCGATGCGGGCCCGGGCGAAGGAGAAGGGGTACCCGTTCCCCTACCTGCACGACGAGTCCCAGGACGTCGCCCGCGCCTACGGGGCGCTCGTCACCCCGCACCCCCTGCTGTTCGGCCGAGACCGCCGCCTGCTGTTCCAAGGACGGATCGATGACGACCACCAGCACCCCGAGCGGGTGCACCACCGATACCTCGAGCGAGCGATCGAGCAGGCCTTGGCGGGTCAGCCCGTGGTGCCGGCCGAGCTACCGGTCGCCGGCTGCACCGTCAAGTGGCGGTCGTGAACGGCGGGACCGGCGCGGGTCGCGCGACCCGGACCGTCGCGCCTTGAGGGCCGCGCGCCGCTTCTCGAACGCCTCCGCGAGGCTCGGGTCGAGGGCCGAACCCGCGCGATCGAGCCGGGCGGCGATCGCGACCTTGCCGGCGAGGGTACGGGCAAGGCGGCCCCGTTCGGTCCGCGACGCCGACTGGATCGACGGGTGCAGGAAGAGGAGGCCGTGCCGGGGCGGTGGCGCGCGGCCGCGAAGGTGCTCGAAGAAGGCTCGTTCCGCCCCGAGCACCTGTACGGTGCTCGCCGGCAGCCGGGCGAGCCGGTCGAGGCCCCGGGACTGAGCCAGGAGCCGGGCCGTGAGGTCCGCCCCGAGGAGCCGGTTGAGATTGGGAGTCCGCTCCGGAACGGTCGCCTCGACCGCGGTGTCCAGCGCCTTGCGGGTCGACTGGATCTCCCGATAGAGCCCGGCCAGGCGACGACGGGCCTCGGCGAGCTTCGGGTCGGTCGGTCCGAGCTCGGACGTGCTGGGCGTCTCGAGGACGGCGTGGGCGGCTCGGGTCGGGTCCGTGGGGTCGACGTCGGGCGCGTCCCGCGCCGCCCAGCTGGCCAGCCGCTCGCCGACCAGGTTCGCCGCGCGGTCGAGGTCGCGCGCCGCTCGGACCGCTTCCTCGACATGCACCGAAGGGTCCCACGAGGCGCGCAGGGCCCGTTCGGCCTCGAGAAGCACGGCCGATCGATGCAACCCCGCTTCGGGCTCGACCCACGGCACGTCGGTCCCGCCGGCCGCGTAGGCGACGCCCGGACCGACCAGCCGGCGGTCGGCGGTCCGCCACGTTTCGCCGCCGCGTTCGGAAAGGATCGCCTCCTCCTCGGGGGTGGTGCGGCCCTCGCCGCGCAGACGGGCCCGCTCGGCAAGCGCCGCGGTCTCGTCCGGGGGGTGTGCGGCCCGCACGACCCGGCCGTCCTCGACGAGGAATGTGCCGTACCACGTGGTCACTAGCGTGCGCATGGGCGCCTCGGGTCAGTCGGCCCGCAGTCCTCCGTTCACGTGGAGGGTGGCCCCGGTAACGTACGACGCACGCTTCGACACCAAGAACGCGATCGCCTCCGCGACCTCCTCGGGCCGGCCGATGCGACCGAGGGGAATACGGCTTCCCCGAGCCGCTCGTTGCTCGGCGGTGTCGGCCGAGAGGATGGCGGTGTCGACGGCGCCCGGAGCGACCACGTTCACGAGGACCCGCGGAGCGAGCTCTCGCGCGAGCGACCGGGCGAGACCGACGAGCGCGGCCTTCGACGCCGCGTAATGGGCCCCGTGCTGCGACCCGTCGAACGCGAGCACGCTCGAGAGAAAGACGACGTGGCCCGGGTCCGCGGCCTTGAGGGGCCCCAGAAGTCGGCGAGCGAGCTCGGCCGACCCGAAGACGTTAGTCCGGAAGCACTCCTCGAAGCGGGGGGGCGTCAGGTCCTCGAAGCGCGCCCGCGGGTACGTCCCCGCGTTCAGGACGAGCGCGTCCAGGACGTCCCACCGGTCGATGATCGACGCCGCGAGTTCCTCCACTTCTCCCGGTTGGGAGAGATCGGCCCCGCTCGCGAACGCGGTGCCCCCGGCGCCCCGAATCTTCCGGACCAGTTCCTCCGCGGCCGCCTCATGCGAGCGATAATGCACCGCGACCTCGTACCCGTCGCGCGCGAGTCGGAGGGCGGTCGCCCGGCCGATTCCCTGCGACGCTCCGGTCACGACGGCCCGCACGACCGGCGTGAGGCCACGAGAGTTATAGCGCGGCCCGGCTCGACCGGGCCGATGGCCGATTCGGATCGCGGCCCGCTGGTCCGAGAGGAGCGGCGGGGGCGAACTCTCGTGCTCACCCTCGACCATCCGCCCGTCAACGTCCTGGCGCGCCCGGTCCTCGAGGCACTGACCGACCGTCTCGCCGCCGCGGAACGGGACACCCGGGTCCACGGGGTGGTCCTTGCCAGTGCCGCGGAGAAGGCGTTCGCGGCCGGCGCCAACATACGCGAGATGGCCGAGCTCGACCCCGCCGGCGCGAGGGAGCACGGTGCGCGCGGCCAGGCCGTGACCCGCGCGATCGAGCGTCTCCCCCTGCCCGTGATCGCCGCCGTCCACGGGGTCTGCTTTGGCGGGGGCTGCGAACTCGTCCTGGCATGCGACCTCGTCATCGCGAGCGACGACGCGCAGTTCGCCCAACCGGAGGTCAACCTCGGGGTCATGCCGGGTTGGGGGGGAACCCAGCGGCTGTGCCGTCGGGTCGGCGTCGGGCGAGCCCGCCGATGGATCTACACGGGGCGACCGGTGTCGGCCCGGGAAGCGGAAGCCGGGGGCCTGGTCGACCGCGTCGTGTCGCGGGAGGAGCTGCTGGCGACGGCCGTGGCGCTGGCCGACGAGATCGGAACCAAACCGCCCCTCGCGGTGGCGGCCGCGAAGTACGCGATCGCCCGCGCGACGGACCCGGCGCTCGACAAGGGGCTCGCCTACGAGCTCGACCTCTGGTCTCGCCTGTTCGGCACGCCCGGGCAGCGCGAGGGAATGCGGGCCTTCCTCGGGAAGCGGCCGCCGACTCCCGTCGGGCGCGAGAACTGGGAATCCCAGTCGGAAGGGTTCCCGTGGCAGTGGTCGACGGGGAAGGGGTCCGGGAGAAAGCGAGATAGGGGACCGAGAACGGGGACCGACTGACGCCGCGGTGGCTCAGCTGGCAGAGCGGCTCCTTGGTAAGGAGCAGGCCGAGGGTTCAAATCCCTCCCGCGGCTGGTTTTCCTTCGGCCGGCTCTAGTTTGCATCACTCGAATGGGCCTGGGTGAGCGTGAACAGCGCGGCCCCACTTTGGCCCGAGGAATAATCTAATCGAACACGATTTCCGATGCAGTCATGGCGCGGCGTCTCGCTGCCATCGTGTTCACGGATATCGCGGGGTATACCTCGCTCACCCAGAAGGACGAAGCCTCCGCGTTGCGGCTGCTCCAGGATCAGCAGAGCCTAGTTCAGCCTCTGCTCGAGACCTTCCACGGCCGTAAGGTGAAGTCGATGGGCGATGGACTGCTCCTCGAGTTCCCGGACGCCCTGGAGGCGGTCGAGTGTGGTGTGGAACTGCAACGAAGAGCCCACGAACGGAACTCGCGCGGGGGAGCGCCGCCGCTCCGGATGCGGGTCGGCATTCACCTGGGGGATGTGCAGGAGGAGGGGAGCGACATCCTTGGGGACGCGGTGAACATCGCGTCCCGGGTGGAGCCCCTCGCCGAGCCCGAGGGGGTCTGCGTCTCGTTCCCCGTCCATGACCAGGTGCACAACAAGGTGAAGATCGGGTTCGAGAGCCTCGGCCTCCGAAAGCTCAAGGGCGTGCAGGACCCGATAGATGTCTACCGAGCGGTCTTTCCGTGGAGCGGTCGGTTGACCCCTTCCGAGGAGCCGGGGGCCCCCAGATTGGCCGTGCTGCCGCTCGCGAACATCAGTCCCGACGCCAGGGATGAGTACATTGCGGATGGCCTCACGGAAGAACTGATCACTGTGCTCTCGCAGATGCGAGATCTCAGAGTGATCGCTCGCACGTCGGTAATCCAATACAAGGCTACCTCCAAACCGATTGCACAGATCGGGGCCGAACTGGACGTTTCGTCCATCCTCGAGGGGAGCGTCCGAAAGGACGGCAACCGGCTGCGGATCACCGTCCAGCTGATTGACGTCGCGTCGCAGGGACACGTCTGGGCCAACACCTACGACCGGGAGCTCGACAACATATTCGCCATCCAAGGGGACATCGCAAAGCGCGTAGGGGACGCCCTGAGAATCGAAATGCGTTCGACCGAACAGGGTCGACTGGGTGCCCGGCCGCCGGTGAGAACGGATTCGTACCTCGCCTATCTGAAAGGACGGACTCTGTTCTACGAATTGTCCAAGACCTCGCTCGATGCAGCGAAGGACCAATTCGAGCTGGCCATCTCCTTGGACCCAAAGAATGCGGCCGCTTACTCTGGCCTAGCCGACGGGGCCGTGGTTCGGCAATGGATGTTCGGGGAGGCCCCACAGGCCGAATCGAGAGAGGCGATCCGGAGGTTCGCCCTCCGCGCGATCGACCTCGACCCGTCCCTCGCCGAGGCCCACACGTCCCTCGGGGTCGCATTGATGGGCAACTCCGAGTCTGCCGCCGCGGAGAGGGAGTTCAAGTTGGCAGTGTCCCTCAACCCGAGCTACTCCCAAGGGCATCACTGGTATGCCGAACTGCTGCAAGCCGAGGGCCGGAGCGAGGAGGCTCTGGTGGAGTGGTCGTTGGCCGAAGCCGTTGACCCCTCTTCGTCTTCGAATCTAGGGTGCTCGGCTTGGTGCCTCATCTGGCTCGGAAGACTGGACGAGGCTTTCGTCCACATCCAGAAGCTGGAGAGAGTGCAATCCCAGCGTCCTGATTACCCGTACATCGTTGCGCGGTACCTTCTGGGCAGATCCGACCTCGAGGGATGTGTCAAACAACTCCGCCACCTCGAAGGGACGGTACTGGATACGGGGTGGAAGCGGGTTGCCCAAGCGCTGGGCCACGCACTCTCCGGAGAGAAGGAGATGGCAAGATCGCTGCTACGGGACGAAGAATCACTCCCGAAGTCCGTTTTCGCCCATTGGATCATCGTGTGGACGTACTGCGAGCTCGGTGATCTCGACGAGTGTTTTCGCTGGATAGAGAAGGGCGTCCCTTTCGAAATGATGCGGCTCGATCCACGCTTCCAGCCCATCCATCGGGACCCAAGATTCCAATCCGTTTTGAAGAACCACAATCTCCCTTGAAGCGTCTCGTCCCGACCACAACCGTGAGTTCGCAAGCGATCCTTTGGAGGCCCACACATCCCATCTGGGCGAGCGACCCCTTCAGAGCTTAACGGGCCCGTTTGGAACCACGAGTCCTCGAGGCCGAAAGGATTCGAACCATAGTGAAATGCCCTCCCGCGGCTCCTCACAAACGGTTTGGCTAGGACGAGGTGCCTCGCTAGTCCAATAGCTTTAATTGAAAAATAGACATGACAACAACTGACACTAACCATGGCAGCAACTACTATCACGGTCTCGCAAGAGACGAGGAAGCTCTTGGAGGGTCTGAAGACAGGGGGCGCTACCTACGACGATGTGATCCGCGGTCTCTTGATCGCCCATCCGACGCAGCTCACGATGGCGGAACTCGCGCGTCGCATCCGGGAAGGAGAGCCGCATCCCATCGAGGAACTCATCGCCCGGAGCCGCAAGCAGCCCTACTGAGGATTCCGTGCCGTTTCGCCTCGAGAGCATCGAGGAAGCGGACACGGAGTTTTTGGCTCTGCCTCCCGAGGTCCGCGAGGTGTTCATCTCGGCGTTCCGGGAAATCGCCGCCGGAGATTCGCCGGTGGCTCATGGACCCGAGTGGTTCTGCGCACAGCTGCGGCAGCGACAGCGGGTGGCGACCGAAGGTCTGTATTCGCTCCACGTCGGCGAACTCTGGAGAGGGGTTTACTTCCGACGCGGAGAGTCCCTTGTGTTCATTGCATTCGGGTTCCGGTTGCCCGAGTTCTACGACAAGCTCCGACGACTGCGGAAGGCGGTCACAGCTCGACGCGGAACAACACTGGGCTCGCCCTGACTCACTCTCAAGACCGACGGCCCCGCTAGTGCGTTCTCTGGGAGGGGCAGTCCTACACGATAGGTGCTCCTGCCTCGAGGGCTTTGAACCCTTAGCTCAAAGCCCTCCCGCGGCTGGTTTTTCCTCACAGGACGCCGCCAATCTTGGTCCTGAGTGCGATCTGCGAAGCCCAGCGGCCCAAGCGAGGACGATACCGTCTGTTCGAAAAGGACGGGTTCGCGCCGGGCAGAGGTCCACAAGGACAAGGAGCCGGATTCGGGCCGCCCCTTCGCACCAGCAGGGTCATCCGAGAAGTCGCTTTTTACACTCCCGTTGAAGATGCGACCCCAGGGCTCTCCCGAGCGATCTGCCGAGGGCTGGATGGCTCGGGGAAGAATCTCGAGGTCGTTCGTTTGGCGGAGGCCGCAGAGAGAATGCTTCGGAAACGACATCGATCGTGGACCATCGCCACGGAGGCAGCAGCGGTTGGCGAGTGACGCGATACCGCGCACCGTAGCCAAAAACACGCCCGATGGCCCCGCACCTGCGAGCCAGCCGCAGGAACGACTCCGAAGGCTATCGAGGGATCCTGACTCGATTTGCGCGCGGATTCGCGCGCGGTATCGGAGCCCACAGGATCGCCCATATCCCCCCAGTGACGCAAAGAGCGACGGGAATCAGCGCCCCACCGCCCAATCCGCCCACAAACCAGGTCACTGGGGCCACGATGCATACGAGCAGACCCTCCGTGACGTGGTAACGCGGCCCCCGGTACATCCACCAGGCCGTGACGATGAGGAGGAACCCGGCGCCAAGCGCCGCCGCGGCCTGAGTTGGCGCGCATGTGCCGACACAGGTGTACGTGAGACCCGACTGGTGGCTAGCGAGCGAAACCATCTCAGCAGCCTCGATTGCAAAGATGCCATAGAGGACGAAGATCGAGGCACCGCACCATACCAAGATCCCCGCGCCGAGCGGCCGCGCTTGGTCCCCCCGGTTCAACGAGGGTGCCTGCGAGCCGCCGGAAGCGATCACCGATCGAATCGCCGTCCACTTACCGGTGCTGGGAGCTGCCAGTAGTAGTTGACCTTGAAGGGAGGCGCTCGAACAGACCTTGCACCGGGGAGTGTGGCAGGAGCGCGAGCGGCACGCGGGTCTTCCCAAAGCTTGACCATGGCTAAGCCACCCCTTTTCAAGTAAACACGGAACTACCTGAATGAGCGAAAATGACGCCCAGCGACGCCGTCGTTATCGATCCTAGATTCCAAGGCATCCCCCAAATCGCCCTAGGAGGGTACGTTGGGGGACTCTTGGCCAGAGAATTGACGGGCGCTGAGGCGGTCTTTCGTCGACCGGTTCCTCTCGGGCGACCCCTGCATGTGGAGCAGCGGGACGGTCAGGAGATGGTACTGCTGGAAGGGGAGGAACTGTTGACCACGGTGCGGCCGGTGCGAGTGGATGTACGACTGCCTGCCGCTGTGACAGTGGAGGCGAGCGAAGTCGCGAGGCGTGCGTACCCTGGATTCGCTCGGCACTTGTTTCCGAATTGCTTCACTTGTGGGCCGGCGCGAGCAGAGGAGGATGGACTGCGAATATTCGCCGGACCCGTAGCCGGGCACGAGGTTGCAGCTAGTCCGTGGACTCCGCGTCAGAGTCTCGCTGTGGGAAGCGGCGGGGTCGCGCGCGAGTACATTTGGTCAGCACTAGATTGCCCAAGCATCTGGGCTTTGATCATGCGGGAGCCGCTCGACTCTGCAGTGCGGGTTGTCTCGGCTCGCATGGCGGTCCAGCAGAGGGCTTCAGTGTCAGCGGGCAAACCCCACATCGTGATGGCTTGGCCGATCAGTCAGGACGAGCGGTCCCGAACGGGCGGTGCCTCGATTCTGACCGATACTGGGGACGTATGCGCGGTCAGCCGTCACACGCTCGTGGCGACCGATTGGGGAGTCCCTCTAAGTCCCGCCCGCTGGAAATGAGTGGGCCGTCCTACGCGCTGCAAAAGCACCCGTTTTGGGCAGGGCTCTCCGACCGGAGCGAAAAGTACAACGATGTCTCGTACTTCCATCCGGTCATCCTCTTCAGCACGACGAAACGGAGTGCGTGATGCGCGCCTGAGGTTGGGTGCAAGGTCAGCTATGTTGCTTCCGCTTCGCTGAGCCCGTCGACTCGCGTGTTGAACGGCCGGAGGGCGTCAGAGCCGGTCTCGCCTGACCCCCTCTGACCGGCTTACTGCAGCGCTCTCCGCAACTTCTCGAGGACCTCTCCCCATCCTCCCTGGAATCCTTCTTCCAGAGACTCGACGCCGCCAGGGAACGACCCCGTCGCGAGAACCTGCACCAGGACGGTCACTCGTGTCCTGCTTGGGCTGAGCTCTTCGAACAGTACGGTCTGGAGGGCCTCCCATGGAGCGGTGCCCGTCGCAAGCGTGGTGGCGGTCTTGACGACGAGACGTTCAGGAACGACAATCTCCACCACCGTTCCTGAGGTCTTGTGAACGTTCCCTTCCTGGTCCCGGTCATGAATCCGCAGCGTCCCGCCGGGCCGCCTGTCCAACTCGAAGACGAGACTGACGGCCCCCTCGGGGCTCCAAGACACCGCTCCCTTCTTGGGGTCGGTAAGCATGTCGAAAACCCTCTGCCGGGGGAAGTCTAAGTCCCTCGTAACCCGCACGCCGCTTCTTTCTGCGTCCATCGATTGCTCTCTCCGTTTGTGGTTCATACTGCCTCCTCTTTCAGAAGTCTCTCGACGCGATCGAGTCGGCGGTTCCACAGCTTGGCCATGTCTGCCGCCCACGTTTGGATCGGAGTCGTTGAGTGGGGATTGAACGTGTAGAGCCTTCGCTGCGCCCTCTTCTCCATATGGATCACATTCGCTTCCCGGAGCACCTTGAGGTGCTGAGAAATCGCCTGAGGAGTCACGTCGAACTCCTCGCAAATCTGGAACGCGCTGAGCTTCCCTCGGCGGACAAGAATTTCCACGACCCGGCGCCGGCGCGGTTCGGCTAAGGCCACGAAGGCGTCCATGACCTTGAGGTAAAGCATCCGCTTAATAAAGTGTTTGCTTTACTACAGTGAGATCGACCCATCCAACTCGTCCCGACATGGGTTGGGCCCCTGACGTGAGACCTGGAGCCTGCCGACCCGAGCGGGGACGAAGCGCATCGGACGGCCTCCCCCCTCCCATAGGTCGGTCGTCACGCACCTCTGCCGGATCATCTCCGAATCGGTGAACCCAGAGTTAGAAGTTCCAGCACACCCCCACGGGGTAACCCACACCATGGCGGCCGGTTCGAATGGGCCCGGTTCGGGTTTCGGGCAGTCACGGTTCCACGGGGATGAAGTCGTCGATGGTGCCGGGTCCCGGCCGGTACCGGAGGCTGCGTCCCGTCCGAAAGCAACGGTAATGAGCGGCTGGTCGACTTCGGATCGCGTTCGAGGCATGTCGCCCGACGCGATCCAGCTTCGCCGACGCTCCAGAGCATCGAGCGTTTCCGTTCAGGGGACCGTTATCGGCCTGATGGCCGTCGCAGCCGTCGAGGGATCTGCGGCCGTTTCGGCGGCCTACTCCCCTGAAGGCTTCGCCGTCGCCTTCGTGGACATTGTCTTGGCGTACCTGTGTTGGACCGGCCGCCGGTGGGCATTCCTCGTGGCTGTAGTGGTGGCCCTCCTTGCTGCGGTCGGTGCCTTTCCGTTCCCCCCTCAGGTCCGAGCCGTGGGCACCCCCTTCGATGCAGCGATCGATGCGCTCCTCGTTCTCGTCTCCCTTCTTGTCCTGATCTTCGGGATAAGCGCGTATCAAGAGTCGTCTCCGCGCCCGCCCCGCTGAGAGGGGGCCGCGCGACTCCGGGGGTGCCCGGCGGCACGTGACGCACCCGACTCGCGGGTTCAACTCCGCCAGCGGGCACGGAGGTTTCCACGCCGCTCACCGCTCGCTCCGGACCTCGAGGGATAGCGGCTCAGTGCGCGCGTTCCTCCCTGCGGGGCTAAGGCTGCCCGAATTCCTAGCGGACCCCTTCGAGCCTCCAAAAGAGCATCGACTTCCCTCGCGTGGGCCCGGAGCGAGGGAGCCGCTCCCTTCGCCCGTAGCAAGGACAGTGCGACTACCCCACGGTGGAAAGATAATGGGGGTAGGAGTACCTCGTTTCCTGATGGTACGAGTCCGTACTCCCCGTTGGGCTGTCTGGGTCGAACGGTGGGACCAACAACAGCAGGACTCCTTTCCGGCTCGTGAGGAGCGCTTCAACACGATACTGGAAGTGCTCGAGACCCGGATTCCGCGCAAGTTCACCGTGCTCGACCTCGGCTGCGGGCCCGGTTCGCTCAGCCTTCGCGTGCTGCGCCGGTTCCCGAACGCTCGATCCATCGGCGTAGACGTCGACCCCGTGATGCTCAAGCTCGGACAGGAAACGGTGGGTACCGTCGGGGGCCGGATGCGCTGGGTTTCTGCGGACCTGCGCCACCGCGACTGGGCCTCCAAGCTCCCCGTTCGCAAAGTCAACGCGTCGATTAGCACCAACGCCCTTCATTGGTTGGCCCCGGAGAAACTCCGACGTGTCTATCATGACGTCTACAACCTTCTCCCTCGGCGGGGAGTGTTCCTCAACGGCGACTGGCTCCCCGCAAAGGCCGAGGGTCCCATGACGCAGCATCTGTTCCTTCGAATCTACCGGCAGCGCCAACGACAGATCCACCGCCCCGTGGGGTGGATCGACTGGAACCAATGGTGGCGGCAACTGGAGCGGGAGCCTTCCTTGCGGGACCTGTTCGCGATGAGGAGGAGGATCTTTCCGCGACTTCATCCTCGCGAAGCCCACCTCTCGGCCGAGGACCACCTGAGGGCGCTCCGAAGAGCAGGTTTTCGTGAGGTAAGAGTGCTCACGCAGAACCTCGACGATCGGGTCCTCTTGGCGATTAAGTGACCGTGAGTTCGGGGGGTCTGGTCGTGTATCAACCTCGGTCGATCGTCCAGCCACAGGACGCCACACAAGGACGGATTACCCCCGCGGAGGCGTGCCCCAACTCCTGACTTCGGTTAGGAGGGCGAAAGCCCCCGACCTTCTTTTCACGACAATCGATATACTACGCGTACCTTCCAACCCGCCGCGGAAGCCGATGGAGGTCCCCGAGGTCCGGTACGCCCGCAGCGGCGACGTGCGCATCGCCTACCAGGCGTTTGGGACGGGTGCGGTTGACCTGGTCTACGGAAGGACGGCGATCTCTCAACTCGAACTTGTCTGGGACGAGCCGTCGGTAGCGGGGTTTTTTCGGGAGCTCAGCACGGCCGCCCGCGTCATTCTTTGGGACAAGCGAGGGGTCGGCCTCTCCGACCGGGCGGTCGGGACTCCGACGCTCGAGGACCGGATGGACGACGTCCGGGCCGTCATGGACGACGTGAAGAGCCGGCGGGCGGTGATTTTCGGTGCCACCGACACCGCGGCGATGGCCCTACTGTTCGCGGCGACCTATCCGGAGCGTACGCTTGGCCTCATGTTGATTGAACCTACGGTCCGGGGTGCTTGGGCGGCGGACTTCCCGTTCGCGCCTCGGCCCGAGGAAGTCGAAGAGTCGATCCGTCTCTCGGACGCGGAGTGGGGCAGCCCGGCCCACATCGGCCAGCTGCTGGCCGCGTACGCTCCGAGCCGGGCGTCGGATCCTTCCTTCAAGCGGTGGTTCGGTCGGGTGGTCCGGTTCGGTTCGTCCCCCTCTGCGGCCGCCTCGCTCGCCCGAATGAACCTGCAGATCGACGTGCGGGCCGCGCTCTCGGCCGTCCACGTTCCTACGCTTGTGATGAAGTGTCCGGGCGACCGGTCCGTCCGGGAGGAGAGCTCGGACTACGTGGCGACTCACGTAGCGGGAGCCCATCTCGTGTCGATCCCCGGCCGGGATCATTTCTTCTGGGCGAACCCCGAGGCGCGCGCAGCCTCCCTGAAGGCGCAGAGGGCGTTCCTGGCCAGCCTGCCGTCCGCGCCGCTCGACGAGGACCGAGTGCTGAAGACCGTCGTCTTCGCCGACATCGTAGATTCGACGCGGCTCGCCTCTCGGCTGGGCGACCACGGTTGGAAGGAGCTCCTGGGTTCGTTCCTTGCCGTCTCACGGTCCGAGGCGGTCCGTTTCCGCGGTCAGTTAGTGAAGACGACGGGCGACGGTTTCCTCGCGACCTTCGAGGGACCGACCCGGGCCGTCCGGTTTGCGCAATCCGTCCAACATGAAGCGGGGCGACGCGGCCTGGGTCTTCGCGCCGGAATCCACACCGGAGAGTGCCTCGTCACGGAGAACGACGTCGTGGGCATCGCGGTCCATCTCGCATCCCGGATTTGCGGCTCGGCCGGGGAGGGCGAGGTCGTTACCTCGCGGACCGTTCGGGACCTCTCCGTGGGTTCCGGAGTCCGTTTCGGGGACCGCGGCGCCCAAGAGTTCAAGGGACTCGAGGGCACCTGGGAGACCTTCGTCGTGGCTGCTCCATAACGTCCTCAGCGTCGTCGGAGCGGGCTGGCTGGCCCGTCGGCGCCCGAGACGGGATTCCAGATGTTCCCGCGCTCCCTGAGCGAGAGGTCGGCGCAAGGGGGAGGCCCTCCGACGAAGAGGACGGCGGCTCCCGGGCAGGGATCCGGGGGCTGGTGCTCGGGCTGGATCCCGAGGGGGGACCTCGGTGACGGGGACCTAATGGGTGGGCCCGCGTTCTACCACTTTGTTGCAAGACCGCCGGGAGCCGGCCCCCGTGGACCGAGTCGATCCGCCGACCCGCCGAGGACCAAGTTCAGGGGCGAGGGTCCGGGGCGCTACGATCCTGGGGATCTTCCTGCTGGCGACGTGGTCGGTGCTCGTGATACCTCCGCTCTTCGGAGCGACGCTCAAGGTATGCACGAACGCCGGCTGTTCCGAACTTCCAGCCAACGAGTTCGTGTTGTTTGCGGTCCTGACTACGGCCTTGCTCGTCGGTTCCGCCGCTGCAGCGTTCTTCGTCGCGCTACGCGAGGTACGACGGAGGAACTAGAGCAGTTCAGTCCCGAGGAGCTCTGGAGGGCGAGCGAGCAGCTCGCCGGTATGGAACTCCCCCGTTCTCCCCACCGGCTTGGATCGGAGATCGCAGGCCCTCGGCCGAAGGGAGAGGAGAGCGGCGTCCGCAGGGGCAGACGTCGGGTTCGTTTCCGAGGGGGATGGGTCGAGCGTTTCCGCGCCCCCGCATCTCGCACCTCTCGGGGGAGGTCGGCCCCGCTTCGACCCGAACCTGAACGGAAGGCCTCAAGGCTCGAACGCGGTCCGCGGGTCGGACCCCGACCTCGGCCGCGGAGGCGCGGTCGTTGACGTCGGGTCCGGAGCGGTGCTCACGGGGGCGGGGCCGACGGGGGTCGATCGCTCGCGTGGGGCCGACCGGTGATGTCGTGCTCCAGCTCCCGCACGTCACGCACGACGTCCTGCTCGAACCGACGCGCCGCGGACTGGGCGGCCTCAAGGCCCTCGTGCCAGATCCGCACCATGATCGGCCCGAGCGTGAAGACGACCGCGCTGAGGACGGATCCGACCGAAACGAACCCCATGATCGACGCGAAGATCTTGCCCGCGTTCGTTACCAAGGCGAACGGGGGCCCCTGGCCGGTGGCCAGCATGCTCTCGAAGTAGAACGCGTTGATCCATCCGGCGCCTTCGATGAGGTGAAACCCTACGGTGCCCACGACCTCGGCGGTCGCCACCGCGAGCATGGCGTAGATCGCCCGCCGGACGCTGGCCCGGGGCAGCTTGGCTCGCATCGGACATCGACCCTCGCCCTCCCCTCATGGCTCTATCGGCGGACTCGCCGGGCGGCTCCGTTCCCGGCTCCACGCTGATCCAATACCGTCCGACGGGGCGGACTCCGCCGCGGGGACCCTCCGCGCGGCCAACGCATCGAACGGGTCATCTAACTCCGAGACTACCGACCGGCACGGGCATGCCGATGGATCGGGACGTTTCGGTCCGCACAGGAACTCGTTCGATCGACTGTTACCTGGCATTTCCCGTGGAGCGGGGACCGCTGGCCCGCCGTCCGGCCGTGGTCGTCATCCACGAGATCTTCGGGGTGAGCGAGCACATCCGGGACGTCGCCCGGCGCTTCGCCGCCCTGGGGTACGTCGCCGCCGCACCGAACCTCTTCACCGGCGAGATGCAGCGGCTGCTGACGCCGGAGAACATCGCGCTCGCGATGCGCGCGTTCGCGCAGGCCCCGGCGGACCTTCGTCGCGACCCGGCGAAGTTCGCGGCGTTCTCCGCGTCCCAACCCCCCGAACGGCGCCCGGTGCTCGAAGTGTTCGGGAAGGTGTCGAACCCGATCGTTCAGGCCGGTTTCGCGCAGGATCTCCGGGCGGTCACGCAGTACCTTCGCGCCCTTCCCGAGGTGGATCCGGCGCGGGTCGGCTCGGTCGGCTTCTGCTTCGGCGGCGCCATGTCCGCCCGGCTCGCGACGGTCGATCCGGACCTTCGGGCGGCGGTCGTCTTCTACGGTCAGAACCCGCCGCTGGAGGACGTGCCCCGGATCGCGGCCAGGGTGCTAGGGCTCTACGGGGGCGAGGATCCCGGCATCACCGACACGGTCCCGTCGCTCGCGGAGGCGATGAAGAAATCCGGGAAGAGCTTCGAGTCGCACGTCTACCCCGGTGCCAAGCACGCGTTCTTCAACGACACCCGCGCGTCCAACTACCACGCGACGAGCGCCCAGGATGCGTGGAGCCGGGTGGGGCGGTTCTTCCAAGAGAACCTGAAGGGCTGAGCGGTCCCCGGGGCGGCGCGTACCTCCCGGGAACGACCGGCCGACCGCGTCGGGACGCCCGTCGAGATGGGGAATTCCGAGGCGGAATCGGCTGTCCCCTCGGCCGGTCCGCGCCTCGCCTCCAAGGCTCTTATACGCCTCCCTCCATGGGCGCGCCGCAGCGGGGTAGGGTAGTCAGGATAACGGTCGGGCTCTCCGACCGTCCTGAAATCCCGACGGGCTCATAACCCGTAGATCCATGGTTCAAATCCATGCCCCGCTACTCCTCCGGAACGGCCCGTCGGAATGGTGGGACCGGGGCGACCCGCTCGAATCGCGGGCCGTAGAGCGTCGATCCCCCGCGATGGCCGGAGAGACCGCCCTCTTCGTGGGCGGGGTGCCGATCGGCCTTCATGGCAACGACTTCGTGCACCGAATCGTCGCCGTCGGCCCGTTCGGAAACTGCGTGCCGGCGCTGTCGCCGGAGGGGTTCCGTTCGATCCGATATCACGGATGAGGACCGACTTCTCAACGTTGGCGAGTGGAGCCGGGCCCGGTCCGCCCGGGGGGTGCGGAATCGATCGCCGGTCGGAGGGACCGGCCGCCGACGTCGGCGGCCGGCCTTCCCCAGATCACTCCTGGGTCGGAGGGGGAACCCCGGTCTTCCCCTTCGAGGTCCGTCGGCGGGCGGGACGCTTGACGTCGGGCGTGGCTTCGGCGCCAGCCGCCTTGGCGCCCGGGCCCGTCGAGCCCGCATCGCTCGTGGGGCTCGAAGCCCCCGAGGGCGCACGGGAGGCCGGGGCCGCCGGAGTCGGCGGGGACGCGGGGGGCTTCTCGGCTGCGGGAGGAAGCGGCGTGCCGGGGGAGGCGGGTGGCATCGGGGGAGGGGATGGCGGGGGAGACGGTGCGGCGGGGGCGCCGGGCGCCGGCGAGACCGGGGCCCCGGCCGGGGCGATGGGGCGCGGCGGGATCGGGACGAACTCGCCCTCGCGCCACGCGTGCGGCGTCTTGAGGATCGCCGGGTCCTTCAGGAAGAGGTCCGCGTGCCCGCAGCCGCGGCACAGGCGGGTACCGAGGGAAAGCTCGCCGCCCGAGCGGATCGACAGGCTTCCCCGCCCGATCGTGCCCGTACGCAGATTGTTCACCCAGACGAACTCGGTCCCACCGCAGTTGCTACACACCGGAGCCATCGGAAACAGCCCGCCGAACGAGGGACGGTGGTCCTCATAAAAGAGCGCCCGCGGACCCGACCGGCCCGGGCCGTCGGCCCGCCCGCACGCAACGTCCATGTAGGGTCGGTAGAATCGGTCGTCGGGGAGGGGTCGCATGTATCGGGTTATCGCGGTCGCCGTCGACGGCTCCGAGGGCGCGGCGGCCGCGCTCGCGAGCGCCGTCGACCTCGCGAAGCGGTACGCCAGCCAGCTGGTCGTCGTCGCGGTGGCTCCGTTGCCTCCGGTGTACGTCGCGCCCAACCAGCCGTTCGTTGCCCCGGCAGAGGGCGCCGACCCGTCCGTCGAGTACCGCACTATCGTGGACGCCGCCGTGTCGACCGCGAGGAAGGGGGGCGTCGCAGCGGTGACCGGCGTCTGCTACGAAGGGGTCGTCGTGGACGAGATCCTGCGCCACCTTGCCGGCCACCCGGCCGACCTCCTCGTGGTCGGCTCCCGGGGTCTCTCGACGGCCAAGCGAATCCTGCTGGGTAGCGTGTCGACCGCCCTGGTGACGCACGCACCGTGCCCGGTGCTGGTCATCCGACCGGTCGCTACGAAGCCGCGGGCGCCTTGAGCAGCATCACGCGGGTCGGGATCGGCAGCTTGTGGGACGCCTTCCGCAGCGCTTCCTTCGCGTCCGCGAGGTGCGCCTCGGTGGTGTAGACGGTGAGCAGTTCCGCGCCGATCTCCGCCCGAACCGCGTGACCCACGGCCTTTCCGAACGCCCGGCGCATTCCGTCCGAGATACGGTCGGCCCCGGCCCCGGTCGCCATCTTGTGCTCGCGGAGGATCTGGTGGGGGAACCGACGAACCTTGAGGTGGTACTCGTTGGGGGCGGCCCGCTCCAGCACCCGGACCGCGCTCACGCGGGCCGACTCGAGCGCGACGTCCCGCACCTGCGCCGCTTCCTCGGTCGCGAGGCTCAGGCTCCACGGGAACTCCGAGCGGAGGTTGCCGGTATCGAACTGGGTGACCCGGCAGACCGGAACACCGCCCATGTACTCGCGGCGGGTGTAAACCTGGCCCTCGATCTCCCGGTACATGCGAGCCGGTTTCCGCGTCATGGGAGCCGCCGAGACTGCGCACGGCTGAAAACGCTTGCGGCGCGAGCAGCGGACGCGGTGGCCCGGCCCCGGTCCACCGTGGCCCGGGGGCTCGGGAGCGACCGCGCGCCCCGTGTGTCCGGGGCGAGTTCCACCGCCCGCACCGACCGGTCCCGAAGCCAGCGCAGGACATCGTCCCGGCGGCGATCAGCCGGGAGGGAAGCGAAAAAGCTCCGGCCGAACATCGCCTGGGCGGCGCGCGCTCCCCTCCGCCGGAGCCCCCGGAGCAGATCCGAGACGGGCCGGGGCGCCAGTCCGACGCGATCGGTGAACGCCTCGCTCGCATCCCAGAGACGTTCCGCGTCGGGGTGTCGGACGAGCGGGCCCAGCCGGTCGGCCGCTCCCAGGACCCGCGCGAGCGCGGAGCGATTTCCGAGGACGCTCGCGGTCGGCATGGGGCCCCCTACCACCCCGACGAACACGCGGCCCGGGTACGGGCGGTGTATCACCCGCCCGAAGGGCGGGATGCCCGGCCGGACCCGGACCTCGAGCCCGCCGCCCAGGATCGCCGCCACCCCGCCCAACCCTCCCCCGCCGAAAAGGTCGGCGAGATGGGCCACCGCCACCGCCTCGGCCCGAGTTCGTCCGGTCGCCCGGGCCACGGCGAGCGCGGTCGCGACGGCTCCCGCGGCGCTCGTGCCGAACCCTTGGCCGACCGGCAGGGCGTGGGCGAGTCGCACCGACAAGGTTCCGTCCCGCGGGCCCAGAAGGCGATTCGCGACCTCCTCGGAGATCGACAGAGGGTGGCCCAGGTCGCTCGTGACCGACACACGCCTCCGGGGGCCCGGCCGCCACTCCGCCTCGGCCGAGACCCCGGCCTCCAACACGATCCCGGCTCCGACGGAGCCGCGCGACCGCGGGTCGCGGGTCGACGCCGCCGGGACGAACAGCCCGGTGACGTGCGCCGGAGCGAACGCCCGGCTCCGGCGCGCCGCGCTACCGCTCGCCGGCTTCACGGGTCGATTTGCGACGGTTGATTACTTATAAGCGCCGCCGCCTTCTGATAGCGGGAACTGGCCTTGGACACGCGTCTTGGAAAGCCATGAGCGAGCCGGATCTTCCCGCCGCGCCGGCGCACGAGTCGTTCGACCGAGTGAACTTCCTCGAACTCCGCAACACGCAGTTGGCGGAGGCGATCAAGCGGGTCGAGAGCGAGCGCCATTACATGGAGGCGGAGATCCTCCGGCTCCAGCGCGAGGTCAAGCGCCTCAAGACGGAGCTCGACCGGCTCCGCTACCCGCCGCTGGTGGTCGGGAGCGTCCGGGACGTCCTCACCGACGGTCGGGTCATCGTGAAGTCGTCGACCGGACCGGATTTCGTCGTGAACTCGGCCGAGACGGTCGAGCACGGCAAGATCACGGTCGGGGCCCGGGTCGCGCTCAACAAGCAGACGCTGGCGGTGATGGGGGTCCTTCCGGCGTCGCTGGACCCGCTCGTGACCGCGAGCGAGATCGTCGAGAAGCCGAACGTGACCTACCAGGACATCGGCGGGCTCTCCGACCAGATCCGGGAGATCCGGGAGGCGGTCGAGTACCCGCTGCTCCGCTCCGAGCTGTACAAGAAGGTCGGGGTGGACCCGCCGAAGGGGGTGCTGCTGATCGGCTCGCCCGGGACGGGCAAGACGCTCATCGCAAAGGCGGTCGCCCACCACACGAACGCGACGTTCGTCCGCCTCGTGGGGAGCGAGCTCGTCCAGAAGTACATCGGCGAAGGCGCGCGCCTCGTCCGCGAGCTGTTCCAGATGGCGCGCGAGAAGGCGCCCACGATCATCTTCATCGACGAGGTCGATTCGATCGGCGCGAAGCGGCTCGAGGTCGCGACCAGCGGGGACCGGGAGGTCCAGCGGACCCTCATGCAGCTGCTCGCCGAGATGGACGGGTTCGAACCGCTCGCGAACGTGAAGATCATCGCGGCCACGAACCGCCCCGACATCCTGGACGACGCGCTGCTCCGGCCCGGCCGGTTCGACCGGATCATCGAGGTGCCCGTGCCGACCTACAGCGGCCGCGCGGAGATCTTCCGGATCCATTCCCGGGGCATGTCGCTCCGCGAGCCGATCGATTTCGAGTCGCTCGCGACCCGGTGCGAGGGCGCGACCGGCGCTGACATCCACGCGATCTGCACGGAGGCCGGGATGTGGGCGATCCGGGAAGAAC
The DNA here is from genome assembly GCA_030038655.1 of Thermoplasmata archaeon. Taxonomy (GTDB): domain Archaea; phylum Thermoplasmatota; class Thermoplasmata; order Lutacidiplasmatales; family UBA184; genus Lutacidiplasma. The sequence goes on along the minus strand of JASHSP010000050.1, from coordinate 5,748 downwards.
GCGAGGCCGTGACCGCCACGGACTTCGAGCGGGCGATCGAAAAGGTCGTCGGCGAGGAAGAGCTCCGCAAGGAATCGGTCACGATGTTCGCCTAGGGTCCGGGGCCGCCCGCCCGACTAGGCGGACGCCGGGCCGGCCGCCAGGATCGATCGCCCGACGACGCGGGGGCCGGCCGTCGCGGAGAGGTCGACCAGCATCATGGGCGTGCCGAGCGCGTACGCCACCGGCCGGTCGCACCGGACGCGAACCCCCGCCTCGGAGAGCTCTCCCACCGAAGCCGGCACGACCTGAAGGCCGACCGCCGCGTGGAGCTGGGATCCCGGGCCCGCGTCGCCCCGGTAGTACGGGCACCGCGCCAAGGGGCCCCCGATCAGCTCGGGACCCGCACGAAGAGCTCCCGGCGGCGCGAGGATCTGCCCCCGCGACAGCTCGCCGGGCTCGACCTCCTTGAGCGCGAGGCCCACCCGCTCGCCGCACGAGGCCTCCTTGCGGTCGACGTCGTGGACCTGGATCGAGCGCACCTCGACCGAGTTGGGGGTCGGCCAGAGCCGCAACCGGTCGTGGGCGTGCAGGACACCTCGCCGTACGACCCCCAGCGCGACCGTGCCGACCCCCTTGACCGGGAAGGCGTGGTCGATCGTCACCTCCACCGGCCCGGGCCGGTCCGTTGCCGACCAGCCATCGAGCGCCGCCCGGAGGGCGGGCAGGTCGAGGGGAACCCGTTCGGCCGCCGCGAGCCGGCTCGTGCGCAGGGCGCGCGCGAGCTCCGCGTCGCCGACCGCGGGGCCGAGGACCACGGTCGTCGGCAGGTCGAACAGCTCCACGACGGCGATCGTTTCCGCGACGGGGCGCGTCAGCTCCTTGACCACGAGGAGGCACCGGTCGGCCATCCCGAGCGCGACCAGCAACGGCGCGATCTTCTCGGGAAACTGGGTCGGCTCGATCAGCGTGGCCGCGTGCCCGTCGCGCACTTCGTTGAACAGCGTGATGTCGGAGGAGGTGCCCTTCTTTCCGAGCTCCTTGGCGACGTCGGGAGCTCCGACGACGGCGACGGTCACCGACCCGGGCACGGACTAGCCTCCCGACTTCTCGGCGATCGAGAGAGCGATCTCGCCCGATTTGAGCCCGACCTCGACCGTCGCGCCGTCGGCGATGCCCCCTGCGAGGAGTCGTTCCGTCAGGGGGTCGACGACGAGGCGCTGGATCGTCCGTTTCAGCGGGCGGGCGCCGAAGTCCGGATCGAACCCCCGAGCCGCGAGGAACTTCTTGGCCGCGTTCGACGCGTGCAGGGCGACGCGCCGGTCCTTGAGCCGCGCCTCGACCTGCGCGAGCTGGAGATCCACGATCGACTCGATCTCGGGGGCGGTCAGGGTGTGGAAGATGACGACCTCGTCGATCCGGTTGAGGAACTCGGGGCGGAAGTGGGCGCGCAGCGCCGGCTCGATCCGGCGGCGGCGCTCCTCGTCGGAGGAGGCGTCCGCGAGCTGCTCGGTCCCGAGGTTCGAGGTCATGATCACGAGCGTGTTGCGGAAATCGACCGTCCGTCCCTGCCCGTCGGTCAACCGTCCGTCGTCCATCAGCTGGAGGAGAACGTTCACCACATCCCCGTGCGCCTTCTCGACCTCGTCGAACAGCACGACGGTGTAGGGGCGCGAGCGCACCGCCTCGGTCAGCTGCCCTCCCTCCTCGTACCCCACGTACCCGGGCGGGGCCCCGACCAGCCGGGCGACGGTGTGGCGCTCCATGTACTCGCTCATGTCGATGCGGACGAGCGCCCGCTCGGAGTGGAAGAGGAACGCGGCGAGCGCCTTCGCGAGCTCGGTCTTGCCGACGCCGGTCGGACCGACGAACAGAAACGTCCCCATCGGGCGGTTCGGGTCGGCCAGGCCGGAGCGGGACCGGCGTACGGCCTTCGCGACGGCGGCCACCGCCTCGTCCTGGCCCACCACCCGCAGGCGGAGCTCGTCCTCCATCCGAAGGAGCCGCTCCCGTTCCCCCTGGAGCATCCGGCTCACCGGAATGCCGCTCCACCGGGAGACGACCTGCGCGACGTCCTCTTCGCCGACCTCTTCGCGGAGCATCCCCGAGGCCGCGGCCCCGGAGGCCGACCGGGCGAGCCGCTCGAGCTCCTTCTGGAGCTCCGGGACGCGCCCGTAGCGTAGTCGGGCGGCGGACTCGAGGTCCCCGGACCGTTCGGCCCGTTCCTCTTCGGCCCGGGCCTTGTCGAGATCGCCCCGCAGAGCACGGAGCCGCTCGACCTGCTCCTTCTCCCGCGTCCATTGCGCCTGGAGCGCCGTTTCCCGCTCCTTGAGCCCCGCCAGTTCGCGCCCGAGCGGGACCAGCCGGTCCCGGCTGGCCGGATCCTTCTCCTTCGAGAGCGCGGTTCGCTCGATCTCGAGCTGGCGGATCCGGCGGGTCAGCTGGTCGAGCTCGCCGGGGCGCGAATCGAGGTCGAGGCGGACCCCGGACGCAGCCTCGTCCACCGCGTCGATCGCCTTGTCCGGCAGGTGTCGGTCCGGAATGTACCGGGCGGTCAGGGTCGCTGCGGCGACGAGCGCCGAGTCGAGGATCCGGACCCCGTGGTGGAGCTCGTACCGCTCCTTCAGGCCCCTCAGGATCGAGATCGTGTCCTCCACGGTCGGTTCGGCGACCGGCACGGGCTGGAAACGACGCTCGAGCGCGGCGTCCTTCTCGATGTAGCGGCGATACTCCTGGGTGGTCGTGGCCCCGATGCAGTGGAGCGTCCCGCGCGCGAGGGCCGGCTTCAGCAGGTTCGAGGCGTCCAGCGCGCCGCCCTCCGTGGCGCCGGCGTGGACGAGCGTGTGGAGCTCGTCGATGAACAGGATCACCCGGCCCTCGGAGCCCTCGACCTCCCGGAGGACGGCCTTCAGCCGCTCTTCGAACTCGCCCCGAAACTTCGCGCCCGCGAGGAGCGAGCCAAGGTCGAGCGCCACGATCCGCTGCTCGCGCAGGGCGTCCGGCACATCCTTGGCGGCGATCCGCAGCGCGAGCCCTTCGACCACCGCGGTCTTGCCGACCCCCGGGTCCCCGATCAGCACCGGGTTGTTCTTCGTTCGACGCGAGAGGATCTGGATCACGCGGCGAATCTCCTCGTCCCGCCCGACCACCGGGTCGAGCTTTCGATCCCGGGCCAGCACCGTCAGGTCCCGGCCGTACTTCTCGAGCGCCTGGTACTGCGCCTCCTCCGAACGGCTTCCGACGGGGCGACCGGCCCCGCGAACCTTCTCCAGGGCCGCCTCGAGGGCCGCCCGCCCGGCGCCGAACTTCTCGAGCAGGTCCCGAGCGGCGGAGGGAACGGAGAGGAGCCCGAGGAGGAGCTCGTCGACCGTGGTGTAGCGGTCCTTGCGGCGGGCGGCCTCCGCCTCCGCGGCATCGAGCGCCTGGGTCAGTTCCCGCGAGAGGTACTGGTCCGATGGCGCGACGTGGTCGGCGGTCGGGTGACGGGCCAGGGATTCGTCGACCGCCGCCGAGAGCCGGTCGAGGGGGGCCCCGACGGCCCGGAGGAGGGCCGTCGCCGGTCCGTCGGGTGCGGCGAGCAGCGCGGCCAGCAGGTGATCCGGCTCGACCGCCGCATGCCGCAGCTCGGCAGCGCGTCGGAAGGCGGCCTCGAGGGCCTCCCGGGCGGCATCGGTCAGCCGGTCGAGATGCATCCGCGGTGCATTCGGGCCAGCCGATTTAAGCCGACTCCCCGTTCGGGCCGTTCGTGGCCGACCTTACCGCCCGGTTCGCCGGCCTGACCCTTCGCAATCCGTTCCTCCTGGCCTCCGGGATCTGGGGCGAGAGCGGCGACTCGCTCGCGGGGGCTTGGAACGCGGGGGCGGGAGCGGTCGTCACAAAGTCGATCGGAACAAAGCCCCGACCCGGGTACCCGAACCCGACGGTCGAGACGTACGAGCGGTGGGGGATGCTGAACGCGATGGGCCTCCCCAATCCGGGCATCGACGAGTACCCCCGCGAGGTCGAGGTCGCCCGTCGCGCGGGCGCGACGGTCGTCGGCTCGGTCTTCGGCGGCGACGCCGAGGAGTTCGCGGCCCTGGCGGGACGATTGGCCGAGACCGGCGTCGTCGCGATCGAGCTCAACCTGAGCTGCCCCCACGCGGAGGGGTTTGGCACCGAGGTCGGCAGCGACCCGCGCGATGTCGAGGAGATCGTGCGCGCGGTCGTTCGCCGGGTCCGCCTCCCGGTGATCGCGAAGCTCACGCCCAACACCGCCGACCCGGCGGCCCTCGCGGCCGCCGCCGAGCGGGGCGGGGCCGCCGCGGTGAGTGCGATCAACACGCTCCGGGGGCTCGCGGTCGATGTGCGCCTGCGCCGGCCCGTGCTCGCCCACGGACTCGGCGGGCTGAGCGGACCGGCGATCAAGCCGGTGGGCCTCGCGTGCGTCTGGCAGATCTTCGATACGGTCTCGATCCCGGTCGTAGGGATCGGCGGGATCGGTCGCGCGGAGGACGCGCTCGAGTACGTGATGGCCGGCGCCCGGGCCGTCGAGGTCGGGACGGCGGTCGCGTTCGAGGGCGTGGGGATCTTCGGTCGGCTGGTGCGCGACCTGGGGGGCCTCCTCGACTCGCTCGGGATCGCGCGACTCGAGGACGCCGTCGGCCTCGCGCACCGCGCTCCGTCCGGGACGATGCCCTGAGCCGCCGGCCGACGGGTTCTTATCGCGAGCACCCTAGCGAGTCCCGTGCGGACCGTCGTCGCCGTCTCCGAGCGGGTCGGGGAGACGCCCTCGACCGTCACGCTCCGGTTCCCGTTCGACCCGCCCGCCGACCCCGGCCAGTTCGTCATGGTCTGGGTCCCGGGGGACGACGAGCTGCCGATGTCGCTCTCGTACACCGACGGAACCTCGAAGGGCGTGACGGTCAAGGCGATGGGTGACACGAGCCGCCGCATCCAGGCGATCCGGGAGGGCGACGCGCTGGGGATCCGTGGGCCGTACGGAAAGCCGTTCGACCTGGCGCCCCGTCGGATCCTCGTCGTCGGCGGCGGCTCGGGCGCGGCGGTGCTCGCACCGGCGGCGGAGAAGGCCCGGGCGCTCGGGGCCTCCGTGACCGTGGCGCTCGGGGCCACGACGCGTCGTGAGCTCCTGTTCGCGGACCGCTTCCGGTCGATGGGGGCGACCGTGGCGGTGGCGACGGACGACGGGACCGAGGGCGACCGTGGCTTCGTCACGGGCGTCGCGGCCCGCCTCGTGGGGGAGACCCCGTTCGACGCGGTGTGGACCTGCGGCCCGGAGATCATGATGCGGAAGGTTCTCGACGCCGCCGCCCCCCGGGGGGTTCCGGTAACGTGCGCGGTCGAACGCCACATGAAGTGCGCCCTCGGGATGTGCGACGCGTGCGCGCTGGGGCCCTACCACGTCTGCACCGACGGACCGGTCTTTTCCGGGGTCGCCCTCGCCGGCGTCCCCGACTTCGGGCGGTACCACCGGGACCCTTCGGGCCGTCGGGTCCCGTTCTAGCGGCGCGGCGCCCCCGGGGGGCCTCGCGTGCGACGTTCGGACCCCGCGACGCCCTCCTAGTCTTTATGCGCGGGCCGGCTTCGCGGCTCGCGGAGCGCGTTCGTGAAAGTTCTGGTCGTCAGCGGCGGGGTGATCTCCGGGCTCGGTAAGGGAATCACCACCTCGTCGCTCGGCCGCCTCCTGAAGGCGCGCGGCATTCCGGTGACGATCCTCAAGATCGACCCGTACCTCAACGTCGACGCCGGTACGATGAACCCGTACCAGCACGG
>JASHSP010000049.1 GCA_030038655.1 Thermoplasmata archaeon | reverse complement strand
GACCAGGTGTTCGACGTCAACGACTTCGACGAGACGCTGCCGGGCCCGTGGGAGTGGGACATCAAGCGGCTGGCGACGAGCGTGCTCCTGGTCGGCCGTCAGAACGGGTTCTCCCGGTCGCAGGCCCGGAAGGCGGTGCTCGCGTCGGTTCGCGCGTACCGGGAACGGATGGCAAGTTTTGCGACGATGCGGTATCTCGACACCTGGTACGCCCACCTCGACCCCGCGGCGAACGCGCTGTTGCCGAGCGGCGACGCCCGGCGGATCGTCGTCCGCGCCGTCCGGCGCGCTCGTCATCGGACCGGCTTCCATGCGTTCCCCCGCATGGTGCGCGCGGTGCGGGGGGGGTACCGTATCCGGGACGCCCCGCCCCTGATCGTCCACTACCCCGGTCACGCGGGCCTCGGGGATTCCCGGGCGTTCTACGAGCGGTACCTGGCCTCCTTGCCGGACGAGCGGCGCGTCCTCCTCGACCGCTACCGCGTCGTCGACGCGGCGCAGAAGGTGGTCGGGGTCGGCAGCGTCGGCACGGCGTGCGCGGTGCTCCTCCTGATGGCGGACCGCGACGTGGAGGATCCGCTGCTGCTCCAGCTAAAGGAGGCGGTCCCGTCCGCCCTCGAGCCGTACGTCGGGGCGAGCGCCTACCCGAACCACGCGCAGCGGGTGGTCGTCGGGCAGCACATGATCCAGGAGGCGAGCGACATCTTCCTCGGCTGGAGCCGCCTTCGGTCCCGGGACTTCTACGTCCGGCAGCTGCGGGACATGAAGTTCTCCTCCGACCTCACGGCCCTCGGGCCAAGGTCGCTGACCGGTCAATCCGAGCTCAGCGGCACCGCGCTCGCGCGGGCCCATGCGCGCACCGGCGACGCCGCCGGCATCGCAGGGTACCTCGGCTCCAAGGACGCCTTCGACGAGGCGATCCTGCGGTTCGCCGAGGCGTACGCCGACCAGACGGCGGCGGACCACCGGGCCCTCCTGAAGGCCATCCGTCGCGGTCGACTCCCCGCGGCCGCCGAACCGTACGTCTGAGGAGCCGTCGGCGAGGGGCCGAACCCCGGTCGAGTCGGCTGGTCCGCGGGAGCGAACCGGGTCAGCGGACGAGGAACCAGACCCAGACGACCGTCAGGATCGCCGCCCAGATCGCGAGGAACGTGACCGGAAGGACCTCGGTCAGGCCCGCGGGGTTCAGGCGGTCCATCCACGACACGGCGCGAATGTCGGCGAACCGCTCCGCGTGCGTCTGGTACGGCCGGAGGAGGTCGAGGTTCAGCTTCTCACCGGACCGGAGCGTGATCGGCGCCCTCCACTCGCCCTCGATGGGGGGCGCGGCCTGCTCGACGCGGAGCGCCGCCTCCCGCCACAGGTTCTGGGCATCGGTCGTTCGGTGGAGCAGGATCGCCCAGACGAACGAGATCATGATCCCCAGCGCGGCGAGGAACGTGACCGCCGCCGCGAGGAGCAGCGGTTGGCTCAGGAAGTCGTACGTCGCGACCACGAAACCGGTGATCAGGACCGTTCCGATCGCGGCGTAGTAGGTGGTCCGGCTGGCCGCCAGCTGACCCTCCTCGGCGGCCAGCTGCTGGTACTTGTCGTGCAACCAGCGTCGATCGCCCGGCGCGAGGTCGGGCGGCGGCGCCGGGGGCCGGGCGGGGTCGGACGGCTCCGTCACGAGCAGGGCAGCGCGACCACGTAGTAATCGTGTCCGGTCGCCGTCGGTCGGGTTCCCGCGCGACGACCCCGGAGCTCGCTCGGCCACCGGGCGTCGTTCACGGCTCGAACTCGCGCCGCCGGACCTTCTCGACCACGTGGGCGAGAAACTCCGGACGAGACATCGATCGTGCGGCCTTGGTCCCCCGGACGCGGACCGAGACGGACCCGTCCGCGACCTCGCGGTCGCCGAGCACGACCACGTACGGGACCCGGTCCAGCTCCGCCGCGCGCACGCGCTTCGGCAGCGACTCGTCGCTGGGGGCGACCTCGGCCCGTAGGCCCTCGGCCCGCAGCTCGTCCACCGCTCCCTTCGCGGCCGCCCCGTGGGCATCCGTCACGGGCAGGACCCGGACCTGTATCGGGGCGAGCCACGGCGGCCACCGACCCGCCAAATGCTCGGTCAGGACCCCGACGAAGCGTTCCCAGGTACCCAAGATCGTCCGGTGGATGACGGCGGGCGTGTGCAGCCGGCCGTCCGCGCCCTGGTACTCGAGGTGGAAGCGCCGGGGCATCTGGTAGTCGAGCTGGACCGTGCCCGTCTGCCAGGGTCTCCCCAGGCTGTCCTTGATCTGGAAATCGATCTTCGGCGCATAGAACGCCCCCTCGCCGGCGGAGGCCCGGAACGGTACGCCGGCCGCCCGGAGGACGTTCGCCAGGACCGCCTCGGCGCGGTCCCAGTCGGCCGACTCGCCCAGGAACGTCGCCGGCCGGGTGGAGAGCTCCGCGGTCCAGTCGAGCCGGAACGTCGTGTACGCCTCCTTCACCCAGTCGAGCAGCACGCGGATCTCGGCTTCGATCTGGTCCTCGGTGACGAAGATGTGCGCGTCGTCCTGGACGAGCTCGCGGACGCGGAGGAGCCCGTGGAGGGTGCCGCTCGCCTCGTACCGGTGGAGCGGCGCGAACTCGGCGAGCCGCAGCGGCAGCTCGCGGTAGCTCCGGGCCCGCGACCCGAAGATCAGCATCGCCCCCGGGCAGTTCATCGGCTTCCAGCCGTACTCCTTCTCCTCGATCACCGAGACGAACATGTTCTCCCGGAAGTGGTCCCAGTGGCCGCTCGTCTCGAAGACCGACCGAGCGAACAGAAGGGGCGTCCGGATCTCGGAGTAGGACGCCTTCTTGAGGTGCTCCGTGACGAACCGTTCCAGCTCGCGGACGATCACCATCCCGTTCGGCAGCCAGAACGGGAAACCGGGCGCGTGGTCCGCGAAGAGGAACAGCTCCTGCCGCTGGCCGATCGCCCGGTGGTCGCGGGCCACCGCCTCCTCTCGGACCTTGAGGTAGCGTGTCAGCTCCGGGCGCGTGGGGAAGCCGACGCCCCGGATCCTCTGGAGCGGATGCGCCTCGGGGCTATCCGGCGTGATCGCCGAGAAGCCGAGGACGTGCACCCCCTCGAGCCAATGCGTGTCGGGCACGTGCGGCCCCCGGCAGAGGTCGGTGAACGTGCCGGTGTCGTAGACGGTAACCGCCTCGGCGGCCGTGGTTTCCCCGATGTACCGCAGCTTGTACGGGTTGCTCGCGAACAGGCGCTCCGCCTCCGCCCGCTCGAGGACGCGGCGCGTGAACTTCTCGCGGGCCGCCACCGACCGCTTTATGGCCGCGTCGATCGCTTCGAGGTCGGCCGGGGTCAGCGGTCGGACATCGAAGTCGTAGAAGAACCCCTCCTCGGTGGGTGGCCCGTGGGTCGGCAGCGCCCCGGGGATGGTCTCGACCACGGCCTTCGCGACCAGGTGCGCCGAGGAGTGCTGCAGGATCTCCCAACCGGCGCGGTCCTCGAAGAACAGGGGGGCGAGCGAGCCGTCTTCGGTCACCGGGAACGAGAGGTCGACCGGCTTGCCGTTCCAGACGGCGGCCAGCGGCGCCTTCTCCGGCGCCCACGACGCCAGAAGTTCCCCGGCGGGCATGCCCCGAATGGCCGGCAGGATGCGGCCGTCCGGAAGGGTGACCTGTACGCTCGTTTCGGGGGCCATGACGTCTCAGCGCTGACCGACCCCTGGTCGGGGAAAACGGTAGCGGTCGAGGGGGGGCACGCCGTCAGCCGCCCCGCGCGTCGCACAGGGACGGCGCGCGTCTCGAACCTACCCCGATCCGACCGGGTGGCCCTCACGAAGCGGGAGATACGCTAGGGCCGACGGTCCACCCGCTCAGGTCGGGCGGAGGGCCGTCCCCGACGGGTGACTGAGTCGGTCAAGGAGCGCCTCAGGAAGCTCCGGACTCAGAGCCTAATGTGGTCCAGCCGGGCCCGTAGGGTCGGTTTGCCGGCTGAAACTTGCCGTAGAGGTTCTTGGCTCCTCACGAGGGCGCTGAGGGTCGTGGACAATCCTTCCCCGTCGACAATCGTCCCGGCACTCCCGGGAGAGGCTAGTCGGTGGGAACGGACCCCTTTCCGGCCAGTGGAGTTTCGACGGCGACCGTTCGGGGTATGGGCTCACTAGATGGAGACGTCGTACGAGGTGTAGTAGACGATCACAGGAGCGAGGAAGGATGCCCCGCTCGCCGGGACGGATATCGCCACTTCGACGAGTGCGGGTCCCTCGTCCTGCGAGATTGGACCGCCCACTCCCGACGCATTGTACGTCGTCACCCCGACGACGGTGACGTTGCTTACGATTCCGTAGGAATCCGAGTCATCCCAAGAAACCCACGTGCCACAGTACCACGTCGAATTTGGGGGGGCAGTGCCGTTCTCACAAAACCGGCTCATGGAGAGGTTGGCAGCAGCCGGGCCCGTGATGAGGTAGTATGGTGCGATAGAAACCTCGGGGGTGCCGGCCCCGGGAGTGCGGGAAGAATCATACCAGTTGATGAGACTGGTCCCAACTGCTCCAAGCACGACGCCGATGACGAGGAAGGTCACGAGCAACCCAATCGGCAGGCGGCCGTTGGTCGGGCTGGTCATCTCACCACGGTAGTCTGCCGGAGAACTTGTTCCTATCTCCCTGAGTCCAGCTCCTCTAGGAGAAGGCGAGCGAGCAGCAACCACCGCTTTCGACCTCCCGTCGAGGGCGGGGCTTGCACCCTAGGTGTCTTCCTTGTAGACAAGCCCCAGGACAACGAGAAGGAGTCCAAGGAAGATCATGTACGGGCCCAACCTCGTTCCCGGAATGGCCCCGCTAACCGGAAGAGCGAGGGTCACGAGTACTCCAAGGTAGAGGACGACCAATCCGGCGGCAGGGGCCAAGGGGCTTGTCATCCCGCTGGGCGGTCACAAATCGACGTTTTA
>JASHSP010000048.1 GCA_030038655.1 Thermoplasmata archaeon | reverse complement strand
CCCCGACCAGGGCCGACTCCTCCCAGGCGGACGGGGCGGCCGGGGGCATCGGGCCCGGTGGGGCCGGCGACGCGGCGCCCGGCGGCGCACCGCCGGACCACTCGGAGACGGGCGTCCCCGAGGTCGGAGGGCGCTTTCGCCGCCGCAGGATCAGGAGGGCCGCCAGCAGGGCCAGGATGACGATAGCGACGGAAGTGACGATCGCCCACGTCGGGAAGGTGGCGGGGGACACGCACTGGCCGTACGTGCACGTGGAAGAGGCTTGGGCGAGACCCGCGTTCGGCGCGAGACCGGCCGCGATCATGATCGCGAGCATGCCGATGCCGAGCGCGACGGGCACGATGCGACTGCCCCGTCGGTTCGAACTCATTTCACGAAGGCGCAAGCGCCGTACCGTTCAATCCATGCCGCAGGGGATATCTAAACGTGACGTGGCGGTGCCATGTCGGGCCCGGAGCCCGCCGGCCCGTCCGGGACCATACTCCTTTGAGCCGGGCCGAGCTCACAGCCCGGGCGTTCCATGGCCGTACCGTACCCCCTGCTGTTCCTGAGCCTGCTGGCGGCCTACCTCGCCTATTCGGCCTGGGCCCGCCTGGATTCCCGGTACCCGATCGCCGCGGCCCTCGCCCTCCTGATCGTTGCCGCCCTCCTGGACGCAGCGGGCGACGTCGCGTCCGCCAACACGTTCGCGGAGTACGTCCTGCTGCTCCTCGCCGGCGGGATCGTCCTCCTCCTGTCCGACCACCTGCGGGAGGCGCGCGGGCCGGAACCCGGGGCGAACGCGCTAGGGCCGGAGCCCGCCGCGGATCACCCGTCGGCCCAGGCTGCGGACGAACGGAATACGCCGTCCGAGTAATCGCTCGACCGCCTCGAGCAGGAGCCGATCGCCGTCGTCGATGCTCCGCGTCGCGAGCACCACCAGGACGAACAGCCCGGCGAGCCCGAGGCCGAGCGGGGGAAGGCCCCACCAGGGAACGGTGGGGCGTAGCAGCAGGAAGAACGCCGCGACGGGGATCCCGGTGACGGCGAGCGGAACTACGAAATCTCGGCGGAACGGGTGAACTTTCTCGCTTGCCGAGACCTGGGCCAGGGAGAGTCCGGCGAGCAGGATCGCGGCGGTCGACCAGGCGATCGCCGACCCGACGTACCCGAGCCGGGGCACGAGCACCACCGCGAGGACCACGTCTGCCGCGGCCGCCGCGATCGAGTTGTACGCGAGGGGGCGGGCGTACCCGAACGCCACCTGCGCGAAGGTCGATGGCCCGAGGATGGTCGTGACGAACGCCCCCAGGACCGTGATCTGCAGCGGGAGGGTCGTCGAAGCGTACGCGGGTCCGTACACGAAGCCCAGCGACGCGCCCGGCAGCAGGAAGAACAGGAAGAGGAGGGGCATCGAGAACACGGCGAGCCACTTCGTGACCGTGGCGTAGGTGAGCTGAACGGCCCGCGTGTTCCCCACGCGTAGGAACCGGCTGGCGACGGGCAGGAAGACGTAGGCGGCCGCGTTGATGCCGACCTGGACAAGGCGCGCCAGTGTGAGGGAGGCGGTGTAGACGCCCACCGCCGTCGCGCCCCGATACACCCCGAGGATCAACGTGTCGCCGGAGCCGAGCAGGGTGGACATTGCCCCCACGACGAACAGCGGCGCGGCGAACCGGAGCAATCGGCCGCGGGCCTCCGGAGCGCCGGGGCCAGCGGGGAGCCGGCGGGGCAGCCGCCAGACCGCGTAGGCGATCAGCCCCCCGGCGGTGAGCGCCGCGGAGAGCGCGTACGTGACGAGCGCCCCCTCGTACGTGATCTTTCCGGGCGCTAGGGCCGTCGAGCCGACCAGGAGGATCAGGAACAGCGCGGGGTTGACGACTTGGACGAAGATGGCGTTCGGGAGAACGTCCGCGAACCCCTGGAACACGGCGGCGATCAGGTTCGCTGCGATCTGGAACCCCACCGCGATCGCGAAGAACTCGAGCCCGAAGCCGATCTCGGGGGAACCGAGCGCCCCCCCGATGAACGGGGCGGCGACGCCGAGCGCGGCGGCCGAGACGCCGGCCGCCGTGCCTCCCACGACGAACGAGGTCCGGACGATCGTTCGCCGCTCGGCGTCCGACGTGGAGTACGGCAGGCTGCGCGGGACCGCCAGGGAAAGGCCGAGCGACCCGACGGCGGCGAGCACCCCCGCCGCCGTGAACCCGAACGAGAACGACCCCCAGTCCGAACCGATGCTGCGGACGATGAGGACCCGCGCGACGAAGCTCAGCAGGACGAAGACGAACGTCGCGACGATCAGGTAGATCGTCCCCCGCGTGACCGTAGAGAGCCCGTCGCGGAGCTCGCTGCCGCTCGCTGTTGCCACCGGGCGCTCCGAGGCGGCGCTGGCTTAGGACGGTAAATACGTACCGGTGAACGGGGCCCGACCGGGCGCCGCCCGCCGCCTGCGGGCCGCGGAGGTCCGTCGGGGAACATCCCGGGCGGGAGGAGTCGGGAGCGGAGGCGCCTTCGGTTCGCTGCGTCCCCTCGGGACTGCGCCCCGAGGCGGCCGGCTCGCTCCGTTCAGGACTCGCGGTACGCGTCGTCCGCGGGCGGCTCAGCCTCACCCTCGGAAGTCGTCGGTTCGGACCAGGCCGCGGAATCCGCGGGAGGCTCGCCCGGGCCCTCGGTCACCGGTTCGTCGGACCGGGCGGTGCCCGCGGCTCCGGCGGCCGGCGCCTCTCCGTCGCCACCCTGGCGCTTCCGGCGCCGGCGGCGCAGGAGGAGGAGACCGACGAGGAGTGCGAGGAGCGCGATCGCGACCGACCCTCCGATCGCCCACGAAGGGAACGCCGCCGCCGAAGGGCAGTTGCCGTACGTACAGCTCGACGACGCCTGGACGACGCCCGTGTTGGGCGCGAGACCCGCGGCGAGGATCACCGAGAGCATGACGGCGGCCAGCAATACCGGGACGATTCGACTGCCGCTCGACTTCGTTACCATGGGTTTCCCAAGGGTGGGCTCCGAAAGGAGTGGCTTCAGGACGTTTATATACTTCACCCGGAGGCGAACGTTCGTATAACCGAACGGCGGCGCCCGGCGCGGGGCCCGGCCGGGGGTACGACGGGCACTAGACGAACTCGTCGAGCAGCGAGGCCCTGTCGACGATGCCCGCCCGTTGCTGGGCGAGCGGACCCGCGCTGAGGACCTCCTCGAGGTCCTCGTACGTCGGGCGGTCGGTCCGGTAGAACAGCCCGATCGGAATCTTGTCGCCCCACTCGAGGGAGCGTTCCCACGCCTTCACGATGTCCGCCGGGTCGTGGCCGGCGCTCTCGAGCTTGTAGACACGCTGGCGGAAGAAGTCGAACGTGTTGATCTTGTTGTACGTGACGCACGGGCTCAGCACGTCGACGAACGAGAACCCCTTGTGCTGGATCCCGCCCGCGACCAGGTCCGTGAGGTGCTTCACGTCGCCCGAGAAGCCGCGGGCGACGTAGGTGGCCCCGCTCGCGAGGGCGAGCGCGATCGGGTCGATCGGGTTCTCGATCACCCCTGTCGGGGTCGACTTCGTGCGGTGGCCCAGGGTCGAGGTCGGACTGGCCTGCCCGGTGGTGAGTCCGTAGATCTCGTTGTCCATTGTCACGTAGGTCAGGTCGACGTTGCGGCGCATCGAGTGGACGAAGTGGCCCACCCCGATCCCGAAACCGTCCCCGTCCCCGCCCGTGCCGATGACGGTCAGTCCGTGGTTCCCCCAGCGGATCCCTTCGGCGACCGGCAGCGCGCGCCCGTGGACACCGTGGAATCCGTAGGCGGAGAGGAAGTGCGGCAGGTTGGAGGAACATCCGATCCCCGAGACGATCACGACGTTGTGGCTCGGGATACCGAGCCGCTTCAGGGCCATCTCGACGCCCGCCACGACCCCGAAGTCACCGCAGCCCGGACACCACGTCGGGCGGATGCTCGACTTCCCGACGACGGGGAGCGGGGTCCCCATCGAGGCGGGGAGCGGCGCGGGCTTACTTTCCGCCATGGGACATCACCTCGATCGCGCGGGCCACGATCTCGTGAGGGTAGAACGGTTCCCCGTCGTACTTGAGGAGCCGCTCGCTCGGGACGACTCCCGCCTCCGCCCGCAATAGGCGGCCGAACTGGCCCGAGAAGTTCGCCTCGACGAGGAGGGTCTTGCGGGTGGCGGCGAAGGCGGCCCGGACCCGGTCGGGATCGAGTGGGTAGACGGTTGGGAAGGCGAGGAGGTTGGTCGTGCGACCGGCGGCATCGAGCTCCGCGCGCGCGTCCCGGATCGCACCAACGGTCGAGCCCCAAGCCACGAACGTGAGCGGCGCGTCCGCGGGACCCTCGCGCTCGGGCGGGAGCGCCGCGCGGACGAGGCCCGAGAGCTTGTGCATCCTCTTGTCCATCATCCTCTGCCGCTCGGCGACCCAGAGCGGGATCCCCGACTTGATGTCCGAGATGAGGTGGCCCTTCTCGTCATGCTCGTCCGAGCCGGCGATGAACTGGAGCCCTGCCTGGCCGGGGAGGGCGCGGGGCGAGACCCCGGACTCCGTGTACTGGTAGCGCCGGTACTCGTGGCCGTTCGGCTCGACGGTGTAGAGGGAAGGGATCTCGACGGCCAGGTCGATCTCCTCCCGGTCGACGGTCGCGAAGTTTTCCGAGAGGTGAAGATCGCTCGCCACGAGGATCGGGGTCTGCCAGTCTTCCGCGAGCTGGAAGGCGCGGACCGTGGCCGCGTACGCCTCCTTCGGGTGCGACGGGGCCAGGATGGCGCGCGGAAACTCCCCCTGGCCGGCGCCGAGCATCAGGTTGAGGTCGCCCTGTTCCGTCTTCGTCGGCAGCCCGGTGGAGGGTCCCGACCGCTGCGACTCCACGACGACCACCGGCGTCTCGGTCATCCCCGCCATGCCGAGCGCCTCCACCATCAGGCTGAAGCCGCCCCCGCTGGTCGCCGTCATGGAACGCACGCCGGCGAACGACGCGCCGATGGCCATGTGGATCGCGGCCAGCTCGTCCTCGGCCTGCTTGACCACGATGCCGAGGGACCGGGAATGCGCCGCCAACCAGTGCATGATGGACGACGCCGGGGTCATCGGGTACTGGGCGAGGAACTTGCAGCCGGCGGCGGCTGCCCCGAGGCCGATCGCCTGGTTGCCCGTCATCAGGAGCTTCGGCGCGCCGCGCCGGGAGAGCGCGCGGTCGTTCACGCTGGCGTTCTTCGAGGCGAACTCGTAGCCGTCCTTGCTCGCACCCAGGTTCCAGTCGACGATATCGCCGGCCTTCTTGCCGAACGAGTCCGTCAGCACCTGGTGGAGCAGGTCGAGCGGTATGCCCGCCACATAGGCGGCCGCCCCGATCCCCCCGGCGTTCTGGAGGATCGACTGACTGGTGTACTTTCGCGCGATCTGGAGGGTCGGGACGGGAAGACCCCGGACCCCGGCCGGCAGGTCGGTCGCGGCGACCGGGAACTTCTCGGGGTCGTAGATGACCGTCCCGCCGGGTCGGAGCCCGGAGGCATGGATCTCGACGGACGCCCGGTCCAACGCGTAGAGCACGTCCGCGGCGTCACCCTGAGAGTACGGCCGGGTGTCGGAGGCGCGGGCCTGGAACCAAACGTGCCCCCCGCGGATCACCGATTGGTAGGCGTTGAACCCGAAGACGTGGAGGCCCATGCGGGAGAAGCACCGGGCGATCGACTCGCCGATCGAGGCGATCCCGTCCCCTGCCTGGCCGCCGGCCCGGACGGCGATTTCTCCCATCGCGACGTTTGAGCGACCCGGCGTATTAAGCCGCTCGGGTGGGCCGCAACCCTAAGAGAACGGCCGGGGTGGACCGGCCGATGACGCGAGCGGTCCGAGTCCGATTCTTCGCGACGGCCCGCGTCGCGGCGGGCCGCGCCGCGCTCGAGTGGCCCGTGCCGGACCAGGGGATCCCCGCCCGCGAGATCGTGCGGTCGATCGCCGAGGCCTACCCCAGCCTGGGCCGGACGCTGCGGGCGTGCCGGTTCCTGCGGAACGGTCACTACCTCGACGACCTCAGCGAGCGGGTTCGGCCGGGGGACGAGTTCGCCGTTCATCCACCGTACGGAGGGGGGTGACCGTGAGCGTTCGGCTGAGCCGACGCGACCTCTCGGTGGCGGCCGCCGTGCGCGAACTGTTCGCGCCGGGTCTGGGCGGGGTCGCGATGTTCGTCGGACGGGTCCGACCGGACCGAGCGGACGGCCGGACCGTGACCTCGCTCGTCTACGAGGTCGACACGGTACCCGCGCTCGCTCGGCTCCGGGCAATCGAGAGGGAGGCGCGGCGCCGGTTCGGGGCCGAGCGGACGGTCCTCTGGCACCGCGTGGGTCGCGTGGGCGTCGAAGGCATCTCCGTGATCGCGGGAGCAGCCTCGGGCCATCGTACCGAGGCGTTCGCGGCCGCGCGCTACCTCATCGAGGAGCTCAAGCGGACGGTCCCCCTCTGGAAGGAGGTGACAGCACGACCCTCGCGTCGACCGCCACGGCGCCGTGGCCCTGCGCGCGGACGATCAGCGGGTTGATGTCCATCTCCACCACCTCGGGGACATCGACCGCTAGCTGCGAGACCCGCTCGATGATCTCGGCGAGCGCCGCCAGGTCGCTGGGGGGTTCGCCCCGGACGCCCTTCAGAAGGGGGAACGCCCGGACCGACTCGATCATGTGCTCGGCTGAGAGCGTCCGCAACGGGGCGAGGCGGAACGTCACGTCGCGGAGGACCTCGACGTAGATCCCGCCGAGACCGAAGACGACGACCGGCCCGAAGTTCGGGTCGCGTTGCACTCCGATCAGAACCTCCTTTCCGGACGGCACCTGGGCCTCGACCTCGAACCCCTCGATCCGAGCGTTCGGGGCGGCCGCGCGCAGCGAACGCTGCATGCTGTCCCAGGCCGCGCGCAGCGACGGGGGATCGGTGATCCCGAGCGCGACCCCTCCGACGTCGGTCTTGTGCGAGATCTCGGGGGAGGCGACCTTGAGCACCACCGGATAGCCGACCCGGTCGGCGGCGGCGAGGGCTTCGTCGATAGTCCGGGCGGTTTCGACCTTTGGGAACGGAATCCCGTAGGCGGCGAGGAGCGAACGGGCGGCGTACTCGGCAAGGACGGTCGTCCCGGCCGCCCGCGCTTTTGCGACCGCGGCGGTGGCCGCGGCGCGGTCGACCGCGAAGGTGCGAACCGTGGTGTGCGGGCGTGTCAGCCACGCGTGGTAGCGCGCGAGGGCGCCCAGCCCCCCGACGGCCTCCTCGGGGAACGTGTACGTCGGGACGCCGTTCTCCTCCAGGAAGGCGACCTCCTTGGAGAGGTCGCTGAGCCCAAACAGGCACGCGGCGATCGGCTTCGGGTTCGCCTTTTTCGAATCGAGGATCGCTTGGGCCACGTCCTGCGCGGTCATCGTCCCCGTGGGGGTGGAGATCACCAAGGCGCCATCCAGGTCGGCCGCGCCGAGGAGCGCGGCGAGCGTCTCGCGGTAGGTGTTCGGCCCGATGTCGGCGGTCATGTCGAGCGGGTTGGAGACGGCCGCGATCGACGGGAGACGCTGGACGAGCGTCGCCTTAAGCGGGGGCGGGAGGGGCGGCAGTTCGAGGCCGCTGCGCACGGCGGCGTCCGCCGCGACGATGCCGGGTCCGCCGGAGTTCGTGAGAATGACGAGGCGTGGACCGGCCATCGAGAGGCCGGTCGAGAAGATCTTGGCGAACCGGAACAGGTCCCCCAATGTGTCGACGCGTTGAACACCGGACTGGGCGAACAGCGAGTCGTACAGCTGGTCTCGCCCGGATTGGGCGAGCGACCCCGTATGGCTCAGCGCGGCGCGCTCCCCCGCCGGGGTGCGTCCGCTCTTGATCACCAGGACCGGCTTCACCTCGGTGACCTCCCGCGCCGTCTCGAGGAATCGACGCCCGTCCGCGAGGCTCTCGACGTAGAGCAGGATGACCCGAGTCGCAGCGTCTTTTCCGAGGGCGACCAGGAGGTCGTTCTCGTCGACCCCCGCCCGGTTGCCGACCGAGACGAACCGCGAGAACCCGATCCGCTCGGCGATCCCGTACTGCAGGATGCCGGCGCCGAGCGCCCCGCTCTGCGAGACAAAGGCGATCCTTCCGGTCGGCGGCAGCGAGCCGCTGAACGTCGCGTTCAGGCCGACGGCCGGGTCGGTGTTGATGACGCCGAAGCAGTTCGGGCCCACGAGCGACATGCGGTACTGGGCCGCGCGCCGGACCACCTCGACTTCCAGCGCCGCCCCCGCTTCGCCCACTTCGCGAAAGCCCGAGGTGATGACGACGACGCCGCGGGCGCCGGCCTTTCCCAGCTCGTCGACAACGCCCGCGACCGCGGGCGCGGGCACGATCACGACACCCAGCTCGGGCGCTTCCGGCAGGGACGCCACGTCCGGGTAGCACCGGACCCCCGAGACGCTGGGCGACGAAGGATTGACGGGGTAGACCACCCCTTGGTATCCCCCCTTCAGGATGTTTCGGAACAGGCTCGTCCCGACCTTGCCCGGCCGGTTCGACGCACCGATCACGGCGACCGACTTCGGCGCGAACAGCTCGCTGAGTTCGGGCGACTGGCCCACGGTCATCGAGAGAAACCGGAGCCGGACGGGTCGTGCGTTATATATCAAGACACTGTGGAAACCGTGTGAGCGGGGACCCCGCGGGTGCCGGAGCGGGCCCCGGCCACGCGCACCCGGCGGCCCCGGGCAACCCCGCGCGGGGACCTCGCGGGCTGCTCCAGCGGATGGAGAAGGGCGGTATCCGCCACGTGGTGGCGGTCGGCAGCGGGAAGGGCGGGGTCGGAAAGTCCGCGGTGACCGCGATGATCGCCTCGGAGCTCCACCGCCGGGGCCGCTCGGTGGGGATCCTGGACGCGGACATCACGGGCCCGTCGATCCCGAAGTCGCTCGGTGTTCCCGGACCGCTCCTCGACCGGGGGGAAGGGATCGAGCCCGCCGCGTCGCGCACCGGGATCCCGGTCGTCTCGTCGCAGTTCATGGTCGAGGACGAGCAGACCCCCGTGATCTGGCGGGGCCCCCTCGTCACTCGGCTGATCACCCAGTTCTTCGGCTCGGTGCGCTGGGGCACCCTCGACTACCTCCTGATCGACATGCCGCCCGGGACGAGCGACGTACCGCTCACCGTGTTCCAGACGATCCCCATCGACGGGATGGTGTTCGTCCTGACCCCGCAGGACCTCGCCGCGCTCATCGTGAAGAAGGCGATGAACATGGCCCGCGACCTCCACGTCCCGCTGCTCGGGCTCGTCGAGAACATGTCCTGGCTGAACTGCCCCCATTGTCGCGAGAAGATCGAACTGTTCGGGGCCGGACAGGTGGCCCGGATCGCCGAGGAGTACGGGATCCCCGTGCTCGGCCGGCTCCCCCTCTCGCCCGCGATCTCCGAGCTGGCCGATGCCGGACGCCTCGAGGAGCATACCTCGGGCGAGCTGAGCGCGCTCGGGGCGGCTTTCGAGAGGACCGTCGACGAGGCTACGAAGGGCTCGATGACGGTTTTGTAGGGCCGCGGAGCGACCGGTACGGTACCGACTCGACCACGATACCGCGTCGCGCGAGAGCCGAGCCCAGGCCCGGGACGTGCGCGTCGCCCACGACGATCGCGAGATGCGCTACGCCGCGATCGCGCAGGGACGCGAGCCGTTCGGCCATGTGCTCGTTGCGATCGTCGAGGAGGACCCGTGCTACCGTCGGGCTGGCCTTGCGGAGTTCCTCCACGTACTCGGTGGGCGCGTCCGCGTACCGGTCCATCTCGGAGGCCACAACACGGCCGGGGACGAACAGGCCGGCGATCGACCCGATGAGGAGCGTGACCCGCTCCTTGAACGGCATCGAGCGGACGAGTCGGACGAGCGTCAACCGGATCGGGTCGTCGATCAGGAAGACCGGTACGCGGCGCTCGCGTGCGATCGCAAACGCGGTCCTCATCTCGTCGCCGGGGAGTCCTCCGCCCAGCGACGCCCCGAGCCGCCGCTGGAGCATCCCCCAGAGACGCGCGAACAGCGGCGCGCCCGACGCCTTCGCCGCGGCCCCGGGGGGAGCGAACAGCGACGCCGCGCGTTCGGGGTCGAGCTCGAGCGCCACGCCGTCCAGCGGCCGGGCCGCCAGCGCCGAGCGCAGGGGGGCCTCGA
This sequence comes from Thermoplasmata archaeon, assembly GCA_030038655.1. Taxonomy (GTDB): domain Archaea; phylum Thermoplasmatota; class Thermoplasmata; order Lutacidiplasmatales; family UBA184; genus Lutacidiplasma. The sequence continues at coordinate 4,499 of JASHSP010000048.1, read as the reverse complement.
GGTCGACCACGTGTGCGACGCCGATCAGGACCCAGGACGGGGCTCCGGAGGTCGAGGTCGACGCCCAAGTCGGGACAACGGCGGTGGAGATCACGGGCGAACGAGACGCGGTGCGGTTCATCTGCCTTCGGACCGCCCGGCCGGTGCGGCTCGCGCCCGCGCCCCGCACAACCCCCAAATACGGGATGGGGGTCGCCCGCCCGCATGGCGTGGACGATCTTCACCGTGCCCTCCGCGAAGCGCACCGAGATGGACGCCGCCCTGCGCGACGACCTGGTCTCGCGCCAGAGCCAGAAGGTGCGGGCGGCGTCGGCTCTTGGCGGGCCGGCGGACGCCGTCTACGTGCTGGTCGAAGGCACGCCCGAGTCCATCCGGCGCGCGGAGGAACTGCTGGCCGCCGCCGGCCAGCGACTCGTCCCCCCCGAGTCCGAGCGGCTGCTGGCGAAGTTCAAGGAGGAGGAGGAGGCCGCCTCCGCCGGCATGGGCCTCTTCTTCACCGACGAATAACGGTCACTCGGTTTCCGGAGCGTGGGACGGCTCGAGGTCTTCGCCGCCCAAGAACACGCGCTGGCACGCCCGATAGAAATCGTCCATCCCCACGGCGTCCTTGGACGAGGTCGGAAGGAGACCGGACAGCGGCCCCATCGACTCGATGGCTCGGAGCAGCTCGGACGAGAGCTGCCCGTCGAGCGTGGCCGGGTCGCGAGTCAGGGCGTCGTACACCTCGCCGGGTTCGTCGGACCACGAGCGGACCTCCGCAAGCTGGGCCGGCGTAAGGACGTCGGACTTGGCGAGGACGTTGACCATCGGGAGACGGAACCGGAACTCGACCGTCGCGCTCAGCATCAGAAGGGAGACGAACCCGGCGGCGGTCCGGGCCAGCGCGGGGTCGTAGAGGAAGGCGAGGATCGACCGGTCGCCGCTCAGCGCGTCCACGATCGCCTTCGAGGCCTCCCGGAACGCGAACAGCTCGACCTGGCCCGGCGTGTCGACGAGGAGGTAGTCGGTCTTCAGTTCCACGACCGCCTGCTTCACCTCGAAGATCTTGAGGGCGATCATGTCCGCCGCCGCGACCTGGGCGCCGTTCGGGCCGAGCCCGTACTCGTCCTGGAGGTCGTCGAGGCGGACCCATTCGCGAATGTCGACGTCCGGCGCGAGGTCCGGGTTCTCCGCCCCCGGATCGAGGTTCAGGATCGTCGCCTCGTAACCGGCGTTCTTCATCCAGTCCGCGAACGCGCGCACGAAAGTGGTCTTCCCGGCGCCCGCGGTCCCGGTGAAGTAGACGGTTCCCGGCTCCTCCATCTACTTCTTCCCCGCCTGCGCCCGAAGCCGGTGGATCTCGGCCGCCACCGCCCGGAGGAGCTTCGTCTTCGTCATCCGCTCCCGCTTGGCGACCTTCACCCGGCCGGAGTATCGGAAGAACTGGCGAGGGTAGTGCTTCCCCTCCTCGATCTCCGCCTTCGTGCCCAGCCTCTTCGCGGCTTGGGCGATCTCCTCGGTGCTCGGGTCGACCAGCCCCTCCGCCGCGGGAATGCGTCGACCCTCGGCACGGGACAGGCCCTTGGCGAGATACTCCGGGTAAACGTAGTAGTGGTCGGGCATCGGGCCCGCCGTCCGTCGCCTAACCCGCGGCGGGCGCGACGCGGACCCCGTTCAGGACCCCGTCCTGCCCCGGTCGGGAGCGGACGCGCACCAGGCCGAGCTCGGTCTCGAGGATCGCCCCTTTCGTAATGATGTTGCGCTGCACGTAGTTCGGGTTGGAGGGATTCTCGCGGACGGTCACGATCTTCGCGGTCTGCATCTTCTTCGACGCCGGGTCGAAGACGTTGATCGTCGAGGTGGTGAGGATGCGCAGCTTCTGGTTGGCCCCGCGGACCCGGTAGGTCTTGACGGTCCCGGCCCCGAGGGTCGCGAGCTGGACCTCGCGGCCGATCTCGAAACGCCGCTTCTTGCGGATGGGCCGGAGCCGGCCCCCCGTCGGTTTTCGCCGCGACCTCCCTTGCCAGATTCCCATCGTCTCTCTCGGGAGGCCGTCCGACGGGGGTGTCGTATTTTAGTCTTTCATGGAGCGCGCACCCCGAACCCTCCGACCGCTCCGGGGCGCCCGGGCGGAGCGCGACGAAGTCGCCCTCCTCACGCCGGTCGGACGCAACCGCGCTCGATCGCGTTGCCCGAGGGCATCTTATCGCCGCCGACATTCGGTCGCCTCGTGCCGGCGGCCGAAGAAGGGCTCGTAGTCGGAGTGGACGAGGCTGGCCGGGGGGCTTGGATCGGACCCCTGATCGTCGGCGCGGTCGCGGTCGCCTCGCGCGGCGTCGACCGCCTTCGGGAGGCGGGGGCACGCGATTCGAAGGAGCTCTCGCCCGCCCGTCGCCAGGAGGTGTACGAGCGGATTGGGCAGCTCGGCGCAATCCGCTCGATCGAGCTCTCGCCGGCCGAGATCGACCGCTCGGTGGCGCGCGGCCGGCTCAACGAACTCGAAGCGAGGGCGTTCGGGGCGATCCTCCGCGAGTTCTCCCCGGCGCGCGCGTTCGTTGACGCCTGCGACGCGGACCCGCGGCGGTTCGCCCGCCGCGTTTCCGCGGAGGCCGGACCCGGGGTCCGCGTCGTCTCCCGCCACCACGCGGACCGGACCTACCCGCTCGTGGGCGCCGCCTCCATCGTGGCGAAGGTACGTCGTGACCGGGCGATCGTGGAACTCGCCGCGCGCCTCGGCTGCGACATCGGCAGCGGGTACCCGTCGGACGCGCGGACCGTGAAGTTCGTGACCGAACACGTGCGCGGCGGCGCGGCGCGACCGGCGTGGCTGCGCGAATCGTGGGCCCCGACGCAAAGGATTATCCCCGTCCCACCGACTCGTACGCTGGACGCGTTCGAACGATGACGGTCGAAGAGTCGCTCGCGTCGCTCGTGGACCGGTTCAACCGGCACGTCGAGCGAACGCCCGCGATGGCCGAGGAGCTCGAAGGAGTCTCCCGCACGATCGTGATCCGGCTCACGGACGCCGGAAGCTACGCGGTCGATCTCTCCGCGGGGCGACTCCGCAACCTGCGGAGCGGGACGCCACCGAAGGCCGATGTCACCGTCACGACCGACGAGGCGACTTTTAGGGGCCTGGTCCGGAAGGAGATCGGGCCGATGAAGGCGCTCGTGACGAGGAAGCTCGCGATCGACGGGTCGCTCGAAGACAAGCTGCTGCTTCGGCGGCTCCTCTAGCCCCGCCCGAGCGACGCCTACGGCAGGAACACGCACGCGGAGATGCAGACCCCGTAGTGGTCCATCGGGATCGAAAGCTCCTCGGTGCGGTAGTGGATGCGACGGAGCTCGACGCCCCGGAAATGGGCGATCTCTTCCATCCGCCACTTGAGGAACTCCTTCAGCGACTTCTGCGTCCCGTGCAGATGGCCCTCGGCGACGTACCCGCCCTGGCCGTCGGAGCGGAAGCCGTAGGCGATCCCCGCGCTGATCACCTCGCCCTCGCCGCCCCCGTGGCGCGCGAGGACGCAGTGGGTGATCGCGCCGCGCACGAGCGGGACCCGGTCGATCTGCCGGATCCCGATCGGGAGTACGGAGGAGACGCTCACGAGGTTCTGCTCGCCGATCCCCGCCTGGAGCAGGGCGAGGTCGAAGGCGTTCAGCTCGCTCGTCTTGTTGATCCCCTTCCCGCTTGTCACGAAAAATCGGGTGGGAATGGGAGTGAGCGTCCCGCTCACCGGCACGCGCGCCTTGGGCACAGCGGGTGGGAACGCGGTGTCTCCTTAAGGTTTGGGCCGCCGGCGCTGGCTAGACCATGATCGCGTGGCGCCGACGCATCGACGCCTCGCTTTCCCCGCGCGCGGCCAGGATCTCGGCGATGATTGCGTCGGTCAACCGCAGGCTCGCGGATTCGAACAGGGTGCCGAGCGGCGCGTAGCGCGGCCGGTCGGTGTCGTCCGGGAACTCGAGCGCCACCAGGAGGGTCGCGGCGTGCGCGAGCTTCGAGGTGGCGTGCGCGGTCAGCACGATCAGGTCTGCTCCTTCCCGACGGACGATGTTCGCGGTCTGGATCGACGAGTAGCTCTCCCCTTGGCCGGAGAGGATGAAGACGACATCCCCCTTGCGGACGATCGGGGTGACGCTCTCCCCGATCACGTAGGCGCGGAGCCCGGTCTGGACAAGGCGCATCGCGAACGCGCGCCCGACGATGCCGCTGCGCCCGGAGCCGTAGACGAAGATCTGCGGCGCGTGCGACAGGAGCTCGACCACCCGCGCGAGCACCGCCGCGTCGACGCGTTCCAGCGCCGTCGTGACACGCTGGCCAATGTAGCGCTGGGCCCGAACGAACGTGGGACCGCTAGCGTCGGGATCGGCGACCGTGGGTCCCTCCCTTCGGCTTCGGCCGGTGCCCCGAGGGGCGCGACGGCGTCCGGGGGCGCGAACGCGGCGGAGGCCGCATCGGCCGTCGGGACGGGACGGACCGCCCCTTCGCGGCCGCCGCGGTCGGCCGCGCCGCGCTCGCC
>JASHSP010000047.1 GCA_030038655.1 Thermoplasmata archaeon | reverse complement strand
TGATGCTCACGACGTTCGGCGCCCTGCGCCGACTCGCCTACCAACCCCGGCACCCCGAGCCGCCGGGGACCGGTGGCTCATCGGACCGGGGCGGGAACGGGGACGCGGGCGGTGTTGTACCAGTCGTGGGTCGGCCCGAGGGAGCGAACGAACCCTACCCGGGCGTAGAGGTGTAGGGCCGCCTCGTTCCCCTCCGTCACGTTGAGGAACGCCGGGGGTTCGTTCGCCGTCCGCATCCCGCGCAGGCTCGCGAGAAGGCAGGCGCGCCCGACCCCCGTACCCCGGCAGGCGGGATCGACCATGACGTCCCCGATCAGCGAGCCGCTCTCCGTGCGGACGGAGAGCACGGCGCCCACGAGGCGATCCGCGGCCGCGACGACCCATGATCCGTCCGGTATCAGGGGGCCCCAGCGCCCCGCGAGGAGGTCGCCGACGACGGCGCGCGCGTCGACCTCCTCGTCGTCGTCGTTCCAGAACAGGTACCGGTCGAGCGACCCCCGGTAGGCACGGGCGTGCAGTCGCGCCAGCTCGGGCTGGTCGCCCGGGACCATCCGCCGCAGCTGCAACGGCGCGGCCACCCGGGGCTCGGGCAACGTAGCGTCGGGAGGGAGCCGCATCTCGCTGCGCCCGTACGGGGCGAAACCGAGTCCGGCCATCAGTTCGGCCTCCGTGCCCAGGTCGAGGCCCGCCAGCGGGCCCGCGACGAACGCGATCGGGCCGAGGAGCTGCTCGAGGGCGCGAAGGAACTCCCGGTACCGGTCTGCCGTGGCCGCTGCGGGTTCGAGGTAGAACAGGTCGAGCGAGGCTCCCAGCGGGCAGGGGTCGTCCCAGAAGGCGACGCCGCAGGCCCCGCCGTGCCGGACCAGAATCCCTCCGGGAAGGCGGCCCTCGCCGACCGACACCTCGAACCTCGCGATCGAGCGATCCGCCTCCGCGCCCGGACCGTCTCGGGCGACGATCGCGGCCCGGCCGAGCCGGAGCGCGGCGGGCCGATCGTAGTCGACCGGTTTCAGGAGCGCGGCCACGGCCGGGGGACGACCACGTCGGGATAAGCTGAGCCACGGGGCGATGGGTTCTGTTTCTCTTCGGGTCCTGAACGCCTCTCTTTCGCGCCCGATCAAAGTCGGGTCCTGCGGGGGACCCGTCCTCCCTGCCCGCCACGAGGGCCCCGAGCACCGAGCTGAGCCCGCGGGGCGCGTGATGCAATCCTGGGCTTCGATGGCTACCGGCTCACTCCGTTTGGATGCGGCCGCCGACGAGGATGAAGTGATGGCACCCTACGCACCAAGGCTGCGGTCCTACGGTGGCGAGCCTCGGAGGCGCTTGGATGGCGAGCACGCTGCCCCCAGCGCGACACTTTGCGCACCGACACTTCGGCTTGTTCGCGATCACAGCCTCCATGGATTGCTCGCAGTCGTCGCACACGAAAAGGGGACGGAGGTCGGCTTCTTGCTTCTTTCGCCTGCCTCTCTCAGGGGCCGTCGAATCGGCTCCGTTTGATGGCGTTTGAGAGAGCGCTTTCGAGCCGATCGCACCCCCGACTCCTTACGACCGGCCTCCCAGCGGACCATTACGGAAACGGAGGGATGCTCGCGCGGCCGGGTCCCGACTTTGAACGCGGTCGCTTGTCCGACACTCAGGTCCCGACTGCCGAACAGAACCGGGGCGACGCCGGGTTCTTATAGGCGAAGAGCGATATGCCAATCGTCAGACGAAAAAGATAGTATTGTCTGACAAACATGGTCGACACTTCCGAGCGGGTAACGGTCCGGATCCCGCAGGAGCTTCTCGAGAAGCTGAAGCACGTTCAGCAGCAGAAGGGCACGCCGACGATCTCCGACACGATCCGGGAGGGGCTGGAGCAGTACATCGAGCTGAGCCTCCCACCCCAGCACATCCGCAAGGTCGTGGTCGAGCTGTCGCGGCAGGACAACAGCCGGCTCGAGGAGTTCGTCCGAGACGGCAATTCCGTCAGCGTCGACGACGCCGTGCGCTCGGCGGTGCGCGAGTACATCCGGTCGCGGCTCGATCAGCTCGCCCCGCCCGTGCGCGCCCATCGAAGGGAGGGAGACGCGGTCGCGGCCGAGGGCTCCCCTCCGCCCTGACGGGTCGGAGGGTCGATGGCCGGACCGCTGCTGACCCCGGAGGCGTTCGGCGCCTTCGCGATCTCGCCGTCGGTGGCCGTCGTCGGCCTGGGCGGCGCGGGCAGCGAGGCGGTCGAGGACCTCGTCAACCTCGGGATCCCCGGCGCGCGGGCGTTCGCGATGAACACCGACGCGGGGCACCTCTCCCGGGTCCGGGTCGAGGAGCGGATCCTCCTCGGGCACCGCGTGCTGCGCGGCCGGGGGAGCGGCGGGGACCGGTCGCTCGTCCTCCAGGCGGCGGAGGAGAGTCGGGACGAGCTCCTGCGCCGACTCGAGCACTTCGAGATCGTCTTCCTCCTTGCCGGCCTCGGCGGGGGCACGGGGAGCGCCCTCCTGCCGTTCCTCTCGAAGGAGCTCCGCGAGACCGACGCGCTCCCGGTCCCGGTCGTCTTCCTCCCGTTCCACGTCGAGCTCGAGACGAACCCGAGCCGTCGGGGGAACGTCGACGCGGCGGTCCGGGAGCTCGAGGAGATGGGAGGGCTCCTCCTCGCGCTGGCGAACGAGAAGCTCCGCCGGTTCGAGTCGCTCCCGATCCATCGGGTGTTCCAGGTCCGGAACGCCTACCTCCATTCGCTGGTCGCGAACCTGGTCGACATGGTCGAGAACCCGTCCCAGCTGAACGTCGACCTGGCGAGCCTGAAGAACCACCTGAGGGCCTCGGGCCTTTCGGCGGTGGTGGTCGCGGAGCACCATATCTCCGAGCCGGACCGGCTCATCCACCAGGCGCTCCACGACTCCCTCCTCGACTTCCGGCTCCCCGATCGCCCCTCCGCCCTGGTCCATCTCGAGGCCGGTTCGAACTTCACGCTCCGCACGCTCGACGAGGTCCTGCGCTCCGTCCGCGGGCGCCTCAACGACCCCGAGCAGCTCGTCCTCGGGACCCGGCTGCGGCCGGAGCCCCGGGAGGTCGTCCGCCTCACCGCCGTGCTCGGGGGCCTTCGGCCCCGGACTGTCCGCGAGGCTCTGGCCCCGAGGGAGCCCCGCGGCCCCCCGCTCGCCGCGCCCTAGCGCGGGGAGGGGGTGGCCGCCTCGCGCAGGTCGAGCTCGCGGTGCACGGCGTCGATCACCTGGCTCGTCCGGAGCGACCGCGGCCCGACCGAGAGGCGGGGCACGCGGCTCGCCGTCAGGAGCCGCCGCTCCGATTCGGTCGGGTCGTACGGGTCGGAGAGGACTGCGGCCAGGTCACCCGACGGAGACGCCCAGGCCGATATCGGTCCCCCCTCCTCGGTGAGCCAGACCGCGCCCGGAAGGCGGAGGAACTCTCGGAGGACGGTCTCGGGGTCGGCCGGTCCGACACGAAGCCCGGGAGACGACTCGAAGGCGGTCGGGTGGTTCGCCGCCCGGGTCAGCGCGTTCTTGAGCAGCGCCGCGGTGGACCGCTCGTCCGGGTTGAGGTACCGGAGCCGGGCCCCGTCGAGGTCGATCCTCCGCGTGGCCGGCGGCGGCTCGGCCACGAACGCCACCGACACCTCGGTGTCGCGCCGCAGGTCGTTCGAGAGCGTGAACGC
>JASHSP010000046.1 GCA_030038655.1 Thermoplasmata archaeon | reverse complement strand
CGAAGAACGCGGGCACGGCGAGCTCGGGCCCGTGGTGGGTCGCCTCGAGCGTCGTCGCCAGGCCCTCGGCGGCGGCCCGGGTGGAGAGGGCCCTCAATGCCGCGGTCATGCGCGGAGGATCGGTCGGGACCATGGTCCGCGGCCTGCCGCCGACGTCCGAGCGGGGACCCGGGTTCCCGAGAGGATGGACCGTCAGGCACGGCACGTTCTGCTCGCTGCGGTGGATCGAGGGGAAGACCAACGTCGGCCGGGCGGCGAGGAGTTCCGGTGGCAGGGCCGCGTCGAGCCGCTCGTCGTGGATGTGGGGCCCGGGGCGGCGGAGCAGCAGCACCCCTTCGCCGAGCTGGCGAACGGCGGCTCCGTCCACCATCGCGCCGGTCGCCGGCGGGGTCCCCCACCGCTCTCCCACCCGGGAGGCGACGGGGTCGACTTCGGACAGCACGACGAGGAGGGGACCTGCCATCCCGGGCGGCAGCCCGGCATGTATCAAAACGTTCCCTTCGAGCGGGTCAGCTCGGGGGCGGCCGGTGCGGGGGTTCCGGCGGCAGGGGTTCCGTATCGAAAGCGTCCCGCGGCGGAAGCGGACGGGGGGGAGGACGGCCCCACCGGACCTTGGCCGGCCGACGGCGCGACGCGACCGCGGCAACGATGCCGGCGGCCAGGAACAGGACCAGGATGTCGTAGACGGCCAGCGGCCCAACCCTCAGGTCGAGGAATGCGACGAGCTCCGCGAGGAGGTTGACATGCGTCGGGCTCCAATCGATCGTGACCGAGACGTTCGCCTCCGACCGGTTGACCGTGACGTTCCCGGTGCTCGGGCTGGACGAGAACCCCGAGAGCGGCCCCACCACGAAGGCGTAGGTCCCCGACGGCTCTCCGAACGTGATGTTCTCGGTCCCGTTGAGGGTCTCTCCGCCGAGGGTGACCGACCAGACCTCGGCCCCGAGGCCGTGCGGTACGAAGACCACGGCGGCGCCGCCGACCTCCAGCGTGAGGTCCTCGCCGGCCCCGAGAGTGCGGTTGCCCAACGGATAGGTGGTCCCCGACGTGACGACCAGGTCGTACTCCCCCGGCACCAGGGTGAGCTCGACGTACGCCCCGGCAAACGTTTCGTTGACCCCGCCGACCGCGAGCGTTCCTCCGCTCCCTCCCACGACCGTTACCCCCACGACGGCCACGGAGGCCCGGCCCCAGAGCGGCCCCAGGGACCCGGGGGCGTTCGTGACGAGCGCCGCCGGCGCGCCGATCGAGTCCGACGCTTCCCGGATGGACGCGTTGCTCAGCCCCTCGGCGGTCGCGATCCCGTAGTCGTACGCATCGGGGATCGCCTCGTAATCGTGGCCGTTCCACCGCTGGATTCCGAGCGTCAGGTCGGTCGTTCCGCTGAGGGCGGTCTGGTATCCGCTGTCCGGACCCCCCGCGACCAGCTCGACGTCGCCGGCGCAGCGAACGCAGGCGGCGGAGAGGGCGCTGGCGTTCACGAAGAACCCCTCGAACGCAGCGGGGGCGACCATCGGCGAGAACGTGACCGTGTCGAACGATTGCAGGCCCGAGCCGTCATCGAAGGAGAACCGGACCGACGGTTTGCCGCCCGAGAGGGAGGCGTTCAGCTGGAGGAAAACGTCGACCGGTTCGACGGCCGAGTAGTCGAGGGTCGTACAGGCACCGGGCTTGCTGCACGATGCGGAGTCGCCGTAGTACGTCTCCGGGACCCCGCTGACGTTGACCGACCCGAACGACCCGTTGCCCCGGAGGGCCGAAGGGCCGATCTCGGGCAGCGGCTGCGAGGTCGCGTTCCAGACGTTGTCGAAGACCGAGACCGCCTTCGTGGCGGTGTCGACCTTGAAGACGTCCTGGACCCAGTAGACGAAGGTCGACCCACCGGAGGCGAACCCGACGTACGCGTTCAGTTGGAAGCTCATGTCGGACGCCTCCGAGCCGAGAGTCGCGTTGTACGTCGCCAGGTCGGACAGCAAGATGGTTCCCCGGAACGAAGCGGTCTGGTAGGTGTCGGTGCCTCCGCTCGGGACCACACCCAGGTCGGCGAGCCCCATCGGGGCAGGTTCGGAGCCGTTGGCCCCGGACTCAGGAACGTCTCCAGCGGGCAGAGATGGCCGAAAGCCGCCCGAGAAGGGAGGGACGTCGGAATGGGCCGGGACCCCGACCGTAGCGTTCACCGGAGCTCCGACCGCTGCCCGAGGCGAGTCGGGGGCGTCATGGAACGCTGTCGAGGAGGGCTCGCCGCTGAGGAACCCCGTCACCCCCAGCATCACCACGGCCGAGATTACCAGAATCGCCCCGGAACGCGGGTGGCGTGATGGCAGCCACGGTCGATATCGAAGCGGCGGGTCGCCCCGGCACCCCGCGCTCGAGCCCGAAGTTCCAGGGCTAGGGCGGCCGACGGTGGAAGACATGCTGGTCCACCGAACGTTCACCGGGGGGTTACTTCTACATTGCTCCCGGAGCGACCCCGCGTGCCGCGTCGGCCCCGCCGTCCCCGATTCGCTCCGAGAGGGCCCGGATCGCGGGCGCGTCAAGGGGTTCACCGCCCGGATCGACGCCCCCGCTATCCGAACCGAGAGCTCGAGCGATCGCCGTGCGGGTCAGACGTCCTCTTCGACGGTCGCGAGTTCCCGCGAGTAGTAGTCGGCGCCCTCCGAATCTCGGCGGCGCACCACGTCGGGTTCCTGGACGCAGACGACCCAGTTGGTCCGGTAGCAGACCGGGCATTTCGTGAACAGCATCCCCAGCACCGCCCCGACCAGAAGGACCCCGCCGACCCAGATGAACAACAGTCCGAAGTTGAGCCCCCGCACGTGCGGGGCGATCGGGCTCAGCCCGTAGATGACGAGGATCAGCCCGAGGACGATCATCGGCAGGAACCGGGCGACGACGTGGCCACCCCGCCAGAACGTCCCGTTCGACTCCTCACCGTCCCGGGGCATCAGGAACCTCTACGGGTCCGCGAGAGGAGCACGTGGGGCTCGTCCATGGCAGAGGATAGGGCCCGTCCCTGATATCCGTTGAGGTCGCGGCGTACCCTTAGTCCGCGTGGCCGCGGCGCCCTCAGGAATTGGAGACTCCCGCAGGCAAGCCCCTTCGGAGTGGACCCGCGTGACACTGCGAAAATGAAAAGAAGAAGAAGGAAGGGGTTCCCGCGCTCCCCGCTCCCGCGGGAAGGGTTGACCCCCGCTCTCGCGGGGGTCTCGGTTCGCCGAACTGCTCCGGCTTAGGACACCTGCGCGGCCAGCGGGCAGAAGCCGGCCTGGCACTCGGTGACCACAACGCTCGCGAGCCCGATCGCACCGTAGATCTGGACGGTGGTCGCGTTCGTGACGTTGCCGGTCATGTTAATGGACGCGTCGTAGAGCCACGCAGCGGTCATGTCGAACACGAACAGGACCGTGTCGTTCGCGACGGTCGTGTTCCCGATCGTGTTGTTGAAGTAGAACGTCTGCGCGACCGGCGTCACGCCCACGATACCGATGTCGATCTCGTAGGTCCCGTTGACGGACGAGTTTTCGAAGACAACCGGCACCTGGTAGATGACGTCGTCCGGCGCGTATCCGCTCTGGCCGGGGTTCCAGATTGTCGAGTTGGTATCGTTCGTTCCGCCGCCAAACGACGGCAACTTCGAGGTGTTGTTGTTCATCTCGTAGTAGCTCTGGCACGGAGTGAACGCTGCGTTCAGGACGTGCGTCGCGTTCCACGTGGCATCAGTCGTCGCATTGCCCCAGGCGTTACACGACGAGACGTTCCCGTGCGTGGTGTTGTCGAACGACCCGTTCGGCATGTAGTTGGCCGCGTAGTTGTTGACCATGTCGGTCGAGTTGTACCACGTGGCGTTCAAGGTTCCGTCCGTGACGGCATTCAAACAGACCAGCGTCGTCGTGTTCCCGCCCGAGGACAGGTTCACCGGCGTGGCGTTGTTGTCGGCGCCAACGAACGCGGTTCCGTTGAAGATTCCCGTCTCATTGCACGGCCCGGTGAAGTTCCCCGTGGCATTCGTCCAGTTCCACGTCGGATAGCCCGTAAGATTCGACAGGTTCAGGTCCGTAGCGAGAACCTCGCTCGCGCTCCCGAACTCGACCCCACGCGGCGGAGCTCCCAACGTGCTGCCCGAGAGTTGGTGGAAAGGCGTGCCGAGCGGTCCGTAGACCAGCACGGCCACACCAAACCCGGCAACCAGCGCGGCCGCAGCGATCACTGCACCCACGTAGACTGCGCGGTGGCCCCACCCACCCGAGCTCGCTCGACTCAGTCCCCTTCGACGATGACTCTCTCGACGCATTAGCCCACCTTGGGCATGCCATTACGTCGCACTATTAAAACCCGGCGAGGGGGGGTCTTTCCCCGGGGCTCGAGGGTGCCGCCATCGGCCCTCGGGAGGGGCCCGAGGAAGGGGTGGGGCTGACATTCCGAAGGTTGCCAGCCGCCAAAGGGCCCCCGGGGCCGCCCCACGTGCCAATCAAGGGTTATAGGAACCTCCGGCCATCGCCCTTCATGGCGCGAGCCGAGTCCAACGCCGGGTACGACCATCACGACCGGCACCTCCATGTCCACGTCACCGACCCCCGAGCGACATACTACGACCTCGTCACCGAGTTCCTTCAGGCCGCGGGAAAGGCCCCGGACTGGTTCTGGCGACTGGTGGGGACGTTCGGCACCCACGAAGCCGAGAAGATGGAGGAGATCATCTCCAGTGCCTTCGAGGCCGGGGCGTACATCGCCCACGACCACCCCGAGGATCTCGATTTCGAGTGGGTCACGGAAGAGGAGTGCGAGGAGGAGCGCCAGGGTGGCGGACCGGCCGACGAAGCGGCTCCCGAGGCCGAATCGCCTCCGGCACGTTCCGCCCGCCGTCCGTCGGGCGAAACGGACGCTTTCACCTAGCGCGGCCACGACCGTCTCACCCCCTGGGGGGTGTGACTGGCGAGGGTCGGGGGCGGGTCGGTTGAGTGGGTCTTGCTCGGTCCCGGGTCCATAGGGGTTGGACTATGCAGCCCACCCACGCCCCCCCGACCAGGCCGCACTTCCATCGCGGGCTCGGCTTTAGGGCCGATCGGGCGCTCGGTCACGAGTCCCGGCGAGGGTCACATGGCCGAACGCACCGGTCGAGTCGGGCTCAACGAGGGGCACGGGTCGGTCGCTCCGACTGCAAGGCACCCGATAGGGCTGGTTCCTTAGACTGCTAAAACGGCAATCTTGAAATCTGATACTCATAAATAGGCCGGACCCCTGTTCCGGGTTGACACGCGGCGCGGGGAAAGCCGCGGTCGGAACGGGAACCGGCCGTGCGGATGATAACGTACGTGGCGCGGCGGGCCCTCCTCATCCCGCCGGTCGTCATCGGAGTCGTGACGATCACGTTCGTCCTGTTCACCGCCCTCCCGGTCCAGTACCAGCTAAACGCCCATTTCGGCACGCCGACGTCCAAGCAACACTGCGGATACGAGCCGACCTGCGAGTGCGAGGAGCTCAACCCCACCTCGGTGCGCGGCAACACCTGCACGTGCTTGTCCCCACCGGTGCAGACGACCAAAAACGGCGTGTGCACAAATCCCGTCTACAACGAATACGTCGACAAGCTCGGGCTTCAACGTCCGCTCATCGTCCAGTGGGCCCAGTACGTCTTCAATGCGTTCACGTTCCAATGGGGGAACGTTTCGAATCACAGCACCGTCGCCGCCACGTACCCCCAGCTCGAAGCCCAACCAGTAGCGACAGCTATCGCCTGGGAGCTTCCGTACACCCTCGAGCTCGCCGGTCTTTCTCTCGCCATCATCCTCGCGGTGGCGATCCCGCTCGGCAACGCCTCGGCCGTCAACCGCAACCGGCCCGTCGACCAGGCCTCCCGCGTGATGTCGTTCTCGGGGTACGCCCTGCCGGCGTTCCTCCTCGGCTCGTTCCTGGTGGCCGGCATGGTACTGCTGTTCCTGCCGCACACGGGCTTTCTCGTCAAAACACCCTGGTGCCGGGGTGGGGAGCCACTTGACGAGGAGTTCACGTACTCGATTCCCCAGGCCCAAGCGTGCTATCCGAACCTGGCGTTCGGCGCCTCGTACCCCTCGTGGGTCCAGAACGGTATCCAATCCACCCCGACGGGGTTCGTCACGATCGACGCGCTGATCGCGGGGAACCCCTGGCTCGCGCTGGACACGGTCATCCGAATCCTGCTCCCGGCCCTCGTCATCGCCTACGGGGCCATCGCGGGGATCCTCCGATTCGTGCGCAACAGCATGCTCGAAGTGATGAACCTCGACTTCGTCCGCACCGCCCGGGCGAAGGGTGTTCCGGAGTCGATCGTCACGAAGCGACACGCGGGGCGTAACTCCCTCAACGTCACGATCACCGTGCTCGGTCTCACGTTCGCCGGGTTCCTCGGCGGATTTCCGGTCATCGAGGACGTCTTCCGCCTGAACGGTATCGGCGAGATGCTCGCCATCGCGGCGGATCCGATGCCGGGTCTCGACTACGGCGTGATCTTCGGGTCGACGATACTGTTCACTTTCCTCATCGTGAGCGCCAACCTGATCGTCGACGTGCTGTACGCGTACCTCGACCCCCGGGTACGGCTGGGGTAGGGACCGATGGCGAGCACCCTCGAACCGGCGCCCCGCCCCCATCGCCCCCACCCGCACCTCGACCAGATGAAGCGGACGTGGTACTTTTTCCGACGGAACACGCTGGCGCTCGTCGGGCTCGGCATCATCGTCACGATCGCTCTGGTCGCCCTCTACTCGGCGTTCCTACCGCTGCCGTGGACCTCGGTTCCCGCGTGGTGCGCGACCGACTACGGGCCGGCGGATACGCTCTCGGGGTATCCGGGCAACTACACGCAGGTCTGCCCCACGACCGGGCCGATCATCTGCACGTACGAGGTGCACCCGCCCCCGAACGCCGCGGACTTCTGCGGCGGCCAGTGGTATCCCGACGTCGTGCGTTCGAACATCTCGTTCCCGTCGATCATCGCTCCGACGTTCAGCCTCTCTCCGTTCTCACCGGGTCCGATGCCGCTGGGGGGATTAACGGAAGCTTCCGGCCAGAGAACGCCGATCTACGACATCGTGGGGTCGCTCGAACGGGGGTCCGACTGGTCGCTCATGTTCTCGGTATCGATCGTCGGGCTCGGCGCGACGATCGGACTGCTGGTGGGCGCGGTCGCGGGGTTCTACGGCGGCTACCTCGACGAGGGCCTGATGCGCGTCTGCGACGTTTTCTTCTCCATTCCGACGATCCTTTTCGTGATCGTGGTGGTCGCGGTGTTGGCCATCGACATTCCGGTCTCGGGCAGCGACGGGCCCGAGATACGGATCGTATCGATGATCCTCGGGTTCACGATCGTCTGGTGGCCGTTCTACGCGCGTATCGTCCGCGGCCAGGTCCTGACGGTCCGGGAGCAGAAGTACGTCGAGGCGGCGCGGGCCTCGGGGGCGGGCCGACGTCGGATCCTCTTCCGGCACATCATCCCGAACAGCGTGTACCCGATCTTCATCCAGTTCTCGCTCGACGTCGGGACCATCCCCCTCCTCATCGGGTCGCTGGTCTTCCTGGGGTTCGGCTCGCTGCTCTTCCCCAGCCAGCCGTTCCCCGAGTGGGGGGCGATCTCCGCGGCCTCGGTGTTCGACCTCCAGGGTGACTTCCTCAATTCGTGCTACACGCCGGCGACCGGCTGCGTCATCCCGTACTGGCAGCTGGTGATCCCCGGCTTTGCGCTGTTCCTGTTCGCGATCAGCGTGAACCTCCTGTCGGACGGCATCCGCGACGCCCTCGACCCGCGCCTGAGGCGCTAGGCGGCTCCATGGCATCGAGCTCCAGCCCCCCGGCGAGCCGTTGGCGTCCGGGTCACCGGAGCGGACAGCCGCTGCCCCGGCCCCGTGTTGCGGGTCGCCCGCCGGTGGCCGGACCCGTGCCGGGGCCCCGACCCGAGCGGACGGAGCCGACCGGCCGACCGGCGACCTCTGCCTCCCGGGACCGAAACCTGGTGCTGGACGTCCAGAACCTGAGGACCTACTTCTTCACCTACGACGGGGTCGTTCGCGCCCTGGAGGGCGTCGACCTCCAGGCCCGCGCCGGCGAGACCACCGGCGTGGTGGGGGAGACCGGCTGCGGCAAGAGCGTCACGGCTTTTTCCGTCGCGCGCCTCGTCTCCGAGCCCGGACGGGTGATCTCCGGAAAGGTCCTCCTGAACGGGGTCGACCTGCTCTGGGGGCTCGACCGGGAAGCCAAGTACCGCCGAATCGGAAACACCGGCCGCGTCAGGGTGCGCCGCCGGTTCCGGGCGATCAGGGCCGCCAACGAACGGATCTCCGCCGTCCGCGGCCGCGGTGTCGCGATGATCTTCCAGGAGCCCACCCAGGCGATGAACCCCGTTTTCTCGATCGCGGACCAGCTGGGGGAGGCGGTGATGCTCCATCGCGGCCTCGAGGTCCTCGACGGGCTTCTGGGGGCCGGCCGTGGCGGGGCCGCGACCGGGCACCTCACGGGAGGCGAGTTCGCGGCGGAACCGACCCCGCTCGAGGCCGGCGCGCTCGGAGCCCCCCGGGAGGAGATCGACGCTCTCATCAAGGCCGCCGCGGACGGCCGCTCGGAGGTGGTCCGCTCGGCCGCCCGCGCCGTGGCGACGACGATGGGGCTTCCGAGCCTCGAGACGGAGCTCTTCTACCTCGCCCGGGGCGGCGACCGGACGAGCCCCCGGCTGCGCCGCCAGCTGTACAAGGCCGTCGGCCGGGTCCACCTTACCAAGTTCCAGCGCAACTACGTCCGCCACCTCCGTCGGCTCGAGGTGCTCCGGGAGAAGCTCAAGGAGATCTACATCAAGGAGATGCGGCTCGGGCGCTCGTTCCGCGGCGCCCGCAGCCGCCTCCAGCTCCAGATCCGGGTGGAGAGGTTGCGGCACTTCTACTTCGGGATTTTCGGACTCGGCCGTCGCGCCCGCCGACCGGTCAAGAACGAGCTGTTCTGGCGCGCGGTCCGGCTCCTCGAGGGGGTCAACATCGCGAACCCGTCGCAGGTCGCCCGCGGCTTCCCGCACGAGCTCTCGGGCGGGATGCTCCAGCGGGCGATGATCGCGATGGCGCTCTCGTGCGAGCCGGGGCTCCTCCTGGCGGACGAGCCGACGACCGCGCTCGACGTGACGATCCAGGCCCAGATCCTCGACCTGATGCGCCAGCTCCGGGAGCGGGTCGGGACCGCCATCGTCCTGATCACGCACGACCTCGGTGTCGTCGCCGAGGTCTGCGACCGGGTGAACGTGATGTACGCCGGGATCGTCGTGGAGACCGGGACCGTCGGCGAGGTGTTCCGCCGGCCGCTCCACCCGTACACCAACGGGCTGCTCTCCTCGATCCCGCGGTTCGACCAGCCGGACCGGGAGCTCTACAGCATCCCCGGGACCGTGCCGAACCTCACGCACCCGCCGCCCGGATGCCGCTTCCACCCGCGCTGTCCCTACGCGATGCCGATCTGCCGGGAGGTACGGCCGAAGTCCCTCCCGTACGAGGGGAACCACTTCGTCGCCTGCCACCTGTACACCGAGGTCGACAACGCCCCGCCCGAACCGACGGCAACCGCCGCCCCCGCGGAAGAGCCGCAGCCCGCGCCGCTCGTCCTCACCGAGACCCCGCACCCCGCCTGAAACCGCTCGCGGTCACGGGGTCGGGACCCCCGGCGCTGCGACAGAGCACACCCGTTCTTTGGGGCCCCGGCACCCACTCTGCGTCCCCGCGCAGCCCGTCCGATTCCCAAGATAAAAGAAGAGAAGGAAAGGGTTTGCGCGCCGCTTGGGACGGGGGCCCCGCTCCTTTCGGAGCGGGCCCCCGAGGGCTCTCGCGCTCTGCCTAGGCGCCTCCGCGCACCGTGGCTCGCGCCGGGTACGCTGTCGGAGCTGCCGCGCTGGTCACCGAGTAGCTCTCCGCGGGGATCGCCACCGGCACGCCGCCCGTGAGTCCGAACTTCTCGCTCTTCGCGACGTTCTTCGCTCCCACCGACACCGAGCCGGACGCGGGCACCGCCTTGTAGCCCGAGGGCACCGTCACGGCGAAGTGGAACGCGAGTCCCTGCGGGACGTTCGTGAAGACGATCTGCGCTCCGCCGGGGCTGGACGAGGTCGTGTTGCTGCCCGTCAGAACGTTACTCAGGTTCGAGCCCTTGGTCGTTGGCGTGAGAGTCACGCTCCACACCTGGCCGGTCGGCAGTCCGGGCAGCGCCTTGGTCGCCGCCCCTTCGGCGAAGGTGATGGTGCGCAGCGCACCGAACGTCACCGTCAACGCGAGGGGCTTGCCCGAGGTCACCGTGGCCGAGTTGAAGCTGACCGCGGCCGACGCGGGCCCGGTTACGCTGACAAAGCCGTAGCCCGAGGCCGGCACGTAGCTGATCGAGGTCAGGCCGGTCGTTCCGTTGAACACCGCGATCTGCTCCTGCAGCGTCACGTTCGGCTGCAGAGTGGCCACGCCCGCCGGCTCGTCGAAGATCACGGAGCCGGACGACACCTTGCCCTTCTGAACCACGGTGTTCTCGAGGTTCTTACCGTTGATCCCGAACGACCAGGTGTAGGACGTCGTCGTCGTCGTGTTGGCCGTCACGTTGAGCGGACCCACGACCGGGAGGGGCAGTCCATGCTCGCTGACCGTCACCTTCGAGTCGGAAGCGAGGTTCAGGTACTGGACCTGGAACCAGACCGAGTCGCCGCCACCGCCAATGACCGGGTTCTCGTTGATCGACGCCGGGTTGATCCACGGCGCGAACCCCGTGAGCTCGTTCGACTGGCCGTTGTAGACGTACATCGCGAGCCGGTTCAGGATCTGCTCTTCGAGGTTGTACTGCAGGATTCGGGTCGGTCCCGCCGCGAGGGCACCGGTGTAGGCCATCCAGTAGTTCGCCACGGAGTACGCAACGCCCTGGCAGTCGTCCGCGAACGGTCCCGTCGCCGAGAGGTTACCCAGGTGCGCCTGGTTCGCCCAGAAGGTCAGGTTCGCGTAGTTGTCGGCGTAGATCCCGCCCGGTCCGATGCCGGAGTGGCCGCAGCTGGCGTTGTTCTCCTCGGACGGTGTGAAGACCTGCTCGCTGAACGCGTCCGGCGCCGTGTAGTCGCCGTTCGCCTCGCCCATCGGCGCCATGTAGTCCGTCGGGTCGGGGTAATCCGGCGCCCATCCGAAGCCGACCGCGGCCGCGATCGGCGCCTCGTCCGGTCCCGACAGGCTCAGCAGGAACTGCGTGAACGTCTCCGACAGCGGCACGAGGACGAGCCGGCCCTGCGAGATCGTCGAGACCTTCCCCGCCCAGTCGTTGAGGAGGGTGAGGTCGATCGGAGCTCCGTCAAAGTACCCGACGTAGAACGAGCACGGGTTCCCGCCCGTACAGGTCGTCGCGACCGTCGCGTTGTAGTAGTCGCCGCCCGTGTTGTTCACGAGCTGGTTCCACCACCACTGGGCGCTGCCCGTCTGGCTCGCGTTCGCCGCGCTCGGGTCGCCCATCAGGGCCGGCCACGACACGTTGTTCGGGTAGTAGTTGCCCATCCCGTACGGGATCGGTCCGCCCGCGTTGAACGCGAACTCGATGTTGTCGATCGTGTTGATGTCGTCCTCG
>JASHSP010000045.1 GCA_030038655.1 Thermoplasmata archaeon | reverse complement strand
CCCAGCGCGAGTTCGTCGTCGAGGTCGCCCGGAAGGCCGTCCGACCCACGATCGCGGCCCTCATCGAACACGGCTGCCGGGTCATCCAGATTGACGAGCCGGCCGCCGGGACTCATCCGGACGAGGCGGCGCTCGTGGCGGAGGGGTTCAACGCGGCGACGGACGGGCTCGATGCCGAGTTCACGATGCACATCTGCTACTCGAACTACCGCGACCTCTTCCCGGCGCTCCTCGAGGCGAAGCGGTGCTCCCAGTGGGCCTGGGAGTTCGCGAACCGCGACGGCGACGGGCGGGACGGCTACGAGGTGCTCTCCCTCCTCGGCGAGTACGGCGATACCCGGGAGGTAGGGCTCGGCGTCATCGACGTCCACCAGGACCCCGTCGAGACCCCGGAGAAGGTGGCGGACCGGATCCGCCGGGCGACGAAGATCCTGGGCGACCCGCGCCGGATCTGGGTGAACCCGGACTGCGGGCTCCGGACCCGGTCCCTGGACGTGGCCTACCGGAAGCTCGACCACATGGTCCAGGGGGCCACGCTCGCGCGCGCCGACTTCGAGTCGTCCCGGCGCTAGTCCGGGCTCGCCGTCAGGACGTCGACGCCGTCCGCGGTAACGAGCACCGTGTGCTCCGCCTGGGCGACCAAGCCTCCCCCCCGCTCGAGGAAGACCGGGTACCGTTGTACCAGGCGTCGGCCCTTGCGGAGCGCGGCGGCCTCCGCCGGCTCGGTGACCCAGCGCACCGCAAACGGCAGCGTCCGGTAGCGGGCGAACAGCGCCGCGAGCTCGGGCGTGGCCGCGCCGGGGTCCTCGCGGAACCTGACGATGTTGCCGAACGGCCCGTCCTCGATTCGGCCGGCGCCGTTCGTCGTGAACGGCTCGATGGCGACGATCTCGCCCTCCTCCAGCGTGTCCGTCGAGCGGCCGCGCACGTTGGGGATGGCCTTGCCGGCGTGCAGGAGGTAGCGCTCGATCGAGTGACCGGTCAGGTCCTCGATCGGCTTCACGCCCCTCGCGTGGATCGCCGATTCGATCGCCCGGCTGACCTGGTCGACCCGCACGCCCGGACCCGCCGCGGCAATCCCGGCCGCCAACCCGTCCCGGGCGGCCCGGACGAGATGCTCCCAACGGCGGGAACCCCCGACCTCCACGGTGGCCGCCGTGTCGGCGATTGCGCCCTCGAGATGTGCGCCCACATCGACCTTGACCAGGTCGCCTGACTCGAACGTTGCCACGTCGTCCGCGGAAGGGGTGTAGTGGGCCGCCTCGACGTTCCGGGAGAGATTCGCCGGGAAGGAGGGGAGCGCCCCCGCGTCCCGCACGTATCCCTCGATCGCGTCGGCGACGTCGCGACGGCGCGCTCCTGGGACCGTGGACCGGACCCCCAGCTCCCGCGCGCCGGCTGCGATCCGCCCGGCCGCTCGCCACCGGTCGAGGTCCGGCGGATACCGCGCCATCGTCGTCACCCCCGGGCCACGAGCCGGATCGAGGAGCGGGTGAGGTCCACGAGCATCGACGGCCGCCCCGAAGGCCTCGGCAGGGCGGGTAGGTAGACCGCCACCTCCGACCCGAACGTCCGACGGGCCTCACCGACGGTGTGGCAGGGGGGGTCGCCGTGCCGGTTCGCCGAGGTCGCCGTGATCGGCCCCGCGCGGCGGGCGAGCTCGCGCGCGACCGGATGATCCGGGATCCGCACTCCGATCGCCATCGTGCGCCGCGCGACCGCGGCCGCCAGGCTTCGCCTCGCCGCGGGCGACGGGCGGACCAGGAGCGTGTACGGCCCCGGCAGCTTCCGGCGGAGGAAGGCGCGGTCTCGCGGAGAGAGACGGGCGATCGCCTCGAGCTCCTCGTACGAGGAGACCGCGACGGAGAGCGGCTGGCCAGACGGCCGGCGCTTCGCCCGCTCGAGCCGCGCCACGGCCGACGAGTCAGACGCACCGGCGCCGAGCCCCAGGAGGGTGTCCGTAGGAAAGACCACGAGTGAGCCCCGGGCGAGGGCCCGAGCGGCCCCGTCGAGCCGGGGCGGCATCTCCTAGAGGAACTCCTCGCCGACCCGGGCGTAGGCGTGGTAGTCGTCCGGACGGAAGAACAGCCCGAGCTCGCGCGCGGCAGAGTCGGGGGAGTCGGACCCGTGGACGACGTTGGTCGTGATCGCCAGCCCATGGTCTCCGCGGATCGTGCCGGGGGCCGCGGCTCGAGGGTCGGTCGCCCCGTTGATCGCCCGGACCACCGCCACCGCGGAGCGGCCCTCGACCGCGAGCGCAACGACGGGCCCCGAGGTGATGTGCCCAACGAGGGACGGGTAGAACGGTTTCTCCCGA
This sequence comes from Thermoplasmata archaeon, assembly GCA_030038655.1. Lineage (GTDB taxonomy): Archaea > Thermoplasmatota > Thermoplasmata > Lutacidiplasmatales > UBA184 > Lutacidiplasma. The sequence continues at coordinate 2,016 of JASHSP010000045.1, read as the reverse complement.
TGCTCGGCGTACAGCTGAGCGGCGACCTCCGGGGTCACCCGAAGCAGGCGGAGCGCCGCGATGCGAAGCCCCTTGCGCTCGTATCGTCGCACCGCATCGCCGACCAGGCCGCGCTTCACGCCGTCCGGCTTGACGAGCACGAGCGTGCGCTCGACCGTCCCTTCCGCCATCGGACGGCCGAGCGTCGCCCCACCCTAAAGGTTTCCACCGGCGTCCGTCGACGGAGGCACGCGAGGGTTATCCTCGGGCGCGGTTCGCCGCCCGAGGCCTCGATGACGACGCGCGACCGACGCGTACACCGCGCCGTGGCCGGGTTCGACCGCACGGCCCGGCTCTACGAGCGGGGGCGGCCCGACTACCCGGCGGAGGCGGTCCGCTGGCTGGGGCGGGGCCTGGGCCTAGGCCCGCATCGGACCGTGGTCGAGCTCGGGAGCGGGACGGGAAAGTTCACACGATGTCTCCTCCCCCTGGGCGCGACGATCGTCCCGGTTGAACCGACTCCGGGGATGCGGGCCGAGTTCACTCGGGCCCTGCCGGACCTCCCCGTCCTGGACGGCACGGCCGAGGCGATTCCGGTGCCGGACGGCTTCGCCGATGCGGTCGTCGGGGCCCAGGCGTTCCACTGGTTCCGCCTCCGGCCGACTGTCGCCGAGATCCAGCGTGTGCTTCGCCCCCGAGGAGCGGTGGGGATGGTGTGGAACCGGCGCGACGAATCCCTCGCATGGGTCGCGGAACTCTCTCGCATCCTCGAACCGCACCGGAAAGACGCCCCGAGCCACGCCGACGCGGCGTGGGAGCACGCGCTCGAGAACCGCGCGTACGGGTTTGGACCGCTCCACCATCGCACGTTCCGCCACGTCCAGCACCTCGACCGCCGTACGTTGCTCGCGCGGGTTCAGTCGGTCAGCCTGATCGCCATCCTCCCACCCGCGCAGCGACGAGCCGTCAGCCGAGCGGTCCGGGAGCTGGTGGATCGGGACCCGACCACGAGAGGACGGCAGACGCTCCTGCTCCCCTACCGGACCGACGTCTACTGGGCCCGAAGACGTTAGCGATCCCGCTGGCCTGTTCGGTGAGCGGGCCCGGCCCCCGGCGGCCTCAGGCGGGGACCGCCCGCGCATCGCAGGCGAGCCGCCAGGGACACCGCGCGCACCGGGCCACGGACGGGCGCGCCCGCCCGTCATACGGGCGCGCGAGGGCCGCCCGGATCCCGAGAAGCTCGCGTCGCGCGTCCCCATCCCAGGTCACGGCCATCTCGACCCCGTCGGAGTAGCGCAGGACCCCGTACGGCGGAGGGATCCCCGTCGTCTCCTCGACGAGGAGGCAGTAGGCCCACACCTGGACGACGTGCGAGTACGGGGGACCCCGCTCGAAGGAGGGACGGTGCTTGAGCTCGATCGGGATCGTGGCGCCGCTCGCGGCGCGACGGAGGATGTCCGGCCGGCCGGACAGCCGGTACCGGGGGGCCGCCAGGGTCCTTCCACCTCCCGTGCCGTCGTCGGCCGAGACGAGGGTGCCGTACCGTCGGTCGCGAGCCCGCTGAAGCAGGGCGCGGAGCGCGAGCGCAGCCACGACCGCCCCGACGGCGACCAGGACCTCCGGGAGGAAGGGAGTTACCAGTGGAAGAGCCACGCGACCCCCGCGACCAGAAGGAGGAGCCCGAGGCAGGCAGCGACCGCGTAGGCCGCTCCCGCTCCTTCGCGACGCCGCTCCGCCGAGAGCGTGGCGTGATGGTACCGCATCCCCGCGGCGGCGCGCGCGCTCGCGTCGAACGTCCGGCCGCCGGGCGGAGGATGGGAGCGGTAGTAGGCGGCCCGCGGGCAGTACGCGTACTCGGCTAGGTCCGACGCCGAGACCCAGCCGTCGTCCCGCTGCATCGCGCGGGCGGCGACGCGCGAACTCTTACCGATTCGCTTCCACGGGCAACGGGCGAGGGCCGAGCCTTACGAGTCGGCGGGGGGCTTCGCCGCCGGTTTCTTCCGGGGTCGGCTCTTCGGCTTCGGCTTGGGCGCCGGG
>JASHSP010000044.1 GCA_030038655.1 Thermoplasmata archaeon | reverse complement strand
CGACGATCGTGACGATGTCCTCGTCGTCCAGGACGTGATCGCGGCCGACGGTTTGCCCCGCGAAGCGGGCGCTGCGACCCCAGACCTGAGCGGCCTTGAACGAGCCGCCGAGGTCCGACGGTAGCCGCCGCAGGAGGTCCGCCACGCGGTCCCCCCGGCGGAGGATCACGGGTTCGACCATGTCGGCGGGCTGGCCGGGCGGTTTGACGTAGATCCGGATGAACCGGAGGGCCCGTCCGATACGGTCGACCAGGTCGTCCACGCCCCCGCCCGTCTTCGCGGAGATGAACGCCGGGTCGTACGGGCGGACCTCGCTCGTCAGTCGCGCCCGGTCGGCCGCGCCGAGGAGTTCCGCCTTGTTGACGGCGAGGAGCCCTGTGACGTAGACCCGGTTCCCCGCGAGCACGTCGATGAGCTGGTCGGCGGTCGCGTCCTCGCGAAAGACGATTGAGCCGTTGTGCAGATTGAACTCGCGCGCGATCGGCAGCGCCATACCGCCGGCCAGGTGCGTCAGGCGGACCGTGCTCGAGATCGTCAGGCCTCCTCGGTCCCCGTACTGCACCACGATGCGGGGCGGGCGCTGGTTGATCCGGACGCCGGCCCCTTCCAGCTCTCGCACGAGGGCCGCGAGATTGGTGTGCTCCGGGTCGATGAGGAACAGGACGAGGTCCACGGAACGGACCACGGAGAGCACTTCGCGGCCCCGCCCGCGTCCCCGCGCCGCTCCAGGAACGAGCCCGGGCATGTCCAAGATCTGGATCGAGGCGCCTCCCCAGCGCAGCATGCCGGGGATGATCGTGAGCGTCGTGAAGTCGTACGCTCCGGTCTCGCTCTCCGCGGAGGTCAGCCGATTGAGGAGGGTTGACTTTCCGACCGAGGGGTATCCGACCAGTCCGACGGTGGCGTGGCCGCTCTTGCGGACGGCGTACCCGGTGCCGCCGCCCTTGCCCTTGGCCCGGGTCTCTCGTTCGAGGCGGAGGACGGCAAGCTTCGCCTTGAGCCGCCCGATGTGGAGCTGGGTTGCCTTGTTGTACGAGGTGTTGCGGATCTCCTCCTCCACCGCGAGGATCTCCTCTTCGAGGGACGACATCGATTGCTGCGCGCCGGACGGTTCGGGGTCGGCCGGTTACTTAGCCGTAGCGCGGCCCACGTTTCAGCCTTCAAGGGCCCCGAAACGGGCGACTCGGCTCGGCGGGTCACGCTCCGGGTGTCCGACGGGGCGTGCCCCGGTTCCGACAGCCGACGGGCTTCCTGGATGTTCTGTCCCCGCGCCGAGGCGGCGACCCGCCGGGAGGACCAGCGACTCCCTCGATCGCGGATCGACACGGCCCTGCGGGCTGGCCACGCGGTCGGAGCGACGTTCACGATCCGGGTCGGCGGGGCTCGAACGGACGGCCTCCTCGTTCGAACCGAGGACCTCCGGAGCGAGCGGTGGGTCGAGCGGGTGCTCGCGGGCGCGTACGAACCAGGACAGTGGCGCCGGACTCTCCGGGCCGTACCTCCGTGCCTCGAGCCCGGGTTCGGTGCACGCCGGCTTGCCCTGCCGGGCGAGATCGCGGGGCCCCCGACGGAGTCGGGGGCGATCGTCGAGACGTTGGGGCTCGCCTTCGCGTCCCTCCCGTCGGGGATCTGGACCGAGTGTTCCCTCTCTCCCTGCGCCCCGGCCGTCCGCCGCCCCTTGATCCGGGGTCCTCCGGTCGACCGGATCCCAGACCGGCCGCCCCCGCGCCCTCCTTGGATCGGAGCGCTTGCCGGCCGGCCAGCCGCTGCCGCGCCGGCCTCGGCCGGGACGTCCCTATGGCGAGCCGACGTGCGCTTGGCCGTGCCGCGCGGCTCGAGCCGGGAAACCGTGCGCCGGGCCAAGCGAGCGACCGAGGGCGCCTGGCGTCTCCTGGACGGCGCCGGGATCCGGTTCTCCCCGTTCCGTTCGCCGCCGTTCCCCTCTTCTCGGATCCTCCTCGCCGAAGGCGAGCTCGCGGCCCTGCTGCCGGCCAGGGACGGCCGGGCGCCACGGCCGTCCCCGCCACCGGGCATACTCCCGGGACTCGCGCTCGGGCGACAGGTCGACGGCGCCCCGGTCGGACTGCCCGTGGACCCCGACCAGGGGCGCCACCTGGCCATCGTGGGCGAGACGGGCATGGGCAAGAGTTCGCTCCTCGTGGACCTCGCGACCCGGGCAGCACGTCTCGGCGGGGTCGTCATCCTGGACCCGCTGGGGGAAACCGCCGAGCGGGTCCGAGCGGAGCTCTCGACCCGTACGGACCCGGTCGTATGGATCGCCCCGGGGGAGGATCCTCCGACGCTGAACGCCCTGGAAGGGATCTCCCCCGTTGGAGGCACGGACCCTGTTCTGGCCGAGCGTCGGATCGACGACATCGTGCACGCGTTGCGGCGGGTGCGGGCCGGCCGGTACTCCGATTCATCCTTCTGGGGTCCGCGGCTCGAGGAGATGCTCGGACGGGCCGTTCGCGCCGCGGCCGCTCTACCGGGCGGCACCCTGGTGGACGCGCACACGCTGCTCGCCACCATGGGCCGAACGCGCCAGGTCATCCCTCCCGAGGCGCGGGAGCCGCTACGGGAGCTCGCGGACCGAATGCGCGAGCGACCCGAGGACGCCGAGGGGGCTCGCCGGTTGCTCTACGATGTCGTCCGGAATCCGACGCTCGCCGGGATGCTCTGCGCGCGATCGCCGACCGTTACGGCGCCCCAGCTGGTCGCTCCGGGGAGCATGGTCGTCGTCTCGGGTGCGGCCGCACGGGTCGGAGAGTCGACCGCCCGGTATCTCTTCGCCGTCTACCTGGCGTTGCTCTGGTCGGCGCTGCTGGCGCGCCCGACGCCGTCGAAGACGTTCGTTCTGCTCGACGAGGCGCAATGGTTCGCGCACGAGAGCCTCTCGGAGATGCTTCGGCTTGCCCGCCGATTGAACGTCCACGTGGTGGTGGCCACCCAATCGCTGGCGTCCCTTCCGGACGGAGTGCGCGACGCCGTTTGGACCAACGTCGCGGACATCGTGGCCTTCCGCGGCTCACCGGAGGAAGCGCGGGAGCTCGCAAGGGTAGGGAACGGCGTTTCTCCTGAGACGATCCTCGCGCTCCCCCGGGGCGATGCGATGGTGTTCGTCGGCAAGGGGGAGTCGGTCCACCGGCTCCGGACGGTGCGACTGCCGGCTTCGCGCCCTCACGCCTCGGCGCCGCCCGTGTCACCCCCCGGACGCGACGGCGGGGATCGACGTCCCCCCATCATCCCGCACTCGTCGGCGGCTCCCCCCTCTTCGGCCGCAAGCAGCTCGTCGGGTCCGCCGCCCCTCGACCGCTCGGCGGTCCTCGAGAGTCTCCGGGCCGAGGCGCGTCGAACCGCCCCCGACGGACTGGTCGAATTTTCGGTGACCGGGCTCCGCTCGCGCGGGGGACTGGAGGGAGAGCGTCTGCTTCGAAGCCTCGGGGCCGAGCTCGGCCGCGCGGGCGCCATCGTTCGCACGACGCGAGGACCCGGGGGAACTGTTTGGTGGGTCGACCCGCGTCGGATTCCGGCGAACTCGCCGGGCCGGGACGACCGGTGAGTCGGCGGTCGTTCCTCTCGGCCACAACACTCATAGTCTCGGAACGGCTCGTTTTCTCGATGGAATCCCCCGGGCCGTCCGCCGCCGGCCCCGAGCCCCCCGGTCGCGCCGAGCCCGCCGTCGGCCTCGAACGCTGCGTCACCGGGATCGAAGGGCTGGACAACATTCTGGGCGGCGGGATTCCGCGCGGGAACACCGTGCTGATCGCAGGGAGCGTCGGCACGGGGAAGACCACGCTGTCGCTCGAGTTCCTCCTGCGCGGCGCGGAGCGGGGGGAGCGGTCGCTGTTCCTGTCGGTCACCGAAGCGTCCGACAAGCTCGTGCAGAACCTCTCCACGTTCGAGTTCTTCCGGACCGATCTGGTGGTCGACGGCAAGTTGGTGTTCGTGGACTTGCCGGTCCTCTACGAGAAGCTCGGTCTCGAGTCGGAGGAGCTCTCCTCCGAGGAGCTCGACATCCTCGTCCGCACGATCCGGGACCTGGTCCGTTCTCTCGGGATCAAGCGGCTCGTGCTCGACAGCCTCACGTCGCTCTGCTACCGCATCCGCAAGGACGAGCAGATCCGGGAGTTCGTGCTGCGGCTCGGGGAGGAGATGAGCGCCTGCGACTGCACTTCGGTGCTCGTGTCCGAGATCACGCCGACGCAGGGCCGGTACTCGACCCGCGGCGTGGAGGAGGCGATCGTGGACGGGATCATCTTGCTCTGGAACGCGCGACGGCGCGGCGACATCCACCGGGTGCTCCAAATCGTGAAGATGCGCGGTTCCGCGCACTCGCACGCCCAGTACGTGATCGAGCTCACCCCGATCGGCATCCTGATGACGCCCCACCTGAAGGGCGCCCGCGCCGACGAGGAGGGCTGACCGGTGGCCCCCGCCGAGATCGGCGACCGGCTCCGGGCCCTGCCCCCGGGCACCGCGGTCACTTTGAAGCTCGACCCGCGCGAGTATGCCGACCAGTACTTCTCGGTCCTCACCGCGGCGCTCCGGGACGTCGGGAGTGGGGCGAACACCCACACGATCTACGTGGCGGTCACGAGCCCGGCCGCGTTCGTCTGGTCCCTCGCCCAGGCGCTGGACGTGCCGGCGGACCGGGTGTCGTTCGTGGACGCGATCAGCCACCTCATGATGCACTACGAGAACCCGCTCCCCAACGCCACCTACGTCGAGAGTCCGCGGGCGCTCGAGTCGATCATGCTCCGGGTCGAGTATCTCCTCCGCCGGACTCGCAGCCCCCGCTCGACCGTGATCGTCGACAGCGTGAACTCGCTCGCGATCCACAACCCGCCGGAGCTGCTCTCCGAATTCCTGCACATCCTGCTGAACAACCTCAAGTCGCGCCAGGTGCTCACGCTCGTGCTCGAGACGACCGAGGAGCAGGCGGCGAGCGTCGAGCAGCTGCTGAACCTCGTCGTGGACGAGACGATCGACATGGCTCGGCTGGGGCCCTGATCGTGGCGGACGAGAGCCCCGTCCTGGGCATCCCCGAGATCGACGGGCCGATCCGGACCGCGCTGCCCGTCGGGTGGCTCGCCCTCCTGAAGGGGTCGACCGGCGCCGGTGGATCGGTGCTGGCCAAGCAATTCGCCCACGCCGGGGTCGGCTCCGTGCCGGTCCTGTTCTACACCACGTACGAGCGTTCGGAGGACGTGCGCCGGTCGTTCACCGATTTCGGCTGGGACCCGGAGGACGTGAAGATCGTCAACCTGGCGGACGAGTACTACGAGCGGGTCCTCGTCCGCGGCCTCGAGATCGCGAAGGCACGGGAGCACGGCCTCGGGGTGGAGGGGCTCGTACGCGAGCACCTGGGCGAACGCCCCGCGACCGGCTTTCGGCTGACCGACCGGATGCTCGCGGACCTCGCCGGGATCGACGCGCCGTTCCGACTGATCGTCGACTCGATCGACTTCTTCTTCGAAGTGCTGCCCGCGCGCGACGTCGCGACCGTGGCGCGCCAGATTCGGCACCGGTGCCAGACAGTCGGCGGGCAGGCAATGATCACGCTCCATTCCGCGGTCTACGACCGCGCCACGGTCGCGATCCTCCAGAACCTCGCCGACGTGGTCCTGGACCTCCGGGCCGAGCCCCACCTCGATCGGTACGTCCACTCCCTCGCCGTGGAGAAGGTCGGGCACCGCCCCAACCTCACCCGGATCTGGAAGGCGGAGCTTGGGGAGGACGGCTGGAACGTGCAGTCGACCTCGCGATAGCGGCCTACGCGCGCGCCACCGAACCCTTATCCCCGTCGGTCGGCTCGTTTCGGCGGAGACGGCCCGTGGAAGACGTCCTGATCCGAGCGCTCGAGAAGGTCGAGCTCAGAGACCCGATCCTGATCGAGGGCCTGCCAGGCGTCGGCAACGTGGGGAAGCTGGCGGCGGACTACCTTCGTGACCATCTCCACGCGAAGCCGCTCGCGACGATCTACTCGAAGTTCTTCCCGCCGCAGGTCTACGTGAGCGAGACCGGAATCATCCGCCTGGTCTCGAACGAGCTCGCGTACTGGAAGGCTCCGGCGTCCGCGGCGCACGACCTGCTCATCCTCGGCGGCGACTTCCAAGGGATCAGCCCCGAGGGGCAGTACGAGATCACGGAGCGGGTCCTCGACTTCTCCGCGAAGCTCGGGGTCCGGGAGGTCTACACGCTCGCCGGCTTCGCCCAGGGCCGCGTGATCGAGGAGCCTCGGGTCCTCGGCGCCGCGACCGTCCCCGCCAAGGTCGAGGCGATGAAGAAGTTCGGCGTCCATTTCTCCCGCAACGACCCCGGCGGGGGCCTGATCGGGGCGAGCGGGCTGTTCCTCGGCCTCGGGCGCCTGTTCGGGATGGAGGGGGTCTGCCTGATGGGCGAGACGAGCGGCTACTTCGTGGACCCGCGCAGCGCAGAGGCGGTCCTCAAGGTGCTCGCCCGCGTCCTCCGCATCGAGATCGACTTCACGGCGCTCGAGGCGAAGGCGAAGGAGATCGACCGGATCGCCCAGAAGATTCACGAGGCGGAACAGCGGTCGGCCGAGGGGACCTCGGTCTCGCCGTCGGCGAGCCGCGACGACCTCGGCTACATCGGCTGAGACGGCTCCGCGGCCGCCGGAGCACCGTTCCGGGCGGAGGTACCCCCTGCCGACGAACGACGCCGCCGAGCCAACCCTGGTCGGCCGCATCCGTGCCGCGGCGGACCGGGACGGCTTCGTCCCGTTCGACCGGTTCATGGACCTCGCCCTGTACGCGGAGGGGCTCGGCTTCTACACGGCCGGGCGGTCGCGGTTCGGTCCGGGGGGAGACTTCTACACGGCGAGCCACGTTCACCCCCTGTTCGCGGCCACGATCGCCCGACATCTCGAAGGGGTGCGGCGGTCGCTGGGGTCGGCTCGACCGTTTTCGATCGTCGAGCTCGGTCCCGGCGACGGCGCGCTGGCCGAGGGGATCGTCCGTTCGCTGGCCGGCGCGGCCACGTCCGGCGGACCGATCGAGTACGTCCTCGTGGATAGGTCCGAGCCGCTCGGACTGCGCGCCCGCGATCGGGTCGAACGCGCCGGACGCGCGGCGGGCATTCGGGTTCGGTCGCGGCCGGACGCCGGCGGCGAGGGTCCGTTCTCCGGGGCGGTCCTGGCCAACGAGCTTCTGGACGCCCAGCCCGCGCGTCGCCTCCGCTGGACCGGCGCCGGCTGGGCCGAGCTGGGGGTCCGGTGGGACGGATCCCGACTGGTCGCGGCCGAGAGCCGCACCGTCCGCCCCGTCGGGGGCGGGCCGCTCCCGCCGGGCGAAACGGACGGACTGGTCGTCGAGGTCTCCCCCTCCGCGGAGGCGTTCGTTCGGGAAGTGGCCGATCATCTGGTGCGGGGGGTCCTCTTGATCCTCGACTACGGCATGGAGGAGAGCGAGCTGCGCCGGGCCCATCCGGCCGGGACCCTGGCGGCCGTCCGCTCCCATCGCACGGTGAGCGACCCCCTCGACCGTCCGGGAGAGACCGATCTTTCCACGTTCGTGAACTTCACCCGCGTGCGAGCGGCCGCCCGATCCGCGGGATGGACCGAGGTCGCGTTCGACCGTCAGGCCGAGGCGCTGGGCCGGTGGGGCTACCCCGAGCTCCTGTCGGAGGCGATCCGTCGCACCCGATCGCCCGAGGAGGAGGTCCGGTTACGGCTCGGGTCCAAGAACCTGCTCTTCGGGTTCGACCGGTTCCGGGCGCTCGAGCTCGTGCCCGCGTCCGCCGGTCCGCCGCGGGACGGGGTCACGCACGAGGGCCGAGGGGCCGGGCGCTGATCGGTTCCGCGACCTTGCCGTCGACCAGGATCTTCGCCGTCTCCGGCGGGATCGAGAGGAGGTCGTCGGTCCTAAGGTCGACCGTCTCCGCCCCGATACTGAGGGGGCGGCCGTCCTTCACGACCCGCACGTAGGTCAGGGGACCCGCGGGCGAGCGCGTCGGGGTCGCGTCCGTTGCCGGGGCGCCGGCGTTCGGCCCCGCGCCCGGCGCGGGGGGCCGCGAAGCAACGACCGACGGGGAGACCGCGGGGAGCGGCCCACCGGCGACCTCCAGGTACGGAGCGGCCGTCCGTCGAAGAGTCTGAAACGTGCCCAGGAGCTGGTCGAACATCGCCTTCTCTTCGGCCAGCGCGTTCGGAAGGTCCCGCGAGCCGCCGATGCTGGCTTGGAACGCCAGGGAGAGCACCTTCTGCATGCGGCCCTCGAGAACGTCCCGGGCGACCTGCGTCGCGCGGTGGTACGTCTGACGCGAAATCTCCCCCTTACGCGAGGAAGGATTCTCCCGAAGATCGGCCTCGTACGACCGCCGGAGCTCGGAGAGGTACTGGGCGACGGTCGGGTAGTAGTCGGGCGGCAGCTTTGCGAGCGACCGGCCGGCCGCCTCGTTCCGACGCCATTCGAGCAGCAGCGTGAACGTGTCCGGCATCGGGGCCGCTCGGACACCGGAGTCGGCATTTAAGTTGAACCCGCATCGTCCGGGAGCCTGCGTTCCGCCATCGACCGAGAAGGCAAGGTGGGCGGTCCTCGCTCCGTCCTTGGGTCCGCACCCACCGCGGGGAGCTGTCTCGCCGCGCTCCCGAGTTTTCCGCCACGCTCCTGAGGAGCGACCCCCACAGAGCCACCCACCGTCAGAGTCTCCGCCGCCCTGTGTCGGACCGGCGCCACCGTCCCCTCCGTCGATCCTTCGTGCGACCCGCTCGAGCGCCCTTCCGCGCGTGGTCCGGCCGGACCACCGGACTGGCGAACGGCTCAGGAGTCCGGGTCGCCCGCGGCGGTCGGGGCCGTGCGATCTCCGTACGGCGCTCTCCCCTCGATCACCGTAGGGACTATACCCGTCCCGTGCTGGGACTGCTCCGGGAGCAGGACGGCCCGCTTCGGGCCGGTCGGACGTCGTGAGCAACGACCGCGACGCGGAGACCGCGTTCGAGGAGTTCCTCGAACTGTGGAAGAGATTTCTCGCCGACAGCTCGGCCCCCGGCACCGTGGTGGTGGTCGAGGGGGAGCGCGACCGCAGGTCGCTGCGGGCGCTGGGCGTCGCGGGCCCGATCGTCGCGGTCCATCGGGGCCGTACCCTCTCGGGAACCGCGGCCGAGCTGTCCGCGGGAAATCGTCGGGTGATCCTCCTGACCGACTGGGACACGGAGGGCGGCCATCTCGCGCACCGCCTCAAGGAGTTCCTCGCCCCGGAGGCGCTCGCCCTCGACCTCGAGTACCGGCGCCGGCTCGCCCGCGTTCTTCGCGGGGAGCTAGCGCACGTGGAGGGTTTGGCCGGCTGGGCCCGTCGCAACGCGACTCGGCGCGGGAGCTCGCTCGAGGCCCTGCTCGACCTCCGGGATCCCCCCGGCGGCGCCCTCCCTACGGAATGACCTTCGTCTGGGTGCGTCGCGTGTCCCGCCGGTTGCGCGCGCGAGACGGCCGGAATCGCTCCGTCCCCTTCCCCGACCAGCGGAGTCCACGCCCCTCGGTCCCGGAGCTCGTTAGACCGCGGTACACCCGCTTCTTGTTCGCGGGCGCCCCGATCCAGGCGATCTTCGGGTCGGCGGCAATCTCGGGGTGCACCGGGTCGACTAAGATCACTTCGAAGAACTTCTGCTTACCGTCCTCGCCCACCCAGTAGGAGTTCAGGACTTCGAGGTTCGGATAGTGCTTCTGCGCTCGCTCCTCGGCGATCCGCCGGAGGCTCTTCGCGAGGGTCATGCGGAGGATCCCCTTGTGCTTCGGCCGGCGCCCGGCGATGATCGCCCGCTTGCGCTGGCCGCCCCGCCGAACGCGGACTCGGACGACCGAGAACCCGCCCTTCGCCCGGTATCCCACCGCGCGAGCCCGGTCGAGGCGCGTCGGGTGCTCGAGGCGCGTCACGGTCGTCTCCTGCCGCCACGTGAGGAGCCGTTCGTGCCGAAGCGCCGCCCCCTCCTCACCGAGGGTCTGGCGGAACGATCGGGCCATGTAGCGGTAGGCGGAGGTGGACATGGGGCGCGGCGCGGGGACCCGGGCACCGATTATAAAGCTACCCTCATAAGGCGGCGTCGCTCGATTGCCCTCGGCCGACGCCGGCCCGACGATGGCAGGTTGGTTCAACGCCGTAACCTGGGCAGTCCTCGGTGGCCTCGCGGCGGTCAACCTGGCGGTGCTGCTGGCGTCGACCGAGGGAGACGCCGGGGCCTGGCTTCGACTCCGGGTCCGCCGCATCCTGGCGGCGCTATCGGGACGAGAGGACCTCGATTGGCTCGACTGGGTGCCGGTCACGGCCGCCGCGGGAACGGCGTTCGCGGCCGTCACGGCCTACGGCCTCCTGACCGGTCAGTACGCCTGCCACCCGGTTGTGGTCAGCGACCCGCTCGGAGTGCTCGCCTCGGGAAGGGCGTTCTGGGCAGGGACCGACCCGTTCGAGGTCGCGAACTGCGGCGGCTTCCTCGACGTCCCCTACGGCCTTTCGGCGGTCCTGATCAGCGCTCTGGGCAGTCTGGGAGGACTCCCGGGAATCTACCTGGTCTGGGGGGCGGTGGCCCTCTCGCTCCTTCCGCTGACCTGGGCCGTGGGCGGGTCGGACCGACGGGGATCGCTCCTGTTCGTCGGGACTTCGGTTCTCTTCGTTCCCCTCGTCTCCTCCCAGATCGACGGGGCGACCAACGCTATCGTGCCCGTGACCGTGCTGCTGTTCCTGTACCTCACCCCCCGCAGCGAGACGCTCGCGGCGGCGCTCGGAGGGTTCTTCGCCACGGCGCGATTTCCCGCGCTGTTTCCCGTACTGGGAGCCGCGGGGAACGCCCGACGTCGGTTCACGACGTTCGCGGTCGCGGCCACCTCGTTCGTCGGGTTCACCGTCCTTTCCTACCTCGTCTGGGGCGCCGAGTTCACGCGTCCCGTTCTCACGGACCAGCTGGGACCCCGCTGGTTCTCCCTCAACCTGTACGGGGCGCTCCTGCTCGGCAACGCGCTCCCCGCCTCGACCGGGCTCGCAGCGGGCCAGGCGGCCGCCACCGTAGCCCTGGTCCTGGCCGTGTTCTGGAAGGTGCGTTCGCCCTCGCTCGGCGCCGGGATCGTGCTCGCCGGCATCGCGCTCCTGACGCCGTACCTCTCGTTCAACTTCCTGATCTGGCTGCTGCCGGTCGCCCTCCTAGGATCCCGCGCCCGGTGGTGGCTGTGGGGGATCTCGGTCGTGGGCTCGCTCAACTATACGCTCGCCCTCAGCGTCTGGGCCTGGGACGACGGGATCGGGTGGCCGAGCGCGGTGCTCGACGTCGCCCTCACCGCGCTGCTCCTTCTGCTCTTCCTGGACCTCTGGCGGCAGGCCGTGCGCGGGGCGCCGGCGAGCACGGAGGTCGGGGCGACCGCCGGGAGCCCGGGATAAATAGGCCGGCCCGGTCGCGCGGCTCGTGAGCTCTCCGGCCCCGCCGCGTCCGCCGTTCGAGCCGTACAAGACCAAGGTCGTCGAGCGGATCCCGAACCCGACGCGGGAGGAGCGGGAGCGCGCGCTCGCGCGGGCCCATTACAATCTGTTCAACCTGCGGTCGGACGAGGTACGGATCGACCTCCTGACCGACTCCGGCACGGGCGCGATGAGCGATCGCCAGTGGGCCGCGATGATGGTGGGCGACGAGTCGTACGCCGGGAGCCGCAACTTTGCGCACTTCGAGGAGACCGTCCGCTCCCTGACCGGCTTCCCGCACATCATTCCGGCCCATCAGGGCCGGGCCGCCGAGAACCTCCTGTTCTCGAGCCTCTGCCGGCCCGGCTCGATCGTGCCCAACAACATGCACTTCGACACGACGCAGGCGCACGTCCTCCACCAGCACGCCACGCCGGTAAACCTGGCGGTGGCCGAGGCGTACGACCCCGAGAGCGACTTTCCGTTCAAGGGGAACGTGGACGTCCCCGCCCTCGAGCGGCTGCTGCGGGAGAACGGTCCGGACAAGGTTCCGCTCGTGATGGTGACGATCACGAACAACACCGGCGGCGGCCAGCCCGTCTCCCTGGAGAACCTCCGTCAGGTCGCGGCCACCGCGGCCGCCCACCGGGTACCGGTCTACCTCGACATGTGCCGCTGGGCCGAGAACTCCTACCTCGTCCGCGAGCGCGAGCCGGGCATGGGGAGCCGGACCGTCCCCGAGATCGGCCGCGCGTTCTTCGACCTGGCCGCCGGAGCAACCATGAGCGCGAAGAAGGACGGCCTCGTCAACATCGGCGGGTTCGTGGCGACCCGGGACGAGCGGCTCGCCGAGAAGCTGAAGGAAGCGCTGGTCCTGTTCGAGGGGTTCCCGACGTACGGGGGGCTCGCGCGCCGGGACCTGGAGGCGACCTCGGTCGGTCTGGTCGAAGCGACGGACCTCGAGTACCTCGAGCACCGGATCGGACAGGTCCGGTACCTGGCGGGGCTGCTCGCCGAGTGCGGGGTCCCGTTCTTCCGGCCCGTCGGAGGGCATGGGGTATACCTCGACGTCCGACGGTTCCTGCCGCATCTCACCGCGGACGACCTCCCCGGCCAGGCGCTCGTGGTCGAGCTGTATCGGGAAGGCGGAGTGCGCGCGGTCGAGGTCGGGTCGCTCATGTTCGGCACGAGCTCCGGGCCCGGGTCGCGGTCGCTCGAGCTGGTCCGGCTCGCGATCCCGCGTCGTGTCTACTCGGCCGGCCAGCTGGCCTACGTGGCCGACGTGGTCGGCCGGGTCCACGCGCGACGGGCCGCGATCCGCGGTGTCCGAATGGTCTACCGCCCCGAACGGCTCCCGCACTTCACCGCTCGATTCGAGCCGAAGTAACGGTCCGCCCGCCGCGGCGCCGGGACCCGACGATCCGGGCAGAGCGCGTGCTTCGCCGGCTCCTGCCGCGTCGCACGGGGGATGCCGGCCGTTCCCATCGGAAGCGTGAAATCGCTCGACGCGGTAGTCCGGGACCGCCGTGGCGCTCCTGGGACGGCTCGAGTACGGTCGGTGCAACCGCTGCGGTCACGAGATCGCCCTGGCGCGGCCGGCGACGAAGCACGGCTGGGCGCACCACATCACGAGAAGCCGCCGGAGCGGGCGGCCGCATTGGCCGGCCGGTCACATCCTGACCGCCCGCTGCCTGCGCGAGTCGTGCGCGTGCGCTTCGCCGGCGCCGAACCTCGACTTCCCGGTGAAGTCCCGCCTGGTGTACCTCGGCGGCCGGGCCGACCCGTACGCCGAGTAGCCTCGGCCGGGGGCTCACCCGGCCGCGCGCACCCAAGGGAGGTGCGGCTCGGACGGCCGAACGACCTTCGCGGTGGCGTGGCTCTCGGTCGCGATCGCGCGCTCGAGATGGCTCGACAGCTCGCGCACGAGCCGGTCCATCCGGGGCCTTTCCCCGGTCGGTATCTCGGTCGGTCCCTCCCAGACGAGGGCCGCCCCCCCGCTCGTGGGGTAGAATCGGAAGCTCACGAGGGCGGCGGACGGCGGGACGGCCGGGTTCTGGCGCTCGAGACGGCCGCGCACGCGGCTCTCGGACGGCTCGCTCGACTCCTCGCGATCGACCGCGTAGCCGAGGGTGGCCAGGTAGTCGGCGAGGTAACCGGCAAACCGCTCCCGCCCGATTCCGCGGACCCTCAGCCAATCGCCGTTCCCCACCGTCATGCACGACCTTCCTTCTTCAACGCGCGCTCGAGGCTCTTCAGGAGCCCGAGCATCATCCGATACTCCGCCTCGGTCGGCGTCGCTCGGCCCAAGACGCGACGAAACAGGAGGATTAAACCCCGTCGTTTGTGGGGCGGGTACTGCGTGCGCCCCACCAACCGCTCCAACCGATCGAGGAACAGCTCCTTTTCTCTCCCGTTGAGCTCGAGGAGCTCGGGGGCCGGGGTCGTGTCCGGGTCGGCGGGGCCGCGGGCTCGATGGACGGCGTACAGCACGACCCCCACGGCGTGCGACATGTTCAGCGTCGGGAACTCGCGGCGGGCCGGTATGTGGACGAGGAGGTCGCACCGCTCGAGCTCGACGCGGCTGAGCCCGTTGTCTTCCGGACCGAAGACGAGCGAGACCCGTCCCTCGATCGAGCGCAGGA
>JASHSP010000043.1 GCA_030038655.1 Thermoplasmata archaeon | reverse complement strand
GTGTAGCCCGCGACCGGGGAGATCGAGAAGGGGAGGGTGGTCGCCGCGAGGCTATGGAACGAGATGCTTGCCCGGACAGAGCAGAGGGAGACCTCGACCGACACGCACCAGAGGGTTCCCGGGATGAGCCCCGTTTCGGAGAACGTCACCGAGCGGGTCGTTTCGTGTCCGCCGGCCACGCCGGAGGCGGCGGCCGCCCCGGCACCGGGGCTCGCCGCCGCGACGGAGAGACCGACGGTCGTCGAGACCATGACGATCAGGGCCACGAGGGCCAGCGCGCGGGAGGTTCCGATAGCGGTCATTTTCGGTTGACACCAATGCGTATGGATGCGCACCACTCAGAACGCTGCAGCGTCCTACTTGAACGTTTCGGAATGGGGACTCGCGGGCGCGGGACCGCGCGGGCAGTGGTCGACGGGTCCGCGATTCGGAAGGAGCCCGGTTCGCCCGGCGGACCGATGTCAGCGGTCCGGGTTGGTCAGCTCGAACCGGAGCTCGTCGAACGTGCGGGTCAGGTCGACGTAAGCGTCCCGAAGGTCGCTCACCGTGTCCTCTACTGCCGGCGAGGAAAGGGTCTCCATTTCGGAGAGGGCCTCGAGCAGGAACGCCCTCACGCACGCCAAGGAACAGAAGGCCCGCGACTTCACCAGGTACTCCACGGTAGCCGGGGGATCGGAGATCACGAACCGCTCGACGCCTGCGACCAGTCGCGCGCCGCACCGACAACGTTCGGCGAGAAACGGCGCGACCTTGAGGACGCGAACCTCGGAGCCGAGCGCCTGCGCAGCCCAATGCTCGGGTTCGTCGGGACACATGTACGGTGAAACACGATAAGCCGGGGTCGAGGATACATACCTTGCGAGCGACGAACATCGCCGCGCGCCGGGGGGCTCGGCTGGGGTCGCGAGGATCGACGGCGGCCGCGGGGGGCCCCGGGAAACGGTGGCCAACGCTTTGGCGGGCACCGCCCTAGCGCCGCGGGGATCGTGCGTGCGACGACCGCATCGCGGGGAGGTGCCACGCTGCGCTTGGGCGGGCTCCGACCCGCTCCTTACCGAGTACCACGATTCGGAGTGGGGCGTTCCCCAGCGGGACGGCCGCGCCCTGTGGGAAATGCTGGTGCTCGAGGGGTTCCAGGCGGGTCTATCCTGGACGATCATCCTTCGGAAGCGCGACGCGTTCCGGGCGGCGTTCCACGGGTTCCGTCCCGAGGCGGTGGCCCGGTACGGGCCGCGGGATGTTGCCCGGTTGTTACGGGACCCACGGATCGTGCGATCCCGGGCCAAGATAGTGGCGACGATCGATGGCGCCCGAGCCTACCTCGCGATGCGCGACGCGGGCATCGACTTCGCGGAGTTCGTCTGGGGATTGGCCGGCGGCGCACCGCATCGGTTCGAGGGCCCCGCCCGGACCAAGTCCCCCCTGTCCGGGAAAATTTCTGCCGTGCTGAAATCTCGCGGCTTCAAGTTCGTCGGACCGGTCATCGTGTATGCCTGGCTGCAGGCGGTGGGGATCGAGAACGGCCACTCCCGCGGCTGCTTCCGGCGGGAGGAGGTCGCGGTCGACGGCCCGCCCCGCGTGCCGAGGATCGACCGCGCCGCGGCTCCGCCGCGCCGGCGGGGGCGGTCCGATCGCACGTAGCCAGTCGCTTCCGGGCCACCCAGCCGGGTGCGCGTTCGTGGGCGACCCGGCTTGGCCAGCGTCTCGCGCCCGGCGCGACGCGGTGGGAGCGCTCGTACCTCGTGCCACGGGACTGTCTCCACCGCGGCGGACAACCTCATAATCAGCCCGCTCACTCGAGGCGCGATGGCGGCCGTACGGACGGTTCGACCGGATCCCCTCGGCGACCGGTTCGACTTTCACTCGCACTCCTTCCTGTCGGACGGCACGACCTCGGCGACCGACATGTGGAACGAGGCCCGGTGCCTGGGTCACCGCGTGCTGGCGCTGACCGACCACCTGTCCCTCGAGGACCCCGCGCCGCTCCTGCGACGCCTTCACCAAGAGGCGCGAGCATGGGACGGTGAGCCGTTCGTGCCGCTGGTCGGGGTCGAGCTAACCAAGCTCCCGCCGCGGAAGATCGCGGCCGTGGCCCGTGCGGCCCGCCGGCTGGGTGCCGAGATCGTCCTCGTCCACGGCGAGACCGTCGCGGAGTCTGTTCCCGCGGGAACGAATCGGGCGGCGCTCGATTCGGGTCTCGTGGACATCCTGGCCCACCCGGGGCTGCTCACGGCGGAGGAAGCGGAGCTGGCGGAGAAGAACTCGGTCGTCCTGGAGATCTCCGCCCGGCGCGGGCACGCCCTCGCCAACGGCCACGTCGCACGGCGGGCGGAGGAAGCAGGAGCTCTGCTGGTCGTGGACTCCGATGCTCACGCCCCGGATCAGCTCGTGCCGGGTGCGCGGGCGCGGGCGATCGCGCGGGGGGCTGGGATCGCCGAGACGGGGCTGCGCGCGGTGCTCGAACAGACGCCGAAGACGATCCTTCGTCGTTGTCGACCCTCGTGACCGACCGGCTCGGTACCGCCGCGCGCGGGCCTCGGAAGGGATATGGGACCGGATTGGTTCGGCCGGCGATGGTACGCCTGGAGCCGATGAGCCCCGAGGAGTTCCGCACCTTCCTTGCCTGGCTCGACCAAGACTACGCCGACGCGCACGTCCGGGCCGGGACCTGGGACCGGGCTTCGGCGCTGGAGCGGGCCCACGCGGAGACGCAGAAGCTGCTCCCGGACGGACCGGCCACGCCGGACCAATTCCTCAACACGATCCGGGAGAGTTCGACCGGCGCGCGAGTCGGAGAGATCTGGCACGCGATCCAGCGGGAAGGCACCCGTCCGCAACTGTTCGTCTTCTGGGTCGGGATCGACGAGAAACATCGACGCCGAGGGTACGCGGGCGAAGCGCTGCGGATGCTGGAGGCGGAGGCGCGGCGGACAGGTTGCTACCGGGTCGCGTTGCACGTTTTCGGCGACAACACGAACGCGCGAACGCTGTACACCCGGCTCGGGTACCGCGAGACGAACGTGTTGATGGCGAAGCCGGTGGACGCGTAGCCGCGGTACCGCCGACCGACCCGGAAGGGGCCGGAATCGAGCCGGACCGCACGGACCCGCGTCTCCCCCCAGGGTGGTCCGGTTTCGTCCACGTTGCGGTGACCCGGAGGAGCGCCGGACCCGCGCCCTCGGGCGGGGAAAGAGCGCGCATTATAACGAACCGGCCGATGACGCGGCGTGGCGAGTGTCCCGGCGGCGTGGACCCCGGCGGCGCGCCGGGCCCTGCCCGCGATGCGGGCCTGGCGGGCCGCGTTCCACCAGGAGCCCGAGCTTTCCGGGGAGGAGCGGAAGACCCGCGACCGGATCGTGCGGGCGTTGGACGAGCTGGGCATCCCGCATCGGACGTACGGTGATTTCCCCGCGGTGGTCGGTCTGATCGGGGGGGAGCGGAGCGGACCCGTGGTCGCCCTCCGGGCGGACATGGACGCCCTGCCGATCACCGAGGCGACGAAGCTCCCGTTCCAATCCCGGTACCCGGGACGCATGCACGCCTGCGGGCACGACGTCCACATGGCCTGCCTTCTCGGAGCGGCCACGTTGCTCTCCCGGTCGCCACGGGCGCTACGGGGACCCGTAAAGCTCCTGTTTCAACCCGCCGAGGAGGAGGGGCACGAGGGCGGCGCCCTCCCCCTCATCGAGCGCGGGTGCCTCGAGCACCCGACGGTCGACTTCGTGGCCGGCCTGCACGTAGACCCCAGCCTGCCGCTGGGCCGGATCGGATGGCGCGTCGGATCGGCCATGGCCGCCGCCGACTCCTTCAAGATCGTCATTCGGGGCCGCGGCGGCCACGCCTCGACCCCGCATCAGGGACCGGACGCCGTCCTTGCGGCGAGCGAGGTCGTGACCGGGCTGCAAGCGCTGGTCAGCCGGGTCCGCGACCCATGCGACCCGGTCGTCGTCAGCGTGGGGTCAATTCACGGGGGGACCCGACACAACATCCTGCCGGACGAAGTGACCCTCGAGGGCACGGTGCGGACGGTGGAGCCGGCAACCCGGGACCTGATCGAGAAGTCGCTGCGACGCAGGGTCCGCTCGATCGCCGCCAGTCTCGGCGCCCGCGCTTCGATCACGTACCGGCGCGGGTACCCCGCTCTGATCAATCCGGCCGGCGCGACGGCGACCGTCGCGAGGGCCCTTGGTGTCGAGTTCGGACGGGACCGCGTCGTGGAGGTGGTTCGGCCGCTCATGGGCGCGGAGGACTTTGCGCGGTACCTCGAGCGAGTGCCGGGGACGTTCCTTCGCCTCGGCGTCGGCACGGAAAACGGACGGGCCAGCCTCCACAGCGCGACGTTCGCGCCCGACGAGCGGGCCCTGGTCCTCGGCGCGGCGACGCTGGCGACCGCGGTGGTCGGCCTTCAGCAGGGCGATCGATGAACCTTAGGCGAGTGCGGGCCGATTTCCCGGTCCTCTCCGCGGCCGACGGGCACCCCGGCCCCGTCTATCTCGATTCCGCGTGCATGTCGCTTGTTCCGCGGCCGGTCCTTCGGGCGATGGAGGAGTACTACACCGAGTATCCCGGTTGCGCCGGTCGCAGCCTCCACCGGTTCGCCGAACGGGTCAGCGCGGGGTACGAGGGGGCACGCGAACGGTTCGCGAAGTTCCTCGGACGGAAGGATCCGGCCGGCGTCGTGTTCCTGAGGAACGCCACCGAAGCAATCAACCTCGTCGGACAGGGCCTCCCGTGGAGGAGGGGGGACCGCGTGGTGATCTCGGACCGGGAGCACAACTCGAACCTCGTGGTCTGGCAGCGGCTCGCCGTGGAGCGGGGAGTCCGCATCGAGGTCGTCCCCCTCCCGGATCACGATCCGTTCGACGAGGAGGAGCTCGAGGACCACCTGCGGGGCAGGGTCCGCCTCGTCAGCCTGTTCCACACCTCGAATCTCGACGGGTCGACGCTCCCGGTGCGCGCGATCACGGAGCGCGCGCACGACCACGGCGCGCTGGTGATGATCGACGGCTGTCAGGCCGCTCCGCACCGCGCGGTCGACCTGGATCGCCTCGGCATCGACTTCTACGCCGTGTCGGGCCACAAGATGCTGGGCCCGACCGGCACCGGAGTGCTCGCCGCGGACCCGTCCGCCTTGGGCCAGATCCGACCCCTCCTGCTCGGGGGCGAAACCGTCGAGTCGACCACGCTGGGGACCCACGTGCTTCGGCCTCCACCGTACCGGTTCGAGGCCGGCCTCCAGAACTACGCGGGCGTCCTGGGTGCGCGGGCCGCCCTCGACTACCTGTCCGCGATCGGTCTCGAGGCGGTCGAGGCGCAGCAGCGCTCCCTGAACTCGATCGTAACGCGCGCGCTCGAATCCGAACCGCGGGTGCACGTTCTCGGTCCCCCGGCGCCCGAAGACCGTCCGAGCATCTTCGCGTTCGCGTTGGACGGGATCGATCCCCACGACGCCGCGCTGTTCCTCGACGAGGGGCACGGGGTCCTGGTGCGCTCGGGCCTCCACTGCGTCCACTCGTTCTACGCCGCGCGGGGTCTCCCCGGCAACGTGCGCGCCTCGTTCTACCTCTACAACGACCGGGCGGACGCCGAGGCGCTCGTCGCGGGGATCGAGGAGCTGCTGGAGCGGGTCCCCGACCGGCCGTCTAGCGGTACATCGGGGGCGATGACGGGGGGGCGGCCTCGGAGCGCCCGCGCTCGGCGGCGCGTCGCTGGATCGAGAGGAGCTGCTTTTCGATCCGCTCCGCCTCCGCGTAGAGCGGGATCGGGTCGAGGGGGGTCCGCAGCAGGATCCGATTGATCGTCTCGATCACCTTGGCGGCCGCCCGGGCGTCCGGGTAGTCGGACTGGGCTTCGGCGAGGAACGTGAGGACGTCGAACCCCCGCCGGCGGCCTTCGTTGAGGACGACCCCCGCGATCCCCGTGATGACCCCTTCCGTGAACGGGATCATGTTGGGTTCGATGTAGAGGTCGCGGGCCCGCTTGGTGCTCGCCACCCCGTAGACCTTCATGTCCCCGAGGCGGGGCGGTCGCGCGCTGCGCGGTCCGGCGGGCGCGGCCTCGACCACCAGCCCCTCAGGCGAGACGAGCAGCGAGCAGCGCTGCTCGATGACCCAGTCGAGGATCGTCGTGGCCAGCGGATGGATGATCGCGGGCGCCGGATGGAACTCCGACACGAAGGCGACGAGCTTGTCGGCCCCGCGGCCCGCCCGGTCGGCCGGCGGCCGACCCGCGTAGATGCGGACGGGGTGCTGCGGGATACCGTTCCGGACCAGCGAGACCGTGGGGAAGGCCGGCGACTCGACGATGCCGATCTGCTCCATCTCGAGCGTGTCGATCAGGTAGTTCGCGACGATCGAGCTCACGAGCCCGACCGAAGGGAAGCCGTCGATGACAATGGCCCCCTCGACGTCGACCCGCTTGATCTCGTAGATCTTGACCTGGTCGGCGGCGAGCGGCATCGGTTAGAGCGACCTCTCCACGATCTGCCCCAGTTCCTTCGACAGCAGCTCGACGAGATCCTTCGTGAGCGCGTGCCGGACGTCCGACGGGAGCGCGGCGAGCCCCAGTCGCGCGGTGGCCGTCCCGACGCGCAGCAGGGCGGCGTACTCCAGGGCCCGTGCCGTGAGAAGGTCGTGGACCGCGTCGCGGAGCGCCTTGTCGAGCTTCGGCTCGTCGTGCAGCGTCTTCTCGAGGTGCTTGCGGATCTCGTCCTTGACGATGTCGCGCGTCGCCTCCCGAAGGAGCTCCTCCGGGCGGAGCAGGTCCCGAGTGCTCTTGACGAGCAGGTCGATCGGCTCGCCGGAAGACGACTCCTCGGGCATCGGCCGGCCGAGCGGGAGAGGGACCATAAGGGTTTGGTCCGAAAGGCGAGGGCGGCGCCGGTCTCGCCGAGCGCGAGGGGCCGTCGGTCGGGCCACCGGTACGCGGCGTTCCGTCCCGTACCGCCGGAGGATCACCCGCGCTCTCCGGCCCGCGTCCGCCCTCTCGGCCCCGCGCGAAGAGGTTATGGCGCGCCCGGCATCGGCGGCGACGTGGGCCGGTAGATCAGCGGAAGATCGCTACCTTGGCAAGGTAGAGGTCGCGAGTTCAAACGACGGCGGGAACCGCCCTGCCCTCGGAAACTCTCGCCCGGTCCACATTCCGGGAGCCGTGGTCTATCGGCAAATGTCGATAGCCTAGAACGACAGGAACCGAGACGATTTATACCGCGCCCGCGTCGCGCCGGTCGTGGAGGCGGAAATCCGCGAGAAGATCGCGGGCGAGGTCGTTCTCTCCCCTCATCCGGGTCGCACGCTGCGAAAGTGGCGAGAGGATTTCCGGATCTCGCAGCGCGACCTTGCGAAGCAGCTCGAGACCGTGCCGTCGGTGATCAGCGACTACGAGTCCGAGCGGCGGGCCAGCCCGGGAGCCGGTTTCATACGACGCTATGTGGACGGCTTGGTAGCACTGGACGCCAACCACGGCGGTCGGATGGGCCTGCGGGGCGGCGTTCCCTCCCATTCCGACGGCATTCTCGGCATGCGCGAGTTCGCGGTCGCGATGCCGCTCAAGTCGGTCGCGGACCGGCTCGACGCTCGCGCGGTCAGCCGAGTCGACCTCCACCGGGACATCCACGGCTTCACGGTGCTGGACGCGCCGCGGGCGATCCTCTCGATCGACGCGAGCCGGTTTGCCGAGGTCTATGGCTGGACGACGCAGCGGGCCCTGATCTTCTCCAACGTTCGGTACGGGCGCTCGCCGATGGTCGCGATTCGTGCCCACCCGCTGAAACCGGCGGCGGTTATCTTCGCGAGCCCGGGTCGCGTGGATTCGCTCGCGATCCGCCTCTCCGAGGTGGAGAACATCCCGCTCCTCACGACGGCGCTGCACGCGCCGGCCGTTCTCGAACGGCTCGAGGAGCTCTGAGGATCGGGGGCACCATGAAGGCAGGCATCGTGAGCTACGGGGTCTACGTCCCGAGATACCGGATCACCCCCGGCGAGATCGGACGGGTCTGGGGGTCCGACGGCGAGAGCATGGGCGAAGGGCTCAACGTCCGACGCAAGAGCGTTCCCGCGCCCGACGAGGATACGATCACGATCTCGACCGAGGCGCTTCGCACCGCGCTGCTTCGCGGCGCGATCGACCCGCAGCAGATCGGGGCGGTGTACGTCGGGTCGGAGTCGCACCCTTATGCGGTGAAGCCCACGGCGACCGTGGTCGCCCAAGCGGTCGGCGCCACGCCGTTCCTCACCGCGGCGGACTTCGAGTTCGCCTGCAAGGCGGGGACGGCCGCGATCCAGACGTGCCTCGGGCTCGTCGGCTCGGAGATGATCCGCTACGGGGTCGCGATCGGCACCGACACGTCGCAGGGGGCTCCGGGCGATGCGCTCGAGTACTCGGCGAGCGCCGGCGGTGCGGCGTTCGTGATGGGGTCGGAGCGGGTGATCTGCCAGGTCGCCCGGACCCTATCGTATACGACCGACACCCCCGACTTCTGGCGCCGCGAAGGGCAGAAGTACCCCAGCCACGGGGGCCGGTTCACCGGCGAGCCGGCGTACTTCCGCCACGTGACCGAATGTGCGCGCCGGATGATGGAGGTCCAGGGCACCGGCCCGAAGGACTACGCGCACGTCGTGTTCCACCAGCCGAACGGGAAGTTCCCGCAGCGGGTCGGCAAGCAACTCGGATTCTCCGAAGCCCAGATGCGCTACGGGCTGGTCACCCCCGATATCGGCAACACCTACTCGGCGGCCGCGCTGATCGGCCTCGCGAACGTCCTCGACCGGGCGAAGCCCCGCGAACGGATCCTGATGGTCGGCTACGGCTCCGGCGCCGGGTCGGACGCGTTCGACCTCGAGACGACGGACGAGATCGCCGCGTACGACCGCTCCTTCGGTCGCCCGGTGCAGTGGTACCTTGACAGCGGCACCGAGATCCCGTATGCCGTCTACGCGAAGTTCCGGGGCAAGATCCACATGGGAGGCAGCTGACCCATGCGCGAGGTCGCCGTGCTCGGCGTCGGACAGACCAAGTTCGGGGAGCTCTGGGACCGGTCGTTCCGCGAGATCGGCATCGAGGCGGGGCTGCAGGCGCTGGTCGACGCGAAGCTGTCGTCCGCGCAGCTGGGCGCTCTCTACCTCGGCAACATGGCGTCCGGCTCGCTCCTCTCGCAGGAGCACATCGCACCGCTCATTCTGGACTACGCGGGGCTGGCCGGCCGTCACCTGCCCGCGGTCCGCGTGGAGGGCGGCGGCGCCTCGGGCGCGCTGGCGCTCCACCAGGGGTACCTCGCCGTGGCCAGCGGCCAGTACGACTACGTCGTCGTCGGGGGCGCCGAGAAACTGACCGACGTCCCGGACACGACCGGGGCCGACATCACGAACGCGACGGCCGACCACGAATGGGAGGTCGTGTTCGGGGCGACCCTGCCGGCGCTCTGGGCCATGGTCGCCCGACGGCACATGTACCTTTACGGGACGACGCGCGAGGACCTCGCCCGGGTGGCCGTCCACGCGCACGAGATGGGATCGAAGAACCCCAACGCGCACTACCGCAACAAGCTCTCCCTCGCGCAGGTCGTCGGGGCGGGCCCGGTCGCGGAGCCGCTGGGCGTGTTCGACTGCGCTCCGCTCTCGGACGGGGCCGCGGCCGTGGTCCTGGGCCCCCTCGAGAGCGCCCGCAAGCACACCGACACGCCGGTCCGCGTCGCGGCGAGCCAGGTCGCCTGCGACACGATGGCGCTACAGCATCGCAAGGACCCGACGACCGTGGGGTCGACGGTGGCGGCCGCGCGAAACGCGTTCCACCAAGCCCGACGGACCCCCGCCGACGTCCGGATCGCGGAGATCCACGATGCGTACACCATCGCCGGCCTCGTCGGCCTCGAGGACCTCGGGTTCGTCGAGAAGGGACGGGCGGGGAGCGAGTTCGCGAGCGGACGGTTCGCCCTCGGGGGGTCGACGGCGGTGAACACCTCCGGCGGTCTGAAGGCGCAGGGCCGGCCGTTCGGCGCGGTCGGCGTCGCCCAGGTCGTGGAGGTCGTTCGGCAGCTCCGCGGCGAGGCGACGGGCCGGCAGGTCTCCGGCGCGACCCTGGGGCTCACGCACGATCTGGGGGGGACGGGCGCGACCTCGGTCGTCCACCTGCTGGAGCGGACGAACTAAGGGAGGGACGATGTCGGTCGCACGATTCTGGCGCGAAACGCCCCGGCGGTACAACCTCGGCGGCTCGAAGTGCACCAACTGCGGGACCGCCTACTTTCCTCCCCGCTCCGTCTGCCCCGAGTGCCCGGCCCACCGCCAATCGATCGAGAAGATGATTCCGTTCCAGCTTTCCGGGGAAGGCGAGGTGCTCTCGTTCACGATCGTGCACGAGCCGGCCGAGGGGTTCGAGCTCCAGGTCCCGTACGTCCTCGCCCTCGTGAAGACCGTGGAAGGTCCGGTCCTGACCGGCCAGGTGGTGGACGCCAGCCCGGAAGCGGTCGCGATCGGCCTCAAGGTCCGCGCGACGTTCCGCAAGCTGCGCGAGGAAGGAAAGGCCGGCGTGATCCACTACGGGTACAAGTTCACCCCCGTCGAGGACCTCCCGTTCGCGGCCGGGCCCCGGGGCCCCCCGGTCCCGGCGCCGTCGGAGGTCCCGTCCCGGGACCGGGCTCCGGCGTGACCGACCCGACGCCCGCCCGCGGTGCGGCCGCGACCGAGCCCGAGCCGCCGGCGGACGAGGAGTATGCCCGGGCGTACGCGGCGGGGTTCGAGGAGGGGATCCGCAGCGCGCTGCGGGAGGTCCTGCTGCATTCCTCGCGGGGCCACACGGCCCAGGAGCTGAGGATGCTGGCCGAGAGCCGCCTCGCCCGGCTCTCGGAGGAGGTCGACCTCAAGCGACGGAGCCTGCTGGCGCCACCGCGTCGGCCGGCGTGGGGCGCCCTGCTGCGGC
>JASHSP010000042.1 GCA_030038655.1 Thermoplasmata archaeon | reverse complement strand
CTGTGCCTCCCCTGTAGGGGCCAGTGATAAGAGAAAAGTTACCCCGGGGATAACTGAGTTGTCTCCAGCAAGAGTCCCTATCGACCTGGAGGCTTGCTACTTCGATGTCGGTTCTGCCTATCCTGGTGGTGCAGCAGCTACCAAGGGTGGGGTTGTTCGCCCATTAAAAGGGATCGTGAGCTGGGTTTACACCGTCGTGAGACAGGTGTGTTGCTTTTTGGCGGAAGTGCAAGGGTCTCTGACGAGAAGGTTCCCACAGTACGAGAGGAACGGGGAATCGGCGCCTCTAGTCCATCAGTTGTCCGGCAGGGCATCGCTGAGCAGCCACGCGCTACGGGATAAGGGCTGAAAGCATCTAAGCCCGAAACCCTCTCGAAAAAGAGAGACCTTCGAGGACATTCGTAGAAGACGAGTTCGATAGAGCCGGGGTGTACGCAGAAAGCCTTCGGGCGATCTGTTCAGCCCGCGGCCACTAACGTCCGCAGCTACGCATACTGGATTCGTTCGACAGTTACGCAGAACGCGTGTGGTTCTTTTTTTTAGAACCCCGGAGAGGCCAAGGGGCCCCGGCGCCCGCCGCATCCCGGTCCCGCGGGGCTTAATCGCCCGGGCGCGTGGCCGTCGGCGTGCCGTCGCTCGGCGCGTCGCGGACCCACTGGCCGGTCGTGGCGTGGATCCGCCTACGGCTCCCCGAGCGCCCCGCGCCGATGCTGCTCATGCCCGGACCGCCCCCGCCGCCGGACCCGCCGCTCGAGCTGCTCGCCCCGAACCCGGTCGCGACCGACCCCCGGAAACGCGTGTTCGCCTACGAGGAGGAGCACGGCGCCTGGGTCGTCCGCCTCGTCTGGGACGCCGACGACCCGCTCCTCCTCGAGGCCGAGTGCCGGGCCCCACTCTACGGCCAGCGCCTGCCGAAGGCCGAGCTCCCGAAGTTCTGGGCCGCGGTGAAGGCGCTCCTCGCGCCGATCGGCCCGCTGCCGGTCGAGTCCGCCGACCCCCGTCCGTGAGCCGCGGACCAATAGAATAAGAGCCAGCCCCCGCTCCGCCGGGCCGTGATCCGCGCGACGTTCCAGCATCTTCCCGGCGTCGGGCCCGCGACGGAGGTCGAGCTGTGGCGGCACGGCGTGCGGGACTGGACCGACCTCGCGGACGCTCCGGTGACGCGCTCGCTCCCCGACGCCGCGCGCGCCAGGATCCGACGCGAGCTCGTCGCGAGCGAGCGGGCGTTCGCCGAGCGGGACGTCGCCTGGTTCGGGCGACGCCTGCCGGACCGCGAGCACTGGCGGCTGTTCCCCGAGTTCGCCGCCGAGACCATGTATCTCGACATCGAGACCACCGGGCTCTCGCCGTACGGGGGGATCGTCACCGTCGCGAGCGTCTACGCCCGGGGCGAGAACCGGACGTTCCTCGCCGGCGAGGACCTCGAGGAGCTGCCGGCGTACCTCGGGCGGTTCCCCGTGCTCGTGACGTTCAACGGGAGCCGGTTCGACGTCCCGTTCCTCCACGCCGTGTTCCCGACGATGGGGGAGCCCCCGGTGCACATCGACCTGCGGTTCCTGCTCTACCGGATCGGCCTATCGGGCGGGCTCAAGCGGATCGAGTCGACGCTGGGTCTCGGCGACCGCTCGGGGGTCGAGGGGATCGACGGGCTCGAGGCCGTGCGCCTCTGGCAGGAGTACCGGCGCGGGAGCCGGGCCGCGCTGGAGACCCTCGTCCGCTACAACCGGGCCGACACGAAGAACCTCGAGCCGCTGCTGAAGCTGGCCGTCGACCGGCTCTCCTCGCGCCTCCTCGGCGCGGGGCACCCCGTGGGGGCGCCGGCCGGCGCGGTCGGGGCCGCTTCCGGCGCGGGGGCGTGAGCGCGGGTGACCTCGGACTCGGAGCTCGCGGTCGTGGTGCACGCCTACGAGCGCCGGGCGTACCTGCCGAGCGCCCTCCGTTCGATCGCGGCGCAGACCCTCCCCCGGGACCGGTTCGAGCTGCTGGTGGTGACGAGCTTCCACGACCCCGCGATCGAGCGGGCGGTCGGTGCGCTCGGCGGCCTCCTGCTCCGTGACGAGGACCGATGGAACAGCCGCTGCCTCCACCGGGCCGTCCGCGCCGCGCGTGCGCCCATCGTGACGTTCCTGGACGACGACGACGAGTACGAGCCCGACCGCCTCGAGCGCGTCCTCGCGTCGTTCCGGCAGCTCCCCGACATCGGCTTCTACCGCAACCGCGTGAACGTGATCGACGAGTCGGGGCGTCCGATCCCGACGGACCGGTGGCGCGTCCACGAACGCGACGCCGGGCTCGACGCCTCCGGACCGGTCCACGTGCCCCCCGACGGGAAGGCCGGCCTCCTCACGCTCGGTACCCGCACCACGACCGCCACGTTCAACACGGGGACGATGGCGATCCGCCGGGAGCTCCTGGACGGCGACGTCGGGGCCGCGTTCGACGAGGCGCGCATCAGCGCGGACACGTTCCTCTTCCTCGCGGCCGCCCTATCGCCGCACGGGCTCTTCCTGGACGACCGTCGGCTCACACGATTCCGGTTCTACGGCGGGAACACCACCCGCGAGACGTTCTGGCTCGGGCTGACCGCGGAGTCGCTCGCGGTGATGGCCCGGCTGGCCGAGCGCCACGCCCGCCCGGATTTCGCGGCCTGGTACCAGGGCGAAAGCCAGCACTACCGCCGGATGTTCCTCGGCACGACGCTCGTCGACCGGATCGCCGAGGGTGCTTCGCGGGCCGAGGTCGCCCGCCTGACCGCGGGGTACCTTCGGTTCCTCGGGCGGAACGCGTGGGAGCGCGCGCTGGCCCTCGAAGTGTGGGCGGCGGGAGGATACGGGATCGCCTACGCGCTCGCGCCGTCGGCGACGCGCCGGGTCGCGCGGACCCGGCCCACCGCGTGGCGATCGGCCGTCGCCACGACCGGCTGATCGTCAGCCGGCGTGGGCTCAATCCGTTCCCGCTCCGCCCCGCCGCTCCGACCGCGCGATCCCCGGGCGCACGACGGGCGGTGGGATCGGGTACTCCGGGGGCGGCCGGGCGGCGGCGACGCGGGCGGCCGCAATCCGGCAGTACTCCTCGGACGAGTCGATGTGGAGGTAGTGGCGACCGAGCCGGCGGGCCACGGCCGCGACCGTGCCCGTTCCCCCGAACATGTCGAGGACGACGTTCCCGCGGTACGAGTAGAACTTCACGAGCCGCTCGATCAGTAGCTCGGGGAACGGTGCGGGATGCCCGGCCCGCTTTCGCTCCGGCGGGATCGGCCAGAACCCGTCCGAGAACTGCTCGAACTCCTTCGGCCCGATGTCGATCGCCGCCCGGTCTCCCGGCAGCCGCCACTGGTCCTTGGAGAAGACGAGCACGTACTCCCAGGACGGGACGATGTGCGGGTTGGACGGGCTCCTCCAGCTGCCCCAGGCGGTGCGCCGGCCCATCGTCTGCTTATACCAGATGATCTCCGTCCGCATGATGAACCCGAGGTCGCGCAGGTCCCGGGAGAGGTCGTGATGGATCGGGCGGAAGTTCTTGATCGACGTCGGGGCGACGTTGAGCACGAACCGCCCGCCGGGGACGAGGACCCGGAGGAGCGCGCGCCACACGCCGCGCAACCAGGCGAGGTACTCCTCCGGCGGAAGGTCGTCCGTGTAGCCTCGGTAGGGGATCCGGAGGTTGTAGGGCGGACTCGTGATCGCGAGATGCACGGACTCCTTCGGCAGCCGGTCCAGGACCGCGCGCGCATCGCCGTGGATGATCCGGTCGACCTTTCCCACCGTGCGGGGGAGGGCGACCGTCCTCGGCATCTCGGGCCGCAGAAACCGCGGTGGGATGAGGGTTCGCCCGGAGCCCGGCGATCGATTCGGGCATGACCGGCGTCGGCGGGGAGGACCCGAACGCGAAGCCCACCGGAACGACCCCCGGGAAGCACGGAAGCTGGGGCCGGACGACCCTCCACCCCCTGCTCTGGGCCGCCGGCCTCGCGCTGCCGATCGGCGCGCTGTCGTACATCACGGGGCTCGGCCTCGCGTTCTCTCCGGTCGTCGGGGTCGGCGCGATCCTCTACGCGCTGGGCGTGCAGCGCTCCGGCCTCGGCCCGTCGCGCTGGTTCGCCCCCGTGCTGGTCGCGGCGAGCGCGGTGCTCGCGGTCGCCTCGTTCCTCACCGGCCGCTACAACGGCCTCACGGACGAGCCGTACGTCATGCCGCAGCTGGTCGGCCCGCTGCTGCACGGCATCGACCCGTACACGGTGGTCCGCACCTACACCTACCAGCAGTACGGTACGACGCTCAGCGTCCGGACGGGGTTCGTCTACCTGCCGCTCTACCTTGTCCTTCAGCCGTTCGTCGTCCCGTACAAGGTCTTCGCCCTCGCGGCGTGGGGCGCGAGCGTCGCGCTGGTCTGGCGCCGGCCATTCGCGCGGGTCGCCCTCGGACAGCCGTTCGTCGCGCTCCTCGCAGCCAACGGTTTCAACGACTTCCCGGTCCTCCTCCTCCTGACCCTCGCCTACGTGGGGGTCGGGAGCCAACGATCGTGGTGGGCGGAGGCGCTCGCGCTGGGGTGCAAGCAGTTCGCGAACGCCTTCGTGATCGGCTACCACCTCCTCCGCCGGGACTTTCGGCGAGCGCTGATCGCCGTCGGGATCACGGTCGTGATCGTGCTCCCGTTCGTTCTCTGGAACCCGTCCGCGTTCGCGTGCGAGACGCTTCCGCTCACTCCCCACAGCTGCGGGAGCGCCAGCACCGCGGACTTCTACGCGCACACCAACTACTACCTCTGGCCGCTCTGGGGCCTGGCCCTGTTCTACGTGCCGATCGCCGCGTGGTCCCGCCGCTCCTGGGCTCGGGTCCGGACGGCCGCCGCGCCGTCGCCCGACGGTCCGGAGGTCTCGTCCTCCCCGGGGTCCGTCGGCGCGCCACCGGAGTCCGCGCGCCGGCCGGACGACCGTGTTTCGCCCTGACGCGGCATCAACCGTATAATCTCGTTTGCCACCACCCGGCCGATTCAATGGCGATTCGTCTCGCGGTTCCGAAGGAAGTCGCGACGGGCGAACGCCGCGTCGCGCTCGTCCCCGAAGTCGTCAAGAAGCTCCTGCGGCCGGGGGTCGAGATCGCGATCGAGCGCGGCGCCGGCCTACGCGCCGGTTACCCCGACGAGGAGTTCGTCGCGGCGGGTGCCTCGGTCGAGGCCGACCCGGCCGCGCTCTACCGGTCCGCGTCGGTGGTGCTCAAGCTGCAGGCCCCCACCGCGGACGAGGCGAAGGGGCTCGCCGCCGGGACCGTGGTGGTCGCCGTGGTCAACGCGACCCGCAACCTCGACCGAGTCCGGGCGCTGCGCGACCGCCGACTGACGACGTTCGCCCTCGAGCTCCTCCCGCGGATCACACGCGCGCAGAGCATGGACGTCCTTTCCTCTCAGGCGACGGTCGCCGGGTACCGCGCGATGCTGCTCGGCGCGGAACTCTCGCCCAAGTTCCTCCCGATGCTCACGACGGCGGCGGGCACGATCCGGCCGGCGAAGGTGCTGATCCTGGGGGCGGGCGTCGCCGGACTCATGGCGATTGCCACCGCCCACCGGATGGGGGCGATCGTCTCCGGGTACGACGTGCGCCGTGCCGCCGGCGAGCAGGTCCGCAGCCTGGGGGCGAAGTTTCTCGAGCTCGCGATCAACGCCGAGGGGGCGGGGGGGTACGCCCGCGAGCTCACCGACGAGGAGAAGCAGCAGGAGCAGGCGATGGTGGCGGGCGCGGTCGCCGAGTCGGACATCGTGATCACGACCGCGAACATCCCCGGACGCAAGGCACCGCTGCTCGTCCGACGCGAGATGGTCGCCCGGATGCACCCCGGGTCCGTCATCGTCGACCTCGCGGCCGAGTCCGGCGGCAACTGCGAGCTCACGAAGCCGGGCGAGACGGTCGACAGCGGCGGCGTGGCGGTCGCCGGCCCCCTGAACCTTCCGAGCGAGCTCGCCTACCACGCGAGCCAGATGTTCGCGCGGAACCTCCAGTCGTTCCTCGGACTCCTCCTCACGAAGGAGGGCGCGCTGGTCGGCGACTACGCCGACGAGATCCTGGCGGCGAGCCTCCTGACGAAGGACGGCGCCGTGGTCCACAAGCCGACCGCCGACCTGCTCGCCGGAGCGACAGCATGACGGCCGACATCTGGACGGCCCTGTTCATCGCAATCCTCGCCGCGTTCGTCGGCTACGAGGTGATCAGCCGGGTGCCCGTGCTGCTCCACACGCCGCTGATGAGCGGCTCGAACTTCATCCACGGGATCGTGCTCGTCGGGGCGATCGTGGCCCTCGGCCTGTCCACGGACGACATCGAACGGGGAATCGGGCTGGTCGCCGTGATCATGGGCGCGATGAACGTGACGGGCGGGTACGTCGTCACGGAGCGGATCCTCGCGATGTTCGACCGGTCGAAGTCGAAGGGAGGCTCGAAGTGACCGCGTGGGTCGCGACCGCGATCGACGCCGTCTACGTCGCGGCGGTCATCGTGTTCATTCTCGGCCTGCGCGCGATGAGTTCCCCCGCGACCGCCCGCCGGGGGATCGTCTACGCCGGCATCGCGATGCTGGTCGCTGTGGCCGCGACCCTCGCCTCGCCGGGGTTCTCGAACTTCGCGCTGATCGCCCTCGGGGTGGTCGTCGGGGGCGGCGCGGGATACTACTGGGCCCGCGTCGTGAAGATGACCGCGATGCCGCAGATGGTCGCCGTCTTCAACGGCATGGGCGGGGGGGCCGCCGCCGCGATCGGCGCCGTCGAGCTCCTCGGGAGCCTGACGAGCGGAGCGACCGCGTACCTGAGCGCCGCCGGGGCCGTGATCGGGTCGATCTCGATCTCGGGGAGCATGATCGCGTTCCTGAAGCTCCAGGGGTGGATGCCCCAGAAGCCGATCGTGATCCCGGCGCGCCAGGTCGTCAACTTCGCGGCCCTGGCGGTCTCGCTCGGGTTCGGCGGGGTCGCGTTCTGGACGCTCCACGCGTTCTACCTCCTGCCGTTCTTCCTGTTCCTCATCCTCTACGGCGTGCTGTTCACGCTGCCGATCGGCGGCGCCGACATGCCGGTCGTGATCAGCCTGTTCAACGCGCTCACGGGCGTCGCGGTCGGGTTGGACGGCTTCGCGCTGGTCAACGGCCCCCTCGGCGACGCGGGGTACGCGATGGTGATCGCGGGCGTGCTCGTCGGCGCCGCGGGCTCGCTCCTCACCGCGCTCATGGCGCGGGCGATGAACCGGTCGATCGGCAACGTCTTCTTTGGTGCCTACGGCGCGACCGAGGAGGCGGCCGGGACGATCGCCGGCTCGATGAAGCCGATCGACGTCGCGGACGCCGCGGTCATGATGGAGTACGCGAGCGAGGTGATCATCGCGCCCGGCTACGGCATGGCGGTCGCGCAGGCCCAGGGCAAGGTGAAGGAGCTCGCGGACGCGCTCGAGGCGAAGGGCGTGACGGTCAAGTTCGCGATCCACCCGGTCGCGGGCCGGATGCCGGGGCACATGAACGTCCTGCTCGCCGAGGCGGGCGTCGCCTACGACAAGCTGTTCGACCGGGACGAGATCGACGCCGAGTTCCCGCACGCCGACGTCGTGCTCGTCATCGGGGCGAACGACGTCGTGAACCCCGCCGCGCGGCGGCAGGGGAGCGCGCTCTACGGCATGCCGATCCTGGACGTCGACCAGGCGAAGAACGTGCTCGTGATCAAGCGAGGGCAGGGGAAGGGATTCTCCGGCCTCGAGAACGAGCTGTTCTACAAGGACAACACGCGGATGGTCTACGGCGACGCGCAGGCGGTCGTGGCGGCCCTCGTCTCGAACGTCAAGAAGAGCGCGACGTAGGACGGCGATGGCCCGGCGCGCCGCTCCCCCCGCGCTCCCTCGGGCCGTCCCGGTCCGCCCGGGGCGCACGGGCTCCGCGCGCGGGGAGGCTCGCGGGCCGATCACGCTGCGCCGCGCCACCATCGCCGACCTCCCGGTGCTCGTCCGCCACCGGCGCGGCATGTGGGAGGAGATCGGAGGGCGCACCGCGCGCGACCTCGACCGGGCCGACGGGGTGTACCGCCGCTGGGCGCGCCGGGAGATGGCCGGGGGGAAGTTCCTCGGCCTCCTCGCGGTCGACCCGATCGGCCGGGCGGCCGCGAGCGGGGTCCTGTGGATCGCGCCCGCCCATCCTCGTCCCGGGCGGTTCGCCCGCCTGACGACCCCGACGATCATGTCGATGTACACGGATCCCGCGTTCCGGCGGCTCGGACTGGCGTCCCGGATCGTGACCTGGATGGTGGCGTGGGCGAGGGCCCGCGGCTACGCCCGGATCTACCTCAACGCCTCTACGATGGGCCGCCCCGTGTACGCGAAGCTCGGGTTCGTCTCGGGGAACGAGATGCGGCTCGACCTACAGGCTCCGCGCGGCCGTCGCTCCGTCGCCGCCGGGACCGGCCGACGGCGCCGGTGAGGTCGCCCGGCCGCCTTTCCAGAGCTCGACGAAGAGCCCTACCAGCAGGACCGTGAGCAGCGCGTCCAGGAGCTCGGTCGGCCAGTAGATCCCGTCGTTCCAGGCGAGCACGTTGAGCGCGACGTCGTAGTTCATCGCGCCCACGGTCGCGACGGCCCACAGCCACCATCGGGGGCGATGCCCGACCAGCCCGACCGGGAGGAGCCCCGCGAGGATGTTGAACGACAGGAACTGCGTCACGAGCGCGACCCCCGTGAGCGTGATCGCAGCGGAACGGAGCGCGGAGCGGGCGATGAAGAACGCGGCCACCGTGACGGCCAGGGTGAGCCCGGCCTGCAGGAGCGAGACGCCCGTGCTGGCCGGCAGCCAGCCGTGGTCGAACAGGATCCCCCAGGCGTTGAGGGAGAACGACCGTCGGTTCACCTGCGAGAGGAAGACGACGTCGAGGAACTGCGAGCGCCAGACGAGGTAGGCGACGGCGGTGACGGCCCCGAACGTCGCGGCCGCCACGGCCGCGCCCAGGAATCGGCGCCGGAACCCGCCCATCGCGGCGAGGATGGGGAAGAGCGACGGAAAGCGCGCGGTTGCCAGGACGCCTCCGAGCGCCCCTCCGATCTTCTCCGACCGCGCGCCGAGGATCACGGCGGTGAGCACCGCGACCGGCGTGATCGCGTTGGAGGCGCCATCGATCTGTCCCGAGACGAGGGGGAAGTAGACGGGCGAGAACGCGAGGAAGAGGGTGAGGTATCGCCGGTCACCGTCGGTCGAGAACCACGCGAGGGGGACCAGGGCGACGGCCACGAGTCCCCAGACCGCGCTGGTCCCCGCGAGCCCGCCGAGGCTCCCGAGGGCGTCCAGGATCACCGCGGTCAGCCCGTACGGGACCTGGATCGTGGACCCACCGCAGTCGGGAACGTTGAACGGGTCGCGGCCCCCCCAGAACGCCTGGCCCGAGTGGTACATCCCGACCAGGTCCGCCGAGCCCGACGTCCCGTGGCAGGCGTAGAGCCCAACGGAGAGGTTGAACCCCACCACGGCCGCGTACCCTACCGCGGCCGCGAGGGCGATGGGGACCCAGGTGATCCGTGCGATGCCGCCCGGCCCCAGGAGCCTCCGAGCGCGGTCGGAAAGGACGCCGCGCCATCGGCTCCCGGGAGGGGACCGGTCGAGCAGCATCAGCAAGCCGATGACCGCGAAGACCGCCGTGATGGCGACGGAGAGTCCGTTGTAGACCGTGAACATCGCTCCGCGGGCGGATCCCGTCGGCCGGAGGGAGCCGGGGTCCGGATATTAGCGGCTCGCCCGGTCACTCCTCCGGAGGGCTACGACCCGGTGCTGGTCCGCCGGCGCACCAGGAGGAGGGTCCCAGTCGGCCCCTTGCCTCGGGCCCGTCGGGGGGGGTCTGCGGGGGTGCGCCCGCCCTACGACTCCAGGTCGAAGTAGATCTTGACCGTCGCGTGATACTCCTTGATCCGCTGGTTCTCGACCTTCCCCTCGAGCTCGGTCACCCGGAACCATCGCAGGTTGCGAACCGTCTTCGCGGCCGTCTCCACGGCGTTCTCGGCCGCCTTCGCGAACCCCGTCGTCGAAGTCCCGACCACTTCGGACACTTTCTGGACCATGTCGCCACCTCGCGGCGGCATGGAGGCCGGCCGGTAAACGGTTGCGGCCGGGCCCCCGACCCCCCACCGGGTCGCGCGGAGACCGGGACCCCGGGGGTCAAGCCCGTTCAGAGGTCGCGGAGGATGCGGTCGATCTCGCGGGAGGCTTCCTCGAGCTCGTGCGCGACCCGCTTGACTGCCTTCTTGGCCGAGCCCGTGGGGTCCTTCGCCGCCGTGCCGGCCTTCGCCAGGAGACGCTCGGACAGTTTGCCGGCGGACGCCGCAAGGTCCTGGGCCGCCCGTTTGGTCTCGTGGAGGACCTGGTCGAGCGACGACGGGCCGGAAGACCCGGCGTGGGATCCGGACCCCGGCACGGCGAAGCCGCACGAGGGACAGGCTGTCGCTCCGGACGGCAGTTCGTGGGCGCAGTTCTGACAGTACATGCGCGCTACCTACGGGGGAAGCGCGGTGCAGTACTTACGCCCGCCGGGGTTTCCGTGGGCCCCGGGTCGTGTCGGTTCGGCTTCGGCGCACGTCACCGGTGGGGCCGATCGGGTCACCCTACTTCGGGAGGTTTCGTCCGCAGCGGGGGCAGAAACCGTACGCCGAGGTGACCGGAGCGCCGCACCCGGGGCAGTTCGTAACGGCGCGTGACGGGAGCGCGGAGGGTTGCGCTGGCGGAGCCCCGCCACCGGTTCCCGAGGACGGTCCCGGTGGGAGGAAGGAGTACTGAGGGTTCGCCGGGGCATCGGCGGGGCCCCGGATCGCCGGTCCCCGCGGGAACAGCGCCAGGCCCATCGCGACCATCCCGGCGATGATCACGGCGAGGCCGATCAGGTCCACGACGTATGCCAGGTTGCACACGGCGGTGTAGCAGGCCGGCGGTTGGGGGGTCGGGATCAGGTCCGCGACGATGAACGCAAGGAGAAGTCCCACGAGGGTCAGGATGTACCCGACGACCACCCGCCTGCGGTCCCAGATCATCGGTCGCGCGGACGCCGCCTGCGCGTTTAATCGTTCCCGGCAACCCGCGGCTCCGGGAGCCGAGGCATCCGCCGCGACCGAGCGGCGTTCGAGCGGCGAAGGCTCCGGCCCGCGGAATCCGCCGGCGGTACGAAGGGGACCGTCTACGGGGCTCCGGGGCGTCGGCCGAGGTCCTGCATGATCTGCTCGTACTGTTCCCGCGAGATCTCCCCGCGAGCGTACCGCATGCGGGCGATCATCGCCGGGCGATTCGGACCGGAGCCGCCACGCCCACCATACCGCGCGGCGCGGGAGCTCCAGAACAGGACCCGGACGATGAAGAACCCGACGATCAGGATGAAGAACACGAAGAAAACGCCCCCGAACACGCCGAAGCGGTACGGGTAGGTCGGGGCCGCCAGACCGAACAGGGTGGGGTCCAGGAGTACCAGCAGGACCAGCGCTGCGCCGAGGACGAACGCCGCGGTCACGACGAGGATCGTCCGGCGGAGTCGACGCAGCCGATCCCGAGGGTCCGCGCCCGGCATGCGGTAGTAGGATCCCGGGCCGTTCATCGCGTTCGCGGACGAAGACCCGTGGCCCCGGGATAAAAAGGATGGTCCCGCAGTCCCCGGGTCGGACGCGGGCCGGCGGTTCCCGCCCCGCCCGTCTCGCGCCCGGCGAAGCCGATAAGCACCGTCGCGGCTCCCTCGAGCGTGCCGCGGAAGCCCCGATACCCGAGGATCGAGTCTGGGTTCGGCGTGCGCGTACACCGACGCGCTCCGATCCGGCTCTACCCGTTCGAGCAGTTCTTTCGAGGGTTTGCGAGCACGCCCCCGATCCGCGAGCTGTTCGGGCGGAGCGCGCCGACCATCCTGAGGGCCCTCAAGGTCGAGTTCTTCTCCCCGCCGTTCGGATACATGGGGACCAGCGACGAGGACGGCCACCTGATCGTCAGCAGCCATCACCTGCGGACGAGCGATCTCCGGACCCTCTACCTCGACGTCGTGCACGAGCTCTGCCACGTGAAGCAGTTCCGCGCCGGTCGTCCCTTGTTCGACCGGAAGAGGAAGTACGTCGACACGCCCACCGAGATCGAGGCGTACGCGTTCACCGTCAAGGAGGGTCGGCGGATCGGGATGTCGAACGCCCAGCTCCTCGAGTACCTGAAGGTGGAGTGGGTCGACGAGGCCGATCACCTGCGGCTGGCACGTCGCTTGGGAGTCCTCCCCGCCCGGAAGCGCCCCTCCTCTCGGACGGTCCGCGCGCGGCCCCACCGCGCGCGACGGGGCCGGTAACCCCGAATTACTCCTTTACCGTACGGTCCGCTCGGGTGCGGGCGGTCCGCCGGGTTATCTCTCCGTTCCCGCTTCCGAGTGTGGTGCGCGCCAGCCCTCCGACAAGCCGGCCCAACGGGTTCGACCCGATGGGCGGAGCCCGGTGCCCCACGTTCGTCTGGGGGAGCTCGCGGGCGGCGGTGAACCGGGTCCTGTTCGCGATCGCGACTGAGATCGACCCCGAGTTCGCGTGGCTGGACATCCGGCTTCCCACGGACGAACCGGAGGAGGCCGGTCCGGTGGAGCTGGGGTGGATCCCGGACCACCGCCTGTTCTTCACCCGACGGATGGCCGATCTCACGCCGCCCCAGGCGCTCAAGCCCGAGGCGATTGTCCGGGTGGTCCGATCCGACGACCCGAACCAGGACGTGGGCGCCTTCGCCGACTTTCTTCGCCTGCCGTCGCTGACGCAGACGATCGTCGCCGATCTCGGTCCGGCCCCGCGGGGCCGAGTTCTAGTGGTATCGAACTCGGAGCGGGTGCGCGATTACTATCCCCGCTCGCCCGAAGCGGTCCGGCCGCTGATCGACGCCCACCTCGCCGCAGGATTGATCCCGATGTTCGGATTGTCCGGCACGAGCGGACTGGGGCGGATGGCGATGGACATGGTCCTCGAGGTGCGACTCACCGACCCGGCGCACTGGCGCGAAGGGTGGCTGATCTGCGAGAAGTCCCCGGCCTGGACGTCGATCCGGGCGGGGGACAAGATTCCCCTCTCGGCGGTCGGGTCGGTCGCCGCGGCGTTCCTGCGCTCCCCGGGGGGCCTGCCCGGGGGGCGAGGCCCGCCGTAGCCGCTGGGAGGCACCCCGGAACGAAGCTTATGGAACCCCGCGGCCTCGCGGCGGCATGACGGCGACCCCCCCGCTGCAGTCCGGCGTCCCTCCCCCGAGCGTGATCGCCGTGACGACACCGTACGTTCCGGGATGCCGGATCGTACGGGTGCTCGGCGTCACGTGGGGGCTCATCGTCCGGTCGCGCGGGCTCGGACGAAACATCACGGCCGGGCTGCGGGCGCTGGGCGGCGGCGAGATCACCGAGTACACCCAGCTGCTCGATCAGACCCGCCACCAGGCCCTCGAGCGGCTCCAGCAGCACGCACAGGCGCTCGGGGCGAACGCCGTGATCGGCGTGGGCTTCGCCTCCTCCGAGCTCAGCGAGGTCATGAGCGAGATCCTGGCCTACGGGACCGCCGTGCTAGTCGAGGCCGACCCGACCGCCCCGCAGCCGGTCGCCCTTCGCTGACGACCGGTCCGGGCTCAATCGAAGACGAGGTTGAGATTGCCCGAGAACGACGAGCCGGGAAGGAGTATGGAAACGTTCATCGTGGCGTTCGAGCGCGCGACGATCGGCAGGGGCAGCTGCGCGTAGGTGACCTTGAACCCCGACGTGTTCGTGACGAGCGAGTGCACGGTGCAGTTGGTGGCGTTGAAGTTCGGCACGTAGAACTCGAAGCTCATGTTGACCCCGGTCGAGTTGTTGAATCCCGGGTAGTAGTACGGAGGGGTCGCGGCCAGCCCGCACACCAAGTCCGGGGCGTAGATGTTGATCTGTCCGACCTGGATCGGCGCCGGGGCGGGAAGGAGGAAGACGAACGCGATGGCCCCGACGACCAGCAGGACCACTACGATCACGACGACGGTGATGACCAATCGGGAGCGCCGCCGCGGTGGCGGTGGTTGCCCGTAGGGCATTGAGTAGCCGGGTGGCGGACGAGCGAACGCGGGACCTGTAGCGCTCGGAAGGGGTGCGGGAGCCCCCGGCATCGGGCTCCCGCAGTAAGCGCAGAACGCGGCGCCGGGAGTCCCCGGGGCCCCGCAGTTGGCGCAATTCGCCCCCTGCATGCCCGTGGCTAACGGCGGGAGTATTTCTACCCGGGCTTACCCCTATGCCCGCGCTGCCGCCCTGGGGGGGACGAGGGCCGGGGCCGACCCTGCCGGGCGAGCCCGGTACGTGGCCGCGGGCGCCCCCGGCGGCTCGGCGTCCTCACGCGGCGGTCAGGTCGGCGAACGCGAACCCGTCTCGCTCGACCACCGGGCCGACCTTCACGCTCACGGGCTCGTGGAAGTAACGGGCGTCGGTGACAAAGGTATGGAACTCGCCTCGTTCCCCGCACGGGTCGACGTTCGGGGGAAGCGCTTCGAGGAGCTCCTCGTTGAACTCCCGCCCCGCGAACGTACGAGGAAGCTGTCGGGTATCGAGCGACGCGATCCGGGCCCGGATCCCGCCCGCGATCATCGCCCGGGCCAGCTCGGCGGTGTTCCGCCCCCAGAGCGGGAAGAGCCCGCGCATTCCGACCGACTCGAGACGCGACTCGCGGTAGCGTCGGATGTCCTCGAGGAAGAGATCGCCGAACACCACGTGCCGAACCCCGTCCGACTTCGCCTTTTCGAGCCCCCTCGACATCTCGCGCTCGTACACTTCGTTCGGGCAGGGGTACGGGATCCAGATCTTCTCGAGCGGTAGCCCCACGGTCCGCGCCTGACGGTCCAGGAGGTCTTCGCGGACGCCGTGCATCGACACTCGGCCGAACTCGGAGCTGAGCGTGGTCAGCAAGGCGACCACGTCGTACTCTCGCGACCGTAGGACCTCCCCGAGCGCGAAGGCGGAGTCCTTTCCGCTGCTCCACGAGAGCCACGCTCGCGGGCGGTCCCCGTCCTTCCCGTGCGGAGGCATGTGCGATCGGTTGAGTCGAGGATACCCGGCCGGCCCTTTCAGGTTCCCCCATCCCTGGATACGGGGGCCACGACGCCGGCCGTCGCTACCAACGTCGAAGGGCTTGGGCGACCTGCTTCCTCTCCGCCCTCGTTTGATGCCGGGGGGCGTCTCGCGTGTAGGACGTGCAAGCGCATGCCCGGCAGCGTCCGTCCTCGCCGTGCAGCCGCCGTTGGTGAAGGCAGCCGGGGGTCTCGCACTCGGTCGTCACTCCCTCTATACTGGGCGGGTGCAGTATATCCCGTACCCATCCGAGCGGCAATCCCATGATCCGCAGGGGAATCCCACGGAGCGGGCCCCCGCGGGGGCCAAATCGGCCGAGGGCCGCGGCCGACCCGGTCGCGGGCACGCGGCCGTCCGACCGGGGGGCGCCGGCCTCTGCGGACGGCCCCGAGCGAGCCCGGGGACGGCGGGGGAGACGTCGCGGCTCCGGGGACGGGGGTACCGGCGGCGTTTTGCCCGTTTTTCGCGATGCGAAGGGTTTAGTGGCCGGACGGCGCATCTCTACGGCACCGTCCGGGTCGCGGTCCCATGCGAAGGGTCATTTGCACGCATCGTTGGGCGCGGGTGTTCGCCGCGGGGACCGTCCTGTGCCTCGTCGGTCTCTCGCTCCTCGCCTCCGCGAACGGGACGGGTTCGGACCGTCCTTCGGTACTCCTCACCGGTACCGACGGCGTGTCGGTCCAGGGGACCGCGGAGGCCACCACCAGCCTCCGGAGCTCAACGCAACCGAGCGACGTCTCGATCGGAAACGGATGGGCGGGCATCGATTATCATGGCACCGGCAGCTGCTCCTCTTGCGTACCCCCGGACGTCGCCTTGGCCAGCGGGAACGGATACGTCGTCGAGCTCACGAACTCCGTGCTCCGCGCGTGGACCACGGGAGGGACGCTCGTCCTCAACGGGTCGCTCAACACGATTGTGGACGTCCAGGAGACCGACCACCTGGTACAACCCCAGCTCGTCTACGACA
This sequence comes from Thermoplasmata archaeon, assembly GCA_030038655.1. Lineage (GTDB taxonomy): Archaea > Thermoplasmatota > Thermoplasmata > Lutacidiplasmatales > UBA184 > Lutacidiplasma. The sequence goes on along the minus strand of JASHSP010000042.1, from coordinate 37,382 downwards.
GCTTCGACCAACGTTGGTTCCTCTCCGTCCTCGACACGACCAACAACGAGATCTACTACGGCGGAAGCCTGACGAGCGATCCCGCGACCACCGGGACGGCCTACTGGAATTTCCAGCACTTCAACGTCCCCACCATGGGACCCGGGCCCGGGGACACGTTCAGCCAACCCCGGCTCTCGGTCGACGGCGACGAGGCCGTGATCTCGGCCAACCTCTGGAGCAGCCCGACGACCCCGGTCGGGTTCGAGGTCCTGGCCGCCAACGTCACGCAACTGACCACGGGGGCGACCCCCCAGACGTGCAACACGGGGCTCGTCGGGGGCAGCGCCGACGCGTCGTATGTGCCCGCGCTCGTTGCGAGCCCGACCAACACGACGTTCCTGGTCAGCGACAACTCCGGGAACACCACCTGGCTTAATCTCCGGACCCTCACCGGCTCCCCGACCGTCTGCACCCTTTCGGCCGCCAAGCCCCTCGTGACGAACACCACCCTCACGCCGGACGCCGCCCAGCCGGGCACCACCGACCTCATCCAGACCTCCGCGAACATCACGAGCGCCACCTGGCGCGGTGGAACGCTGTGGGTGGCGGCGACCAACGGGTGCACTCCGACGGGCGACACCGCCGTCCGATCCTGCCTGCACCTGTGGAAGATCTATACGACCAACGATTCGATCGCGGAGCAGTTCTACTGGAGCCGGGGGGCCGGGTACTACGACTTCTACCCCGCCGTCGCGACCGACCCGGCCGGGGATCTCGTCGTGGTCTACGGCGAATCGTCGGCGACGGACACCGAGTACCCCAGCCTCTACGTCGCCTCGCAGTCGACGACCGACCCCGCCGATACGCTCGAGGGTCCCCGCCTCCTGCTGGAGGGAAGCGGCCCGGACATCCCCACGCCCGCCTGTTCCGGACTCCCCGCGGTGTGCCCCTACGGTCTGTGGTTCGGTGCGACGTTCGACCCGCTGAGCACATCGAACTTCTGGGTGGCCGGGGAGTACACCGCCTCCGACTCTACCCTGGACTACTGGCATACCTGGATCAACGAGGTCACCGCCACCTCCGGAAGCGCTTGGCTGGCGGGAACCGTGGCCCCCGAGTCCGCGCAGGTGCTGATCGACGGCGCTGCCGTACTGCTGGTTTCCGGGCAGTTCAACCAAACGGTCACGGCCGGTACCCACACGTTCCAGGCGTCCCTGGTCGGGTACGATACGTTCTCCACGAACGTGACGCTCGATGCCGGCCAGGGGGCCCACCTCACCGTCGCGCTGGTTCCGGCCGCGTCGACCTCGTCGGGCGGCGGGCAGGGGTTCGCGTACCCGATCCCGTTCTGGGTCGTGCTCCTCCTGGTCGCGGCGTTCGTGGCGCTCCTCGTGCTCGCCTTCACGCTCCGCCGTCGTCGGCAGCCTCCGCCCCGAAACTGGCACGAGGCCGCGGCCGGAGGGGGCGGGGGCGGCACGGCGGGCCTGGCGAGCGCCATCGCGTCCGCCCTCGACAAGCGGACCGCGACCGGCCGCGACGATCGCGACCGCCGACGAGGGCGGGGCGGGGCACCGTACCAGGAAGAGCCCGAAGAGTGAGGCCCGGTCGGGACTCGGGACCCTAGGTCTCCGGCTTGACGTACTCGCGGACCACGAGCACCGGGCACGGCGCATCGTGCACCAGCGCGTCCGAGACGCTCCCCAGCACCTCACGGCGCGACGCCGAGAGTCCCCGGGCCCCGACCACGAGAAGGTCCGTCGGGTGTTGGCCAAGGTACTCGAGGATCTGGTCGACCGCGATCCCCTGCCGGCATTCGGCCGTCACCTTCGAGAGCCCCTGCCGCCGGGCCCGTCGTTCCAGCTTCGCGAGCTCATCGGCGTAGGCTTGGCAGATCGCCTTCCAGGTCTCCTCCGGAAAGAACGGCGTCCCGTAGGGGGGCGGCGTCGGGACCACGGTCACGAGCGCCATGCTGGCGCGGAAGCTGCGGGCCAATCCGAGCGCGAACTCGAACGCCATCAGCGACGGCCGCGAGCCGTCCACTGCCACCGTGATCCTCTGGCAGAGCAGGGGTCGCTCCTTCCCCTCCGCCATCGGCCACTCCTCGACGGTGCGGCCGGGCTGCGAAAGGCCCTTGGGGCCCTCCCGGAGCTCGACGTCGGTAGCGTGACTGTGCGGCGACCACGGACCCAACATGGACCGAACCTCGGGCCAACGAGCCCCGCCTCGGTATTTCTTCCGATGGTCATCCGGGATTGACAGCTATAAGCGGGGGAGGGGGTGAAAGGCGACGACCCGACCCCCGCCCGGGGACTTACGGGGCGCCCGCTTCGTCGAGCAGCTTCTGGACGGGCGTGTTGTCCGTGTACACCTGCCAGTCGACCACGCGTCCGTCGCGTACGACCGCGCGCCACGCGGCGGGGAGGGTCCAGTGATTGCGATGGGGCAGCCCGCCTTCCTGGGCCACCAACGTTCCGCTCGCGGTGCCGAAGAGGGCGACCAGTTGCCCCTGGCTGAGATGATGGCGGATGGTGATCTGATAGTCGGGGAACCGCTCGAAATAGGCGGCCCAGGCGGCCCGCATCCGGTCCGGACCGATCAGCTCCTGGCCCAGACTGTCGACGAACCGGAAATCCGGAGCCATCAATCCCACGAGTGCCGGCACGTCGTGACGGTTGATCTCGTTCACGAACCGGATCACCACACGCCCTGCGTCGGTCTCTGCCATCCGCGATCCGAGCCGTCGCTGCCCCCGGGGGGCGAACGCCCGGAAGACCTCCCGTCATATCCAAGTGGCGGTGGGGTCGGGGGCGCGCCCCCTCCCAAATCTAAACTCACCCGCCGGGTTGGCCCCACCATGGTGGACCCGATCGAGGGCCTCAGCTCCGTGACCGTCCATGTGCGCGATATCCACGTCGCCCGGAAGTTCTACCGCGAAGTGCTCGGGCTGAACGAGGCCGGCTTCACCGAGCAGTCCGGGCGGGCGGTGTTCACCCTCCCCGGGAACCCGACCGTGCTGGCGATGCACGTCCAGCGGCCTGGCGAGGGCGGGCGGGAACCCGGCACCGTCAGCGGCATCATATTCCACCACCACGACCCCAGGGCCGCGGTCGAGGAGATCCGCCGCCGCGGCGGGACGATCACGATGGAACCGGTGGAGGTACCCCTCCCCGGCGGGACGATGTTTCGCGCTGCCGTCGCCGACCCGGACGGCAACGAGTTCGTCATTTCCTCGGGGCACCCTCCGGCCCGGAAGGACTGACCCGAACCCCTACCGGCCGGCCTTGCGGACCTGCCAGATCGCTTCCACGGGCCAGTGGCGGGCCGTGCGGGACTCGCTCGGAGAGAGGTAGGGGGTCTTCGCGCCCGGGGCCGGGCGCGTTTCGGTGAGCGACTCGACCACGAGCCCGTTCTCCGCGAACAGGCGGATCCATCCGCCGTAGGTCAGCTGGAAGTTGACCTCGTTCCCGTAGTCGATTCGGTGCAGCCCGAAGTAGTCGTACCGGAGGGTTCGACCCATTCGATCGGTCCGACGGTCCTGCAGCAGATTTCGAAACGGAGAGGCGGTGGCGAAGACCAGCCGCCCTCCCGGCCGAAGCACCCGCGCCGCCTCCGGCACGGTCCGGAGGGGGTCGCAGAACGTCATCGCCCCCCAATCGCAGAACACGGTGTCGAACGAGGCGTCCCGCAGCGGGAGGTGCTCCGCATCCCCCCGAACGAGGGGCACGTTCCGCCCCGACCGTCGCACGAGACGTACGGCGTGGGCGAGCTGGGCGGGAGAGAGATCGATTCCCACGGCGCGCGCTCCCCTTCGAGCCAGCGCGATGGACCATCTCGCCGCGCCGCAACCGAGCTCGAGGAGGTCGTTGCCACGGGGGTCACCGAGCGCACGCAGTCGAAGCTCGGGAATTCGCCAGACCCCCCATGCCATCGCACGCCGACCCCCGAGGACCCCGGCGCAGCGTCGCTCGTACCGTTCGCTCTGCTCCTGCCATAGGGCGAGGTTCTTCCGGACGTGGCGCCGAACCGATCGTCCGGAGAACGCGGCGGCGGCCCGGCGCGACCGCGGCGTCGCTCGTCGTCCGGCCATGACCGGCGACGGAGGCGCCCCCCTACATCACGTGCGCTCTCGCCTGATCCGACGCGCCGATGGGCCGGTTCGGAACGAGCCCATCCGCCGGGGCCCTACGGCGCTGGCCGGAGCTGTCGGTCGAGTGGAGGAAGGGACCGTCGGAGTCGGTCCGGCCCGGCTAGACGTTTCCGTCGGGGGGGACCTCCTCCACTTGAAGCCCCCTTTGCTGCGCCATGCTCAAGATCGCGTTGCCGACCTCGTTCTCGATGTCCTGGCCGGCCCCCCACACCATGCCGATCAGCCCGGACCCACCTCCGGAGTACGTGACATCGATCCGCTGCGTCGTGCCGTCGGTGGCGGCGAGTACGATGATTCCGAGGTAGTCGTTGGACCGGAACGTGAACTTCCGCCCGACGAACAGGCAGACCCGCGTGGTACCGAACGCGTACGCGACCGCGGTCTGCACCTTCGCCCCCGCGGCGGGAAGGCTGTCTCCGAGCTCGTTGGGACCGATCTCACCGTGGATCAGCAGCGAGCGCATGATCGCCTCGAACGCGTAGACCGCGCCCCCTTCCGGCGCTCCCCGCCGTGACTCGGAAGCCGCATCCTGCACCGAGAGTTTATCGCCGACAAGAAGATTGCCGGCCATGGCCCCGGGGGCGTGCGCACGATGCGGGGGTCCGAACCCGGCGACGGCCACCTCCTGCCAGTGGTGTGGCGGGGCCCTGGCTCTGGCGCCCCCGCCGAGCGGTTACCAGCCGCTCCGCTTGCCGGCCACCTACCGAAGACCCTACGGCTCCCCCGGAGCGGTCATCGGTGGAGTTCTTCTGATCGTCTTCGGGTTGATCGCTCTGGCAGCCGCCGCGGTGGTCAACGACGGGGTCAATTCCTACAACCAAGCGTGCTCCCAAAACCCTGCCTGCCAGGGAAACCAGCAGTCCAACCCGAGCGGGGGGATCGCGGCGGTGGGGATCGTGATGCTGATCATCGGGGGCGGGCTCATCGCCTACGGCGTTCGAAGGTACAGTCCCCGAGTATCCTGACCGATGGAGCGATCGGCGTCGCGGTCGCGTCGGACTCCAGCGTTCGAGACTGCGCCGGGACCTTGGGGGGCCGAAGTCACCCTCCAACGGCACCTTCGCTTCGAACCGCTCGGCGAGGCTCAAAACGATCGCGGCCGATGGCACCTCGCAAACTGTTGCTGGTCCGCCGCCGGCGCGGTATCCCGCGACCCCTGGGTCCTGGAGCCGACCGAGCAGTCTGGCGGCGGCGTCGGGTTTGACTTATCTCCTCGAGAGTGCTGCACCGGACACGCGGAGGTCGCTAGTTCCATGAAGTGTTCGGGATGCGGAGCGGAGTTGGCGGAAGGGACCATGAAATGCTCGTCGTGCGGCCGCGAACTCGGGCTCGGTCAGAAAGTGGGCGAGGAGTCGCTTCACGTGGCCAAGGAAACTGGGGCCGTCGCGGGAAAGATCGGCAAGGGTCTCTGGAGCGGGGCGAAGGCCGTCGGGTCCGGCGCGAAGAAGGGCCTCAAGGACCTCGAAGGCAAGAAGGACTCCTAGGCCGGGCGCGGAACGAGCCCCCCGGGTGGGGGCGTTCCCGCCGGGCAACCGTGTTCGGGCGCGGGGGCTTGACGAGGGACTGGGCCGGTCGGATCGGACTCCGCGGTCCTCACTCCGTCTTCACGGGGGCGGAGAACCACCACTCGTTGCCCCACGGGTCGCGCACGCCGCCCCGGCGCAGGCCGTCCCCCGAGTCGCCCGGCTCGCGGACCGCGGTGGCCCCGCCCTCGAGAGCGCGGCGGAACGCCGCGTCGGAGTCGTCGACGTACAGATGCAGCATCGCGGGGAAGGCGCTTCGACCGGGAGGTTGCTCCCCGATCATCACCACGCCGTCCGCCACCGTCACTTCGGCGTGCGCGAGTCGCCCCTCGGGGTCGTGGAGCTCGAAGCTCAGACGGCCGCCGATCGCCTTCTCGATGAAGCGGATCAGTCCGCGCGCATCACGAGCCACGAGGTAGGGAGCCAGTTTCGGCGCCAGGGTTGGCTCCATGGGGGGCCCAGGAGCCGTCGGGGAATAACGGTGGTCGGTGCTCGGCTTCCCCCGATCATCGGACCGGCGCGCCGCACGCCGGGCAGAGAGAGGCCGTCGTGTCCATCAACGCGCCGCAGTAGCTGCAGCGGACCTTCACGACTTCCCGAACGATCACCGTGGTGCCCGGAGGTGCCGGGAGAGATCGGGGTCGTCTCAGCTCCCGGTCGGCCGATTCCTTTCGAGTCTCCCACTCCGCCCGGCCAGCCGAGCGGGCGTCGTCGATCTCCTGGCAGACCTCACGGGGATTGCGGACCAGGAAGCGGCTGGACGCACCGGTCCCGTCGCGTCCCTCGGAGAGCTGGACGAACCGGTCCGCGACTACCCGGGGCGCGGACAGGTTGTAGAAGAGGAACGTGGGGCCCGTATGCCATTCCGGCCGGGCGAACAGCTCGGCCTTCCGCCAGACCCGGACGCATCGGAGGTTGGTCATCACGAGGAACCCGAACGGGGTGCGCCAGCACCGGACGATCCGCTCCCCGCCCAGCAGCTCCAGTTCGTCGCGGGCGCCGGGGTCGATCGGGTCGGGGACGGTGGGACCCTCGGCGGCGTCGGGCCGGGGAGAGAGAGGAGGCATGTCGATGGGGTCGCTCGCTCCGGCGCTCGGAGCCCGGGGGGATATCTAACGGCGACCCACCGACCGGGTCGACCGGGCGCGAGGTGGCGGCCCGCGCCGCGATCCTGCGAGGGCCCGGGGGGATTGGGCTCCCCCCCCGCGCAGTCCGTGCCGGGGTCGCGGTGCCCGCCGAAAGTTCGATATGCGGTTCCCTCGTCGCTCGGCCGATGATGCCCCTCCCGTCCTCGGGCGCCAACACCACCGTCAGCTTCGGCTCGATCCAGGTGAAGACGAACGGCGAACTTGTCCCCGTGACCGAGCTGACCCTGGGCCCGAGCGACACGATCTACTTCGAACACCACATCCTGCTCTGGATGGATCCCACGGTCACGATCTCCGCCAAGATGCTCAAGGGGGCGGCCCGCCGCATCATGGCGGGCCTTCCCGTGATCGTGACCGAGGCCCACGGACCGGGGCGGATCGCGTTCTCGCGCGACGGGCCCGGCCAGATCCTGTTCCGGGAGATCCAGCCCGGTCAGCCGCTCCACGTTCGGGAACACCAGTTCCTCTTCGCCACGGCGTCCGTGAACTACGCGTACTACCGGGTGAAGGGTCTCGCGAGCCTGATGTTCGGGCACTCGGGCATGTGGGTGGACGTCTTCGACGGACAGGGATATCTCGCGCTCCACGGGCACGGGAACGTGTTCGAGCGAATGCTCGCACCGGGGGAAACGATGCTGGTCGAGCCCGGGGCGTGGTTGTATCGGGACGCTTCGGTCCAGATGACCCTGGTGAGCCTCGGCCTAAAGACGGGGCTCCTCGCGGGCGCGACGGTCTATCTCAACCAGTTCACCGGCCCGGGCCGGATCGCGCTGCAGTCGATGACGCTGAACACCCCCACGGCGGAGTAGCGGCGAGCGCCGCCGTCCGCTGGCATCGCAGCCGTGGGAGCGGCGCGGGACTCGGCACGCCGGTCGGCTCGTCCGCCAGTACTCGGCAGCCGGTGCGCTAGATCGGCCCGTTCCACGGGTACCGCACGGCTCCCAGGCGCGAGCGGAGCGCCCCCTCGACCCGGTCCGCTTCCCCTACCTCGCCCCGATCGAATTGAACGAACCGAGCGAGTAGTACGTACCGTCGAATGAGCATCTCGACGATCCGATCGTAGAGGGCGTCGTCGATCGTGTAGTGATCCCGGAGCCGCCTGCGAACTCCCTGCGCGGGGTGGGTGGTCTTCCCCAGGTACAGGACCTCGAGATCCCCCTTCCCGGACTTCTGCCGAGCGATCTCATAGACCGCGGGCCGAGCGGTGCCGGGGCCCTCGTAGGGTATCTTACCCGGATGGGGGGCCGTCTCCGGGAATAGGCCCTTCTTGTCGATGTAAGGAAACCAGGGCGACCAGGGCCGACCGACGATCTCGCGCGTGGGGTCGTCGGGCGGCGGTACGGCAGCGGGTCCGGGGCTCATCGAGCAGAACCCCGCGCGAACGGCTCTCCGCACCCACCCCGGGTGAGAGCCGGGCGGAACCCCGGCGGAGGCCGCAGTCGAGCCGCGCCGGAAAGACCGCGACGGGGTCGGACGCCGGGGCCCATCCCAGCGCCTTGCCGCACCGCGCGCAGAACGTCGCCCCGGGCGCGTTCTGGGTCCGCCTAATTCAGGGGAGGGTTCGGGGGCGAGGTCGGAGCGGAGGCATCCGCCGGAGGCATCGGGGCGGGGGGTCTTCGGCGGCTCATCGAGCGCCGCCACATCAGGAGACCAATCGCCGCCACGACCACGGCCACCACGACGACGCCCGCGATCAGGTCCCAGGGGAGCTTGCTGGCGGCGGGCCCGGCGGTGATCGCGGCGTACTGACCCTGGGCCACGCTGACGGGCTCCGGGCCGGCCGTGAGGTGGATCGAGGCGGAGCCGAGTCCGGTCGGGATGCTGGTGTTGCCGACTTCGGCACCGCCGATGAAGCCAGAACCCTCGTGGTAGTAGGCCGTTTCCGAGGACGACTCCGTGCTCGCCTGCGGGGTGCTGGCGGCCGGCATCGGAAGGCCCACCGTCCGGCTCTCGTCCAAGGAGGAGAGGAGACCGCCGTAGAACACGTCCGGGATCAAGATCCAGCCGTCCCAACCCGAGTAGTTACCCGCGCTGAACGAGAGCAGGATCTCCTGGGCCGTGACGGTCGTCGCGGGGTGGGTGTAGTTGTCCCAGAGCGTGTACGCACCGAGGTCGCTGCCGTTCTCGTACAACGTCCCGGACCCCGGCACCGCCGTGGTGTTCCACTGGGACTCGGTGACGGGGATACCGTCTTCCGACGCGGAAACGGAGTAACCGTACGTCACCGACCCGCTCGACGTGTACGACTCGTTGGCGGACCAGTCGTCGCCGGGCGCGGGGTTGAACGGGACGATCCCGAGAGGCTCCGAGAACGTGATGGCGGAGCTCTCCGAGGACCCGACATCGAAGCTGGCGGACTCGTTGCCTATCGACACGTTCTCGGACTGGATCGAGTAGGAGCCGCTGAAGTTGAGAGCTGCGTGGGACGCGGCGTTCATGATCGCCAGGGCGGTCACCTCGGCGGGGCTGCCCGTTCCCGCGGTCAGGTCGACCGTGCCGTTGGTAACGTTTGTGAACCCGTTGGCCGTCTCCTTGCCGCCCAGGCCGATCGCGATCGAAGTCGTCTGGCACGGCTGGCCCTCGCTGACGTTCTGACAGACCGAGAGGTCGTAGGACGCCGAGAGGTTGATGGCCGACTGGCCCTCGATCTGGGTCTGCGTGGAAGAGATGTTGGTGAGCGTGTAGATCACGACCCACTCGATGTAGTAATGGATGCTGAAGCTGAAAGTCTCGTTGGTGAGGTTCTCGCCCAAGCAGCTCGAGGCACTGCAGGTTTCGGTGACCGAGGCAGAACCCCCGAACGCCCACTGCTCGGGAGCGCCGGACGCCGGATGGACGGTGGCGGCCAGGACCGCGTCGTCCGACGGGGCGATGGCGTGCGACGCCGCAGCCGCGCCCCCCACGAACATGATCAACGCCACGCCGAGACTCGCGAGGACGACCGCGCGTTTGGGGAACGGAGAGACGCTCTGCGTCATGTCAATCGGCGCGATTATGCCGAGAACGGGGTAAAATACCTTGTTGCGGGACCTCCTTCATGATCGTAGCCGGGCCGGCCGTCCGGAGAGACGCGGACGGCGAGAAAGGACGAGGGAGGGATGGAAGCGACCCCTCTCGAAGTATAACCGGGGACGGCTAGGTAAATATCGCACCTACGCGGTTCGAGTGGGGGAAAGGCGCTCGTGAGGCCGCTACCAAGCCTCCGCACCGACCGACGGGGCGGGGCCGTGCTCGACACGATTCTCGGGCTCGGGGTCATCCTACTCGGTTCGTTCCTCTTGTACCATGTGGGCCTCACTTTCCACGAAGTTCTGCGCGGAGCCGAGGGATTCTTCGGTCTCTAGCCCCGTACCTCTCCGTATCGATGGCGGAGCGGGGAGCGCTGGCGTTCCGCGACCTCCCGGAGGGCGTTAAGCCCCCACCGGAACTGACCGGCATGAGGCAGAGTCGTGATCGCGCTGGCTGATTGCGCGATAACCGTCACCGACGCGAAGGCCGCCGCCCGGTGGTGGACCGAGAAACTGGGGTTCGCCGTCCACACGGTCGGAAGCGGAGGCCACGCCATCATGATCGCCCCACCGGGAGACCGATTCGTGCTCCACCTGTGCGAGGGATTCGGGTCGGTGGAGCCGGGCAACTCGGGGGTGGCGTTCGTCACCGACGACCTCGAAGGAATGGTTCGTCGAATGGAGGCCGCGGGCGTTACGTTTCCGGAACCAATGAAGCGGGAAGCGTGGGGTGGCCTGGCGAAGTTTGCCGACCCGGACGGGAACGTCTTCTGGCTGATGGGGGCACCCACGGCGTTCATTCGGGCCCAGACGCGGAAGAGAGCGGTGTCGCCTCCTCGCCCCGCCTCGCCCCCGGTCCGACGGAGTGCTGCCCGAACCAGCAAGGGAGCCCGGCGCCGTGAGGAGACGCGAGCCGCTCCGATCCGAGGACGGTAGACCACGAGACAACCCTCCGGACTGACAGGTCGGAGCGCCGGCACCATGGCGGTTTTCGTGGTCATCGAGGAACAGGGCCCGTCATGGGTCGACGGCCGATCGATGCGGGGTCAGGAGTTGTGGAACGCACACGCGGACTTCGTCAACGGTCTGATGTCCGACGGCTTCGCCGTCCTGGGTGGGCCGATCGGGAGCGGCAAGCCCCATCGAGCTCTCCTCGTCGTCTCCGCCGAGTCGGAGTCGGCCGCGCGCGAGCGCCTCGAGACGGATCCGTGGATCCGGGACGGAATTCTTCGGATCGGCAGCGTACAGCGATGGACCATCCTCGTCGGCGACGACAAGCTAGCCTCGTTCTTCGCGGAGAGGACCACGCCGGCAACGACCGAACAACCCCGCCGGTGAGCCCGGGCGGTACGGACCTGGCCGGCCCGTGGGGACAGAGGCGTTCATGGGGCCGTCCCGCCGCCTCCGGTGGAGCATGGTCGAAGGCCCGGCTCCGGGTACGATTGCAGCCCCCGGGAAGGACCAGGCGGGGGGCGATTCGAGCCGTTGGGAGGAGAGCCGGCCGGTTGTCGAGCCCCCACGCGGCGGGGCGCCGAGTTGACCCGGCGTGTCGGGTCGGTGGGTCGCAGTGGGACCCTTCGGGCGCGTTCTCATCCGCCCCGCTGTCGTTCCCGACCCGGCTTCTCACGGGGATTGACGTCGTGACGAAGGGTACACCCCCCGGACCCCGCCCCGGCCCGTTGGGCTTTACTGTGGAGCGAAGGATGGCAGCCGACCCGCACGCTATCTTCCGGGCGTGGACCGAACGGTTCGACCTGTGGTTCGCGGTGCCCGGCTCGGTCCGGATGGAAGGGACGGTCGGCTCGGTCTTCTTCTTCGAGACCGAGTTCGAGGGTCGGAGGCATCCGCACTATGGCCGGTTCCTCCGCCTGGTACCGGACGAACGGATCGAGCTGACGTGGGTCACCGCCGCGACGGGCGGTTGCGAGACCGTCGTGGAGGTGACGATCACGCCGTACTCCCGGGGCGCAGGACTGCGGTTGACGCATTCGGGGTTCCCGGACGAGCGCTCGAGGTCCCGACACGAGGACGCATGGCCGGGGGTCCTCCGGCACCTGGACAAAATGCTCGGCCTACACCCCGAGATCGCGACCCGCGGCGCGCCCGGGAGCGCCCCCGGTCCGTCCGTCGGGCCCCGTTCTCGCGCCGGTCGTTCTGGCCCGAAGCATCCGGCACTCCGTCTGTGAGCGTGCGGACCGAGGTCGGTTCCGGGACCTGTCCCTCCCTCGTCGAAGGTAGTCGCCGGCAACCGACTCCCGACCCACGACGTTGCGCTGTGTCGGCGACTCAGGACCGGGGCTTGAGGCCCCTCATGGACCCACCTACGGGGTCGAATCCCGGGAGTCTCGCCCGTACTTCAACTTCAATCCGACCATGGAGAGGGCGAGGGCGAACGTAACCCCGTTGGCCAGGATCACGGGATACGATCCGATCCACACTCCGTACACGAACCACAAGAAAGTCCCGACGGAGAACACAAGGAACGTCGCGAACGAGATCTCGTCCGCGCGCTTCAGCCGCCACACCCGGACCACCTGAGGTACGAACGCCGCCGTGGTACACGCCGCCGCAATCGAACCCACGAGAACGACCGACGCTCCGGAGAGTTCCATCGGCTTCGCCCCAGCCGGTTCCGGGGAAGAGGTTGTCGACCCGTTGCCGTCTCCGAGCTCGGCGACCTGGCGTCCCAGCCGCGTCGCCGACGAACCGGCCGGTTCCGCGCGACCCCGTTCGGAATCGAGTTCGGGGGTCTTCCCGTTACGCGCCCGCGACCAGGGAGTCGAGATAGCCGACCGGCGGTGCGCCGAACCCCAGCAGCGCGTCGTGGAACGCTTTGAGCGAGCCGTGGAACTTGCTCGTCAGGTACTTCGAACGGACGTTGAGGATCTCGAGTTTTCCCAGGGTGTAGCAGAAGTACTCGGGGTTGTAGGTGCCGCGGATCGCCTCGCGCTGCGCCGTCACTTCCTCGAGGTACCCTTCCGTCCGAAGGAGGTTGGCCGCGTCGGTCACGGACATTCCCCGCGTGTGCATCCCGATGGACGCCAGCAGCCGGCAGTCGCGCAGCAGGGCGTCGTGCAGCTGGGAGACCGCGGCCGAAACGGACCCCCCGTCGTAGCCCGCCTCCAGCGCCGCCTGTTCGCAGTAGTGGGCCCATCCCTCCGAAAACGAGGGCGACGACCACACCTGTCGTGTGAGCGACTGGGCCGAGGCGCGCGAGTGCAGCCGCTGAAGGTAGTGCCCCGGCCACACCTCGTGGATCGTGATGTTCTTCAGTTTCGCGTGGTTGAGGGTCCGCAGCCAGCCTTCGGCCTGCTCCGGGGCCCAGGACGGATCGACGCCGGTGACCCAGTAGACGCCGTCTACCGTCTTCTCGAAGGGGCCGGGGGAGCTGCACGCCGCCGTCCAGAGGTCCCGGGCGAACGGCGGGGTCTCGCGTACGAGACAGTTCTGCGGTTCGGGAACGGTCACGAAGTCTTTTTGACGGACGAACTCGCGGGCCTCGTCGGTGAGCCGTCGTACAAGCGGAACGAGTTCCGCCGGCGTGGGGTGGCTGTCGTGGAGTCGTCGAATGAGCGACTCCACCGTGGCGCCTTCTCTCCGCGCGATCTCGTGGAGACGTTCCTGGTTTCGCTTCAGGTCCTCGCGTCCGCGGGCCCACAGGTCCGAGACCGTCAACGCGAGCCCTTCCCGGACCCGCAGGAGACGTTGGAACCGTTCGGTCCCGAGCGCAAAGTCATCGTTCGCTTGAGTCAGTCTCTCCGTCCGGAGCCATGCGCCGAACGAGCGTGCGGCCGCGGCGGCCCGCTTGGCGGCAGCACGGACCCCGTCGCGGACCGAGGCGGAAGCGCCGGAGGCGAACGCCTCCCCCTCCTCGAAGTGCGAGGGCAGACCCTCCGCGATGCGGATGGAGAGCGTTACGAACGGCCGGGGAAGGACCGGCTCCAGGCGTTGCCTTCCGGCCTCCAGAACCGCGGGAAAGGCGTCCATCAACCGACCGACCGCCTCGGCGCGGTCGTCGACTGGCGCGTAATCTCGGATGACATAGTTCGTGAGGTCGATCTGTCGGAGATAGCCCATCGGGTTCCGGAGGGGCGCGCGGACCTCTTCGATGTTGAAGAGGGTCGTTTCGAGGAGGAGCCGCAGCAGACGGCGGTCGTATCGGCGCGGCGTCGGGAGCTCGGTTTCGGGGATCCTGTCGAGTTGCTCCCGGAGCTCCTTGGCCGTGGCGACCCAGCGGTCGGAGCTCTCCCGGGATAGGTCGGGCAGGCGGCCGTCGTATTCGTGCAGCCCGAGGTCGACGGCCCTCGTTGGGTTGATCACGAACAGGTGCGTGACGATCTCTTTCTCCAGCGGCGACAGCCGATCGTCGTGCCCCGTGTCCATGGTGCTCCCACCAGAGTGGATTTGGGATAGGTATTGCGGCACGGAGCTGTTCCCGGCCCTTCCCCCCTTCCGCCGGCCCGCGCGATGGAGGCGGAGGAACTGGGGGCGTGCCGCCGCGCTTCGACTTCGACAGAATTCGGGACGGAGGCTCATCGCACGGCTCGCCCCCACGAAGGTGTAAGTAGGGGTGGCCGTTCGGAACGCCATGCGAGCTTTCGCCAAGCTCTCAGCGATAGCGCTAGCCGTTGTCCTGGTCGCGGTCGTGTTTTCGCTTGCCGTCTCCCCGGCGAGCGGAGACCGCAGCGCGGGAACCGTGGCGCCGAGCTTCGCTCGGCCCTACACCGTGACCTTCACCGAGACCGGTCTGCCGTCGGGGACCAACTGGAGCGTCCATATCGCGTTCCTCGGTTGCGGCTGCCAGGGCGTCACGACCACGGCGAAATCCAACACCTCCTCCATCACCATCTCGGTATCGAACGGGACGTACAAGTACCAGGTCCGAAAGGTAACGGGCTACTACGTCAACGGTACCGCGCACGGGATGTTCACCATCGCGGGGAGCGATGCGGGGCCGATCTCGATGTCGTTCCTTCCGGTCATCTCGTACGATGTCGTGTTCTCCGAGACCGGGCTACCGAACGCCACGGCGTGGACGGTGAGCCTGACCGGGAACGGAACGGGCCAGCTGAAGAACGTGGAGACCCAGACCGAGACGACCGTTGAAACGTCGATGGATTTCATGCTCCCGAACGGCACGTATCACTACGTCGTGAGCCCGGTTCCCGGGTCGTACTTCGTGGGCCACTCGTCGAAGGGGAAGTTCCAGGTCGCGGGCGGCACGCCACCGACCATCGTGATTCCGTTTACGACGCCTCCGACCTACTCCGTGACCTTCTCGGAATCCGGACTGGCGACCGGGACGAACTGGAGCGTTCGGGTGCACGAGTCGGGCGCGATACCGATCACCGAAACGGAATCGTCGACGACAGCCAACATCACGTTCTCGCTCCCGAACGGGTCGTTCGTTTACGCGATCGGTGAGGTGCTGGGCTTCAACGTGGTCAGTTCCGTCACGGGCACTCTCGTGGTGGCGGGCGTCGCCCAATCGGTCGCCGTCACCTACGCCGCGGTCGCGCTGGGAGCGTTCTACGCGGTCGCTTTCCAGGAGGTCGGTCTCGCCAGCGGCACCCACTGGGCCGTGACGGTCACCGCAACCCACACGTTCGGCCACAGCCGAACGGCCGAACAGTCGACGACGGGCTCGACGATCTACTTCCTGCTTCAGAACGGAACGTACCGGTTCACGGTCCACGGACCGATCCAGTACACCTTGGTCTCCGGCGGATCGGGAGAGTTCACTATAAGCGGTTCCGCACCGGGCGTTCAGGTCGTCGACTTCACCGCGAAGCCGACGTACACGGTGACCTTCAACGAGACGGGACTTCCGAACGGAACCAACTGGACGATCCTCGTCAAGACCCAGTACACGGGATCCTCGCTCTGGCCCGTCCGCGACATCCTGAGGACCAACACGAGCTCGGTGTCGGTTGCGCTCCCGAACGGCTCGTACTGCTACACGATCTACGGCGTGCACGGCTACTACGTGAGCTCGGGATTCCCGGCCGGTCCGATCACCGTTTCCGGAGCGTCGCCCCCCGTGATCACGGTCGGGTTCTCGCCCAGGGCTTAGTCAAGGTCGGTACCTCCCTTCCGGCCCCCTCCCAACCCCTTCCCTCTGTCCGGCCCGGCCCTGTCCTCGGGGCTCGCGCCGGTAGTGGCTGGCGACTCATCCAGTTCTTTCGTCCGAGCTGGAAGAGTGTCCAACTCCCGGTCCCGCGAACTTATCCTCAAGAGGGGCACTCGGAGCAGCTGGATGCCGCTTCAGAGGTCGACCTACCGGTTCTCAACCCGACTGCCCGTCTCCCGAGACCGGGCTTTTCGGTGGGCGACCGATTTCCGGCCTAACGACCTGAAGCTCGCGGGCATCACGGCGACGCGCAAGGTGGAGCACCTGGCGAAGGACCTCGTTCTGCTCACGGACACGTTCGACGCCGACCCCTTCAGCGCACGGCGAGGGACCCGGTCGGTCAAGGCAAAGTTGGTACATCTTTATCCGGACCGGTGGGCGTGGACATCCACGCACGTGAGCGGGCCCGCGCGGTATTCGCAGTTTCTCTACCGGCTGACGCCGTCGGGACCCGCCGCCTGCACGCTGCACTTCACCGGATCGCAGGTCGAGCGGGTCGCTCGGGCCGCGACAGCGGCGTCGCTCAAGCGTCGAGCCCGCGAGCTAAGACGGGAAGACTCTCGACTCTGGGACCGGTTCTCCGCCGCGATCGGATCCGGTTCGGGTTGACCCAGGATCGGGAGGGCACGCGGGGGCGTTGGGCGCGGAACGCCCGCCGGCCCCCCCGTTACTCCAAGAGATCGATCTCGAAGGTATCGTAGAGCGCTTTCAAACCGGCCGGGGATGGACGGTTCGGGCCGTGAAGCGCCTCCAGGAGACCCGCGGTCTTGGGCCCCGTGATCAGAAGGTAGCGGGCAGGGTCCGGTCCCGGGTTCCAGAATGTGTGGGGGGTCCCTCGTGGAAGGAAGACCCCGGCTCCCGCGGTTGCCGTCAGCGTTCGAGTTCCGTACTCGAAGCGGAGCGTTCCCTGGAGGACGTACCAGGCTTCGTCCTCAAGCCGATGCCGGTGCAGCGGGACCTCGCCGTGATCCGCCCCGCCGGGGCGGGCCCTCGCGAGACACTCCTGAACGACGAAGGTGCTGCTGGGACTGCCGACGGATCGATCGACCATCGGAGCGAAGACTACTTCCGGTTCGGGCATGGGCTACCGAGTCCGCGATGACTAATCTAGCTACCCGCCCGCTTCGGCACGGGCACTCGTTACCGACGCCGGTCGCTCCACTGGACCCGGCAGGGAAACTCTCACGAGCTTAGGACGGTCGGCCGCGGTTCGCCGTTGGCCCGGTCGAGGCACGGGTCGATCCTTCCTTCGTGATTCGGGTCGCCGGCTCAGTTGAGTGAAGCACGGACGGCGGCGCGATGGCTCCGTACAAACTCGTTTCGGACTTTTGGTGCCCTCACCGGCGCAGCCGTGAGGTGGCACTGCAGTATCGCAGGAACCCACGCACGGAGAAACCTGCCGAGCCTGCCTTCACCGGCAACCGTGGGTCTCGTTCCGACTCATCGCTGGGTGAGTTCGGCGGCCGCCGTGCCGCGGCCGACCGGGGATGGCGATCTGCGCCGTTGTGGCGAACGGCCGGGCGCTGGCGGAGGATGGGCCAACCATACGCTTTCAGGATCCGAACAGGGCGGCCCCGGGCCGTTCCAGCATCCCTCCTCTTCGATTATGAGGGAGAGTGCCGTCCCGGCGTTGGATGAACGATCCAACCGCGAAGAACACCCTGGAAGTTGCCGGTGGGGAGATTGCGTATGACGTGGGAGGCAGGGGTCAGCCCATCGTGCTCCTCCACGAGGGAATTGCCGACCGACGCATGTGGAATCGCGAGTTCCCGATTCTTGCGCGCGACCACCGGGTCGTGCGCTACGATCTACGGGGGTACGGTAGCTCCTCCCCCGCGAAGTCGGAGTACTCTCCCGTGGGTGACCTCGTAGCCCTCATCGATCACCTCGGACTGACGAGACCGCTGATCGTGGGTCCCAGCATGGGGGGCAAGATATCCCTCGACCTGACACTTTCCCATCCCGACAAGGTAGGAGCGCTGTTGCTCATCGCCCCGGCGTACTCCGGGATGGATTACGACCACGTCCCCGGCGGGAAGTCCGCTTTCGAGCGCGACGAAACGCTCTCCAAGGCGGCGGCCGATGCATGGTCCGTGGGTAAGCTCGATGAAGCCACCGAACACCTTCGGCAGTTGTGGGCCTCTTCCCTGACGGGCAGCGCCCTGGACCTCTTCCGTACCATGGTCCGGGACAATGCGGCGGAGGTCTTCGGGGAGCGTTCCGGTCAGTTCGAAAAAAGGGAGGGTAAGCCCGCCGCCGGTCGGCTGAACGAGGTCCGCATCCCAACCCGGATTTTGGTGGGAGACCGCGACAACCCCGTAATGCCCCACCTAGCCAACTTTCTAGCTCGAGGGATCGCGGGCTCGCACGTCCAGCTCGTTCCCGGTGCCGACCATCTCTTGAACCTCTCCGCACCCGATGCGTTCGACGCCGCCCTCCGGGCAATGGTCAGGGCCCGTTCGGGCGGCGGCAAGTAGGCGGCGGGAGATTGCCTATGCCGGGTGGGGCAAGTCTCCGTCGCACCGTATCGAGGGAAGATCCGGTGCGACGGCCGGACGATAGTCGGGTGCCTCCCCCGTCGCTCACTTCGAGGCCGCTCTCGCCGGGCACCTGGCCGGCGTTCGCTCGACTCGTGGAGAAGCACAACGGAATCTTCGGGGGGTGTTGGTGCATCTCGTTTCATCTCGGCCCCGGAGACGGGAAGCGCACGGCGGCCGATTACCGGGCCATGAAGGAAGCACGAGTCCGGGACGGGCGTGCCCACGCGGCGCTCGTGTTCGATGGCTCGAACGCCGTAGGGTGGTGTCAGTTCGGGCCAACTGCGGAACTTCCGAACATTCGGAGTCGGAAGGCGTACGAAGAGGGGTTGCGGGAACTGCCCGATTGGCGCATCACCTGTTTCTTCATCGATCGAGACCGCCGAGGAGAGGGGATCGCCAACGTCGCCCTTCGCGAGGCGCTTCGGGAGATCGCCCGGCTCGGAGGCGGAACGGTCGAAGCGTATCCGGAGGACACCGCCGGCCGCAAGGTCTCTCGGTCGTTTCTCTGCAGCGGGACCTTGGGGATGTTCGAGAAGGCCGGGTTCGAGAGGGATCGAAGGATCGCGATGCACCGGTGGGTCGTTCGTCGCAGGATCCCGCCGGGCGGGATGACGCCCCCCGGGCAACGACCCGCAGGTCACGGGGTGGGACGTCGGAGGAAGTCGCGAGCGTGACCGCCGCCGCTTCCCAGCGCGGGGCCGTGATCACGGACCCGAACAGGATGTGGATTCGCCGGTCCCCCGCACCGGGGCTCGGTCGCAACGGACGAGGGGTTCGATCGATGCGGGAGCCCCCGGCCTGGACTTCGGCATCATTCAACGCTGAAAGAACACGTTGAGGCTGTTGGCCCCCCGAGCCGCGACCGTGATGGACCCGGACCACGTGGGGTCGACCACTCCGCCGAACTCGAGCTCGTAGCCCTTGATCGGAGTGATCTTCCAGGTATAGGTCCCGTTCCGCAGCATCAACGTGATGGTCCCCCCCGTGGAGGAGGCCTCGTCACTTCCTTTGGCGG
This sequence comes from Thermoplasmata archaeon, assembly GCA_030038655.1. Classification (GTDB taxonomy): domain Archaea; phylum Thermoplasmatota; class Thermoplasmata; order Lutacidiplasmatales; family UBA184; genus Lutacidiplasma. The sequence goes on along the minus strand of JASHSP010000042.1, from coordinate 17,889 downwards.
CCATGCCACCGCAGCCGCTGGTGTTCTCCCGGCTATCGGCGCACGTGGCCCTGAGATGCCAGGTGATGCCGGTCGCGAGCCCGGTCTCGTTGAAGGTCACCGCATAGAGAGGCGGCGTGAACTGCACCGAGATCGTGGTCTTGCGGGCATTGAGGGTCACCCATCCGAAGGAGCCGTACTTCTGCCCGTTCACCTGCGTGCTCGCGGTGTACCCTGCCACCGCCCCGACCCAGAACGGATACGTTCCCGGTGTGAGGGACAGATTTTCGCTCGCAATCTTCGTGGTCGTGGAGCAGAGTCCGAAGAAGTTCACGCACCAGGTGGTTCCGGCGATCAAGCCCTTCTCTACGTACAGAAGATCGACCGTTTTGCCGCTGACCAGGTCGTAGGATTTGGTGACGTTCGCCCCGCTCACGGTGATGTTCCCGCTGGGAGCTATGCCGGAAACGAGTTGACCGGGCGGTCCGTGGATCATGTACCAGTAGGTCCCGTTGGGGACGTGGAACGTGACCGACGTATTGTTGGTCGTGACGCTGATGTTGGCAACCGAGTAGATGGGGCTGCCCGAACCGGTGTAGCCGATGATGCCATCAAACGTCTCGCACGACACGCTGTACGACAAGCCCCAGTAATTCCAGGTCGTGGTACAGCAGATCATGTACTCGCCCCCGTCGAAATACGTGTAGATGTTGCAGACGGTTTGGCTGCCGCACCCGATGCATATCTGAGTCTTCACGAGCGAGGAAGCGTGCGCCCCGGAGGGACTAACAAGCGGAGCCGCCGGTTGCTCCGGCTGCGTGAGGTTGAAGGTCACGGAGTAGTTTCCGGGGCCCGATGTCGAACCTCCGGTGGGAACGAACGTCCGTACGCTCGTAGCTCCGACGCCGTTGCTGCTGGAAAGCGAGCCGCCTTGGGCCGCAGTACCGGCCGCATGGCCGGAGCTCATCGACGTCGCCGGCGAGTAGACCCCTCCGGTCATCACCAGAATCACACTGCCCAACACCAATCCTGCCAAGACGAGCCGCGACACGCCGAACCGTATCGTTCTCGGTTCTTAGAACTTCGGTCGAACGATTCCGGATCCGGTTTGACGGACTCCCCTCAGACTTCCGCGTCTCCACGACCCATCCAGCCGTTGCCGACGTGATCGTCTTCGACGTCCGGGGTGTATGTCACCTGCCCTGGTCGAGGTGGTTCAAACCTCAAGCGTGAGGTGCCCCGATGGCCCCTGATTTTCTCTGCCTCACAGAGGGACTAAGTACGAGCCTCGCCGCGCTCCATTCCCGGCGAGCAACCGGTAGATTCCGTGACGACTGAACCCCGTCGGAGTGTGATTCACGCTAGTGCGACCATCCGCCGCTTGGCACTCCGACGCGGCCGGCGGTCTCGCTACCACCCCGGCATCCTGGTGGAAGTCGCTCCCGGCCCATCGTGGGGACCTGACGGCGGGCCCCGAATGAGGTTTAAAGAGGCCCGGACAGACTGGTGACCTTCCCCACTCGAAAAGCGCTGGGCCGGCTCAGCAGCAGCATCGCACTTCCGGGAGCACAGCGTGCCAGGGCCTCCCCAGCTGCGCTGGCCCGTACCGCCCGAGAAGTCGCGAACTTCGGGACAGCCGGTAAGGTGCTGCGGGGGGAAGCCGGGGGGAGCCCATGGACGGGGCGCGCGATGTAGGACTTGACGGCCTCGGCCAGCGCCGTAGCCTCGGGCCGCAGCAGTTCGAGCATATCGCGCAAGGAGCGACCCGTGTCCGCATCGGTCCCTCCCGGCAGGCACTCGCGGGCGAACCGCTCCTCTTCCTCGGCCCAGGCTTTTTCGGCGAGAGCGTCGTTTCGCAGGTTTATCTCCAACCGCCAACGGGCGTGAAACCGGTTCTCTCGGACCCCCTCGACCAGGTCCTCCAAGGCAACCACGTGGTCTTGCTCCACGGATTGTTCCTCGCGGATCTGGTGGAACTCGGATACGGGTGAGGTTCTCTTGGGCCGCGCTCCGAGACGGACGAACACCCCCGAAACCCAGCGGTCGCGCAGGTTTGCCAGGTATCGGCTCAGGAGTTCGAGGCCTTCTCGTAGGTACGCCAGCGGATAGTCGACATCCGGCGGAACCTCGGCGGACATCTGGATCAGCCGATCGAGAAGCGGGTAAACTATCACCTGGTGCTCGCGGCCAATCTCCTCGCGGACAGCGTCCAAGTCTGTCGCCATACGCCCGCTCTGGCAGTGCTGGCTCGTCGTCTCGTCCCGCTACCTCCATCCCTATCGGGAAATCGTTAAGTGTCTCGTCAAGCCGAATTGACCCGGCGATTGCCGTCCCGGCCGGGCCCGGGCGGTATCGTCGACTACGGCGCTCCCAGGGAAGTGTGGGCTCGCTGCACGCGATCGGTGCAGTCCCCCGCGGCAATCTCGCGGGCATTGCGAGGTGACCGCCCGGAACAGCCCCCTCCGGTAAAACCTCACGAACGGGGGGCACAGCCGCAAGATCGAGGCCATGGCGGGCTACGGGAGCCCTGAGGTCCCCGACCGGGTCATCGTCAGCGCGGCCGCGAAGTCGGTCAGGATGGGGATCGCGATGAGGAGTCGGGGAAGGGTCGGGGGAGAGCTGGCGAGGACCCTCCTTTACCCCCGAACCCCCTCCGAGCCTATCTCGAGCCTGCTCCGAGAGGACCCGGCGGTCGGCTCTCGGTCGATCGCGCCCTCTCGTGCGTGAAGATGGGGGGTACGTCTCGGAGGACGTCCACACCCTCTCGCAACTCGCGCTGCTCCAAGCGCCAAACCATCGCTACGAGCTGAAAGCGTAGGCGAGGGGGAAGTGGCGCTGATTCTGCACGGGCTCTGAGGTATCGGAGGAGGAACTAGCCAGCTCCCGCTGCGATGCGGGTGAACTCTGTAGGATGCTCGAGAACCCACGACTCCTCGCCTCTCAGGTCAGCTTCCGAAGCGTTCGCCCGAACCGGGAATTAATCTAAGCGATGCGATTTTGGGATGTGGCCTCGACACGTCGGCTCGCCGCCATCATGTTCACGGACACGGTCGGTTCGACGGCCGCCGCTCAGGTCGACGAAGCGAACGCACTCCGGCTGCGGGACGAGCAGGAGGCGATCGTCCGACCGCTCTTCTCCTCCCACCAGGGTCGCGAGATCAAGTCGACCGGCGACGGTTTCCTGGTCGTGTTCGACAGCGCCCTGCGGGCCGTGGAATGCGCGATCGAGGTCCAGGAACGTCTGCTCGCCCGCAACTCGCAACCGGAGAGCGAGCCCATCCGGATCCGAATCGGTGTCCACCTCGGGGACATCGAGGAGCGGGCCGGAGACGTCTTTGGAGACTCCGTCAACGTCGCGTCCCGGATCGAACCGCTCGCGGATCCGGGAGGAATCTGCATCTCCGAGCCGGTGTTCGGCCTTGTCCGGAACAAGATCAGAAACCGACTGGAGAAGCTGGAACCGAGAGCACTCAAGGGCGTGCTGTTCCCGGTCGATGTCTACCGGCTCCTGCTGACTCGGACCCCGCGGGAACTCCCTTCCACCGGCCGCGCTTCGATCCCCCTGGATAGGAACCGTGTCGCCGTCCTCCCGTTCGTGAGCATGAGTCCGGACCCGAATGACGAATACTTCTCCGACGGACTCACCGAGGAATTGATCGGGAGCCTCTCGCTAGTGAAGGGGCTCCAAGTCATCGCGCGGACCTCCGTAATGGCCTACAAGGGGGGCAAGAAGCACGTCTCCGAAATCGGTCGAGAGCTCGGGGTCGGGACGGCCGTCGAGGGGAGCGTCCGGAAGGTCGGGAACCGGATCCGGGTCACGGTCCAAGTGATCGACGTCGCTTCCGAGGCGCATCTGTCGGCATCGACCTACGATGACACCTTGGACGACATTTTTGCGGTCCAGAGCGCGATCGCGGCCAAGGTCACCGAGTCGCTTCCGAGCGAACTGCTGGCGGCGGCCGCTCCGGTCGCACGTCCGAGAGGGACCGAGGACACCGAGGCCTACCTGTACTTCCTTCAGGGGAGCGCGCTCCTCTGGCGCCGAGAAGAGCAGGCGCTACGGCAATCGCTGAGACTCTTCGAGCACGCCGTTGCGAAGGACCCTTCCTTTTCCCGGGCGCTCGCCGGCCTAGCGATCTGCTATCGGAATCTGGGATTCCGAGGCTTGATACCTTGGCCGGAAGCCATCGAACACGGTCGGGCCGCCGCAGAGAGGGCCCGCACCCTGGCTCCCGACCTCGCCGAAGCGCATGCCGTGCTTGCCGAGCTGTCCGCCATGGCGGACGACCCACTCGAGATGCAAGAGAAGGAGGCGAGGGAGGCGCTGGAACTGAACCCCAACCTCGCGGACGTACACATCGTGCTGGGGAGTATCGAGTCCTTGAAGGGGAACTTGGGAGAATTGGTCCGTCAGAGCGAGATGGCCTACCAGCTGGACCCCCTTTCCCCCCGCACGATCCGGATTCTCGGGGCCGCGTACTTTTACGCGGGGAGGGATGCGGAAGCCCTGGAGCATTGGAAGCGGACGCTCCACTTGGATCCCTCCAACACGTACCGCCGGATGGCCGATTACTACTTCGCGAAGGGGGACTTGCAGAAGGCCGGCGAGATGGTGAGCGAGGTTGAGAGGCTTAGCCCTACCGATCTCGACACCTACCTGTATCTGGGGTACCTCGCCGCCCTCAAGGGTGACCGGTCCGCGGCGATGCGGATGATCGCAAAGTTGGATTCCCCCCAACAATCCGGCGGGGTGGGGGCGACTCGAGCAGGCTTCGTCTATCTGGCGCTCGGGGAGGCGGACAGATTCTTCGAGCACATGTCGGCCGCAGCGAAGGACCACAGACTCCCCGCGCCCCAACTGATGTACTCGCCTCTCTTCGCCGAAGTTCGAAAAGATCCCCGTCTCAGGTCGCTCCTGGAATCCGTGGGCCTGGCCCTTCCGCGCTCTTCGTGACGGCCCGGTGTGCCGAAAGTCCGGCGGACTCACCCGTCCTTGGATGCTTCGACGACGAACTCTTGGACAGTCGACCTGACCGAAGTCGCCCGCTCTCACCCTGCCCGCGGCCATCCTCCGCGGAGCGAATCGTTCGGAATGCCGCCGAATGGGCGGCGAGAAGCGTCAATATTCGCCGAACGTTCGGGTACTCATGAAGCTGAGGAAGCTGGGACGGACCGGAACGCTGGTCAGCGAGCTCTGCCTCGGAACGATGACGTTCGCCTGGCAGACCAACGAGGAGACCGCTCACCGCATGATTGACCGATTCACCGGGGTAGGGGGCAACTTTCTGGATACGTCGAACGTCTACTCGTCCGGTGCCTCCGAAGAGATCATCGGCAGGTGGCTTATCCACCACGACCGGCAGAACATCGTCCTAGCCACAAAGGCCCGGTTCCGGACCGGCGAAGGGGCGAACAGCGTGGGTCTTTCCCGAAAGCACCTCTTCCACGCCGTTGCCGACAGCCTTCATCGCTTGCAGACCGACTACATCGACCTGCTGCAGGTCCACGCCTGGGACCCGCTCACACCGCTGGGCGAGACCTTCGGGGCGCTCAACACCCTGGTTGAAGACGGATCGATCCGCTACGTGGGCGTGAGCAACTACCGGGCCTGGCAGTTTGAGAAGGCGCTCCAACTCTGCCGATCGCGCGGCTGGCACGAGCCCGTGAGCCTTCAGCCCCAGTACAGCCTGTACGCGCGGGCGACCGAGTTCGAGCTCCTCCCGATGTGCAGGGCGGAGGATATCGCGGTGCTTCCCTGGAGTCCTATGGCCGGCGGGGTTCTCTCGGGGAAGTACAAGAACGGGATTCGCAACCCTCCGGCCGGCACCCGGATCGCCGATGCCGAGGATATCGAATTCTACTCGGGCCGGTTTGATAACGACCGTACGAGCCGCATCGTTCGGGCCGTCGAGCAAGTCGCTCAGGAGGCGGGCAAGCCGATGTCCCAGGTCGCGCTGAACTGGCTGTTGCAGCGACCGGGGGTCACCGCACCGATCATCGGGGCACGAAATCTCGATCAACTATCGGAGAACCTGGGCTCGGCGGACTGGTCGCTCGGCAAGGACCAGATCGCGACATTGGACCGGGCCAGCGAGCTCGAGGTCACCTACCCCTACGACAAGAGAGCCGAGGAGCAACAAAACCGGGAGAGAACGGGAGTAGGGTGAGAGGACTGCGATGAACGCACCGTCTGCGTGCTTCCAACCCCTCGGAACCGGGGGAGTGAGCGGACGGAACTGACCGAATCCGGTTGAGCCACCGGAACCGGGCCGAACCGAGCGAGCCCTGGTCGACCCTTGAGAGAGGGGCGACGCGCGCGGCGCTCGGCCCCGGAGGTACCCCCTCCATGGCCAGACCGCGTTCCGGCCCCGTGCGCTCGCACCCCGTGAACTCCCGTCACGAGCGAGCCGTTCGTCTCTTGCGGGGAAGCGGGTTCGGCGCTGCGGACTGGCACGACAGTCCCGTGGACCGCACCCCTTGGCGGAGTCCGGCCGCGAGGGCCGGGTTCTGCTCCAGCGGAGGAGATTCGCTGGGGGCTGCATCCTGGAGGGGCATGCTCGGAGGAGGATCCCCGCTTCCTGCGACAGTCTCCGGAACCCTGAAGTCCTTCGTGTAGTAGTTGTGCTCAGTTCCACAGCGGGGGCAGGTGAGGGTTAGTCCGCTCACCAACATCCCTTCCTCGACTGCGGACGGCACGGCGATGGGGGTCGGGAATCCCGACCGGCACGAGGCGCATCGGACGAACAGCGTCGGCATGGCACTCACCGTAGTTTTCTCCGCGGAGCTGTTCATAATCCTTGGTCCCGTGGGCGCTGCGCCGGGCGGCTTTCGTCGTCAATCGCCGTCCTCCGCTATGACCCGAACGGTGTTGCGTCCGACAATTGCCGAGGCCGAGGGCACCGGCGCTAGTCACCTACGGGCGGCGGAGGAGCGGCCCGACGTCCGGTCTCGCCAGCTCCTCTCTCACGTAGGCGAGACGCGTCCGGATCGTAGCCTCGGTTCCGAAGAGTCGCGCGATCTCTTCGACCCCAGTCAGCCGGTGGGGGGCGACGCCATCGATCACGTTCGTGACGATCTTCTCGGCGTACGCCCTCCAACGCTTGGTCATCAGTCGCGTATACCACACCGCCTCGGGGGATGCGTACGCGATCCCGTCCTCTCCCGTCGAGCTCTCTCGAGCGAGAAAGTGGAAGAATTCGTCACCGGGCCTCGCCCCGGAAAAGGTGGCAGCGTTGATCACATCGAACGGAACGCCTCCGAGGGGAAGTATCCGGAAACGGGCAAGTTGTTCGGTCTCCCAGTCGAATGCGAGGTCCTTCTCCTCTCGGAGGAGTGCGACCGTCCTGCCGAACGAGTCGGTCGCCACCATCACGTCGACATCGCGCGTGCTGGTCGCCGCCTCCCGTGCGACCGCCTGGCCCCCGATCACGACGAAAAGGATACCCCGCCGCCGAAGGATGTCGCGGGCTGCCGCGACTCCCGGTTCGGTCACGGCATCTCCGCGACAGGCGGATTGTTTCGTTCGACCCAGAGAAGCTCCTCACGCGGTAACGACGCCCCGACGACCGGGAGCGACCGGGCGAAGTCCTGGAGCCGGACCTTGGTCGCAGCCCGATCGAGACCTTCGTTCCGGATCCGTCGGTAAAGCTCGTTCGGGTTGAGCTTCGTCCGGTTTCGGGAGGCGACCACTCGCGCTGCCAAAGGATCGAATCGAAGCAGCAGGGCCACGAGCTCCTCGACTCCGGGATCCCGGAGAGCCTCGGCATCCTTCACGGGAAGGACTCGGAAATCCGACGAGACCTTGATCGATAGTTGTTCGGGCAGCGCCAGCCACGGGCGGAAATGTACGGGGTAGCCCGAGCTCGTAACCCACTCAGGAGTGATCAGCAGGGCGGGAACATGGTGGCGCCGAAGCCGGTCGACGTCTCCCGCCGACCGTATTCGAGGCCGATACTCCTTCCTGGGACGCCCCCGTACTCGCGGCCACCTGGAGAGCATTTCCCGAGGGAGCGGGCGCTCTCCCGTTTCTCGGAACAAGCCCGCTTCGACTCGCATCGTACCAGTAATGTTCCTATTAAATATAAATATTATATTGCGGTCGTTGAGGGTCCACAACCGTCGAGGACCGGGCTAGCCCCCCGTTTCCACCTACAGCAAGGGGGGAGCACACCCATCTCCTCGGGCTCCGCCTCGCGGTAGGTCTTGGCCGGGACCCGAACGGTGACCCTGCTGCGGAGTTTTTCTCGCGGCCTTGTCTCCCACCACTCCCACAGCCCGTCCCCAATCTCAGAGTAACGCCGATCGACTCGTCTCTCGTTGGAGCCGTCGTCGGTTCCCGTTCAAACTCGGTCGGGCGCGGGTCGCAGGGACCCGTGGCGTTCGATTCTCACCGAACCCAGCCCGGAAGGCCGGAGACGAGGTGCTACTCCGCCCGGATCATAGCCGCGCGAGGACCCGGGCGCGGAGCTCGGCGTATTCTGCCTCGCTCAGCTGGCCCGAGTCACGCATGGCCCTTAATCGGGCTAAGGACTCCTCAACACCCGTTGGTGGACCGCTCCCGAGCTGCGGCTGCGCGGTGGGAGATTTGGTAAACAGCCCCGATTTGGCCTGCTGAAACTCCGCTTCTGTGATACGCCCGGAGTCCAAGAGCTGCTTGAGCTGCAGCAGCCGTTCGATCGGGTCGGGCCCCGGCACCGCTGACTCTGGCGTACTCCCCCCGGGGGCGAGCGGTTGGGCCGCAATCCCGACCGATCCTTCGGGCGAACTTCCCCACGGTGAGGACCAGGCGCGGATCCAGAACAGGAGGGAAACGACGAGGAGAATCGCGGCGGCGGCCATGAGATAGAACCCCAGATTCGCACCCCACGAGGAACTGACACCGCCCGTGGCACCCGCCCCCCAGAACGAGTTGCAGGGTGACTCGGACCCATACCCCGAACACCCACCGGAGGACTGGGACAAGGTGTACGGTTGGAGTGGCGGCACGATGATGAGCGAGGCAAGGGCGACCACCAGACCCGAGATGATCAGGCCGCGCAACATTCCCTTCCCCCTGGGATTCCGGATCTTACCCCACGCGGCGACGACTCCGACGGATCCTCCGATGAGCGTGAGGACCGTGACGGCGAGAGCCATCGCGAGTACTGATTCGTAGAGCGCACCGACCGGGCCAAACCCCACTGACGCATACGTAGCGGTGGCGGTACCGCTGCTACCCGAGCCGGTCAGTGAACCCCCCGGGAGAAAGTAGACGATGCTCGAGGGGAAGGAATCGGACCACCAGGCCACAGCGGTGGATACTCCTCCGAGAACCCCGGCGACCAGCGCAAGAGTGGCGGAAACGAATCGACCCGAGCTGAAAGCGCCAGATGATGGTGCGATTGATCTCGAAGAGTTCGGAGCGGGGCCAGCAATCTGCGGAGCTGCAGGGTACGTGCTCAACGTCTGGTCCCTTCCCCAGAGCCAGCGCCTGCCGATACTTGGACGCTTCGGAGCTTGCGCCCCCTCTACTCTTGGCCCTGCCGTACGAGAGGGGTCTCGCGGCTCAGGCCACGAGACCCTACCGTCGCCAGAGACCGGGGGCCGACGACCCGATCTCTCCCTGTCCCTCGAGCGTCTAGAGGAATACGTTGACCACTTTGCAGAGCCCTGAGCCCGGTCTGTGGCGAGTTCGAACTCGCGGGCGCGGAAGGCAATCGGCTCGACCGAGGACTACATTGCGGGGGGCAACGCACTGCCGCACTTCTGGCAGAAGCTGGAAACCCTTGCGTTTCCCGTACCGCAGGCGGGGCAGTATCGCTCGGCCGAGGCGGCCGAAGGGACTGCCCTCGAAGGCTGCGGGGCGGGAGCAAACTGCGCCGGAGGAGGGACGGCCGGAGGAGCGGGTGGATCTGTGGAGGAAGGCGGGATGGGTGCGGGCTGCCCGTAGACCGCCGGCGGGACCATCGGCGTCGGCCGCGGCAGGAAAACGGAGGTCGGATCTCGCACCGGACCCATCCCGGCTCCCGACTGAATCCACCGGAGTCTCGGGATTAGCACCGCTAGCCCTACGATGAAGAAGAAGAGGCCCACAAGTATCGCCCCCAGATCCAAGGCGGCGGACCCACCGATCATGACCATGAATCCGGATCCGCAAACGATCACGATGAGCAAGAGGAGCGGGCTGTGTCGTAGCGAACGTGCGATCGGGGACGAGCTCGTCGTCGGAGAGAACATCGCGAACACGACAAGCGGGATCACGCAAACCAAAGCGCCAAGGATGATGCTGACGAAGACTTCGGTCACAGCGCCGGCAATGATGAAGAACAATAGGACGACGAAGTTGACAATCTGTCGCACGGCCGCCATGGCAATCCGACTCAAAGCATCGGAGTACAGCCCAGTAAAACGGTCGGTCAAATCGAGTTTACGAAAGGCTCGAGACGGAGGTGCGGGAAGCTCGATCGCGTGCTCGGTTAGACCGGTCGGCCCGGGGGCTCTGCGCAGGTGCGCAAGGCTTCCCTCCCATCTGTGGAGGGCGCCCGACTCTCCCACCCCCGTGTTTTGGGCCACGGTCCGGGGAAACTGTCTTTTCTGGGCTCGGACCCGGAGCGCACCACGGGTCTATCGCGAAGCTCGTCCTGAAGCAGGTCGTCGCAGGAGAGGCCGTCGTACTCCGGATCCGCGGCGCCTACCCGTTCGATTGGGTGGGACCCCGGCTGCCCGTCGCGCAATGCCTGTGAAGAGGGTCGCGGAATCGACGAAGCACAGCGGGTTTCCCGAGGGATCGGTGGCATAGAACGAGCGCTCTCCCCACGGGCGGGTTACGATCCTACCCGCCGGGTTCGAAGGATCGTTGTGTATCAGGTCGGACGACAGACAGCCCAGCCGCGACGCCCGTCGATAGACGGCCTCGAGGTCGTCGGTCGCAAAGTAGAGGGGCTCGGGTAGGCACGCACCCGCAGCCTCCCCTGCCCCGGAGGTATCGAGCAACGCAAGAATCACTGTCCCGCAATCGAAGTAGACCCGACCCCCTCCCACCGCTCTTCCCTTACTCGATAGCAGGGTCTCGAAGAACTGTCGGGATCTGTCCAAGTCGGTTGCGGGAATAAGAATGCGGAAAATTCGAGGCGAAACGGTATCCCTCACGTGCCTACTGGGCGAGGTCGTTGGGGCGGATTAGATGTTCTTGGGTGGTAGAACCCTGGGCCCGCCTCAACCCCCCCGGGGTGCCAAGCCGAGACCGGCGGGGCTTTGTAACCGTTAGGGTCCGCTCGCCTTACTGATCACTACGGCGACGGCAATGCCGCATGCGGCACCGGCGGCCGCGAACAAAGCACCGAGTACCAAGAATGGGTTCGAGGGCACTGCCCTCGCCACGACACTGACCAGAAGACCCAGGACGATCAAGCCGATCGCGAGAAGAAGCAGAATCTGGGCCTTCGGCGGGAGGTTCCACGCCCCCAGCATCCTTAGCATGCCAGGACCGATGGGACCACAGCAACGTCAGGCTTCTTCCCGGGCCTACCTCGCACGGCACGGCCAGGGCGGGAGCCGCCTCTCCCAAGCGGCTCACTCGCTCGAGAGCGACGCGTCAGTTTCAGACGGTTCGCTCGAACCGAGGGCCACGAGCGTCGAGAATGACTGGGAGGAGTCCTCACTTCAAACCTTTCCGGCCGGGTCCGAAAGCGCCGGGGGTGTCGCGCGTGGGGCCCCGCGGCTCGCCGCTCCAAACCCCCGCGGCGTAGACAATCTCACCGCGACGGGCTGCCGCCGCCGGACAGCGTTCACACCCACCGGTCCGAGTGGCCCGTATTGGTGGAACCTGGGCCGGCCTATCCCGGTCCGCCCGGTGCCCGCCGACTCTGGGTTTCTCGCTGGCGGCGAAGGATGTCCTGGATGCGGGGATCCGCCCGCGCGGCCGCGTAGAGGGGCGAGTAGAGCAGCTCCAGGAGGGGCAACACCCGGCACCGAAGGGCCTCTTCCATGGACTCGACGAATTCGTCCATCTCGCCCAGAGCGTACTCCAGAAAGCCGATGAAGAACACCACCATCTCCCCGCGCTTCTGCCGCTCTCGGAGCTGCTCGATGAGGCGGCGGGCCATCTGCGGGTTCCCCTTGCGCACCTCGAGTTCCCCGCGGTAGACGTACGTCCAGGGGCTGTTGGGGCGAACGCGCTCCAGCTCCTGGACCGACGTCTCCGCCCTTGCGAGGTCACCCTTCCCGAGGTAGAACTCGCTCATGTGCGCATTCGTCCGATAGCGAATGCGCGACTTCGACGCCTCCCAGAAGGCGACCGCGTCGGCCTCCCGGCCGGCGTATGCCAGGGCGCGCCCCAGGAACGACAGGACGTTGACGTCGTCGGGGTTCAGAAGTCGTGCGGCCTCGAGAAGGCCGACCGCCTCGTGGATGCGACCGGTTCCCGCCTCGAGCTGCGCGAGCCACCGGTACGGGTCCGCGAGGCTTGGGTTCAGTTCCATCGCTCGACGGGCCTCCCTCTCACACTCGTCAAACCGGTCCGATCCCAGGTAGAGGGCCGCCTGGACCGAATGGGCCTCCGCGATCCGGTCGTTCAGCCGGAGAGCCCGCCGAAGTTCGTCTTCCGCCCGCGCCTCGGCCTCTTGGAACGCGACGGCGCCCTCCGTCGCGAGCCAAAGTAGCGTCTCGGCGATCAGGACGTGCGCGCGGGCGAACCCGGGATCCCGTACGGCGGCGGCTTCGAAGAGGGAGAGAGCGGTTCGAATCGCCTCGATCGAGCCCTTCTCCCCGAAGAGCTGGCGGCCGTGAAGGAACAGCGAGTACGCTTCCATGTCGGATGTCTCCGAGCCACCGGGCACGGGCGGCAGTGCCCCTGTCGGGGCCTGGCCGGTCAGGTGGGCCGCGACGGACCCCGCGATGTGCCCGGCGATGTCGTCCTGAATCGCGAAGATGTCGTCGAGGGGCCGGTCGTACCGCATCGACCACACATGCGCTTCCGAACGGACGTCGATCAGCTGCACCGAGATCCGAACCTGACGGCCCGATTTGCGCACGCTCCCTTCGAGCGCGACACCGACCCCGAGCTCTTCCCCCACCTCCCGGATCGACTTCGGAGAGCCCTTGTAGCGTTGGACGGAGGTGCGGGCAATCACCCGGACCTGGGGCACCTGTGACGTCCTCGTGATCAGCTCGTCGGTCAGTCCGTCCGCGAAGTACACGTCGTCGGGGTCGGTGCTCAGGTTCGCCAGCGGCAAGACCGCCAGGCGAACGGGCTCCGGGGCATGGTCCACCGCCGGGGGAGGGGTCGGTCTCCGCCCTTCGAGCGCGACCCGGTAGATCTCGACCGGTTCCCGGACGTTCTTCAGGATTCGCGCCCCGACGTGCTCGAAGACCATCGGAAGCTTGTTCCTCACCTGCTGGTAGACGGTCGCGGAGAGACACACGCCTCCCGGATCTGCCAGCGGCTCGATCCGGGAAGCCACGTTCACCGCGTCGCCCACGACATCACCGTCCTCCTCGACGACGTCCCCGGCGTGGAGGCCGATGCGCAGCAACAGCGGGTCCTCCGGGCCGCGTGCGGAGTTTCGCGCGGCGATGGCCCGCTGGATCTCAACAGCGCATCGGACCGACTCGACCGCGCTCGCGAACTCCACCAGGAATCCGTCGCCGAGTGTCTTCACCTCGCGCCCACCGAAGGCGGCGAAGATCGGGCGCAGCAGCGCTTGGTGCTCCCGTCGGAGGAGGAGCGCGGCATTCTCGTCCTCCTGGCCGAGCCGGGTGAATCCCACCAGGTCGGTGAACATGATGGCGGCGAGCCGGCGGGACGCGACCACGTCGGCGGAGCCGAGACCGGAGGATTAAGCGCTTCGGTGGCGGTGGAAAGCTACGAGGCCCGGGGGAATGGGACGCGCCCGCGCAGGACCTGCCCGCGAAACCGCTTAGGGACTCGACGATCCAGGCGTCGGGCAATCCCGCCGGATGGACGTTGGACGACGACCTCAGCGGACGGGCGTGGACTGGCCCTGCGATGCCCCGATGTTCGCGGACCGACGCACGCCGTCTCGAACGGCGAGCGTGCGCCGCCGGGTCCGTCCGTCGCTCGAAAGTCCCCGTAAATACCCGATTCGCCTCGGGGGGGTGTGAACGGCTCCCCGGCCTCGCTCGCCCGCGCGCTCCTGGCCAGAAACCTTCGCGTCCAGAAGGGGGATTCCGTCCTCATCGAATCCTGGAATCACACGCTCGAGTACACGCGCGTTTTCGTGGAAGAAGCACGCCGCCTCGGAGCCCAACCGACGGTGCTTTTCGAGGACGAGCCCGCCTGGTGGGATGCCGTCAAGGCAAGGACGACGGGGCCGTTCCAACGACTTTCTCGGTCGGAACGCGCCGCGGTGCAGGAGGCGTCCGCCTACATCTACTTCTGGGGGCCGGCCGAGATGCGCCGGGCGCTCGATCTGGGGATCTTCGCCTCCAAGTTCACCGGATACAACGAAGAGTGGTACGCTTCCGCGCGGGAGGGCCGACTTCGAGGTTATCGGATGTCCCTCGGCCTCGCGAGCGATGAAACGGCCAGGCTGTTCGGATTGCGTGGTCCGGAATGGCGCGCTCGGCTCGTTACGGCCGGAGCGGTCGACGCGCACCAGATGCAGGTCAAGGGGAATCGCCTCGCGGATCGGCTCGCTCACGGCTCCGAATTGCGGGTTCGGCACCCCAACGGAACCGACCTACGCATTACTCTCCGAGGAAGCCGCCCGATCGTCGCCTCCGGGATTCCGAGAGGCGCCACCAAGGTGCAACCCCGGGGGATGCTCGAGGGCAACCCTTCCGGACAGGTGTTTGCGGCGCTCGATGGCTGCGATGCCTCCGGCGTTCTGGTGAGCAACCGGGCGGTCTACGACATGGGTCGATACGAGATGTTCGCCCAGAGCCGCTGGAGCTTCCGCGCCGGGCGTCTCACCGGTCGTTCCACGGGGGTTGGTCGTGCCACCTTCGAAAAGGCGTTCCGAGCCGCGCCCAAGGGACGCGATCGGATCGGCTACCTGACCATCGGGCTGAATCCGATGGCCCGGGAACTCCCTCCGTGCGAGGATTGCGAGGAGGGAGCGATCCTCGTCGGCATCGGAGGCAACGCGATCGCCGGGGGCAAATCTCGGATCCCGTTCTCGTCGTTCGCGATGCTCGGCCGGGGTACGATTACGCTCGACGGCAGGACTCTCGCGAAAGCCGGCCGTCTTTACTAGCGCAGAATCAGGGATGGGGCCACTCTAAGTTCGTCGCGGGGCAGCTGTAGGAGCGACCCCTGCGGCGGCCCCTCGGGCAGCCTCCAGCGGGTGGGCGTCGAAGCCTCCGTCGCACCTCACCGCCGAGCGTGAGGACGACAACCTCGCGGCGCCGCACCTCAGGATTTTCGAGGGGTCCCGCCCGCCTGCTTCTCCGACTCCGAGCCAATAAGTAGTCAGCGCAACTCGGCCTTCCCGGTCCTGCGAACGGCATCGAGAGGAGCATGTCGCTGGACGGAAAGATAACGGTGCTGACGCTGGCGGTCACCGACCAGGCCCGCTCGCTCGCATTCTTCACCGAAAGAGCGGGCTTTGAGAAGAGGACCGACGTCCACCCTCCCGGAGCGTCCCGCTGGGTCTCGGTCGGTCTGAAGGGGCAGGACCTCGAGATTGCCCTTTGGGAGGTCGGCTCCCCAGCCGATCCATCGCAGAAGGAGTTGTCGAAGAACTGGTCTCCCGGTAAGGCTCCTCCCATACTCCTGCGAGTCGCCGACTGCCGGAAAGTTCACCAGGAGCTCAGCGTGCGCGGCGTTGAGTTCGTCTCGTCCCCCACGGATCATCCGTGGGGGACGGTCGCTACGTTCAAGGACCCGGACGGGAACCTGTTCTCGATGAGCCAGCCGCCCGGCGCCCGGCCCTAGACGCAAGAGAGCGACGCCGTCGCACCTCATGTGGGTCCGCCGACCGCCCGGCACCACCCGGCGAGGAGCTGCCGGGTCTCCTGCGGCCCGCGCGAGCGCCACCGGCGCCACGTCGAGACCATCAGTCTGATTTACCGTGGGATTGTGCAGGCACTGCCTTGTCGACCGACAGTCGGCCCACCCTCACGGCCAACTGGACGGGGTACTACCGCTGGACGGCGGGTCGACCGCCGCGAGAGCTGCTGCTTCGCGCGCTGGACCACGTCAATTGGGAACCGAAGAGTCGTCGCGAGAGGCGCGCCGTCGACCTGGGCTGCGGAGCCGGTAACGACACGCTGGAGTTGCTTCGCCAAGGATGGCAGGTTCTGTCGATCGACCAGCAGCCATCCGCCCTGAAACTCCTGGCCCGCCGCGTCCCGGTCCGTCACCGGGGTCGACTCACGCTGCTGTCCGCCCCCATGGAGGGGTTGTCGTTTCCCCGGGCGGATCTGATCTACGCGAGCTTCTCCCTCCCCTTCTGCCTTCCCGACCAGTTCGGCGCTCTTTGGAAGTGCATCCGGCGCGGGCTCGTCCCCGGGGGTCACTTCGCCGGTCAGCTGTTCGGCGACCGCGACGAGTGGTGCGGGAAGCGACCCTTGACCTTCCACTCGGCCCGGGAGGTACGAGCGCTCGCCAGGGGCTACCACGTCGAGCTCTTCCGAGAGATAGAGGAGGAGGGTCGCTCGTTCGAGGGCCCCAAGCGGTGGCACTATTTCGAAGTGATACTCGAAAAGCCTCGAAGGGCTTGAGCCGATTCCGGACGCCGCCGCCGGGCGAGTACTTCGTGCCGGGCGGGATGGCCTGAACTCAATTCTCGTCGGACGCGAGACGGGAGCGCAACCGATCGTCGGCCTGCAAGTCCGTGATTCCGTCCACCGCGAGCACCTTCGCTCGAGACGTTCCCGCCCGATCCCAGCGCACCGAGGAGACGGGCAGTCCAAGCCAAGCGGCGATCAAGCCCTTTACGGCCCGATTCGCTTCGCCCGCGGAGGCTTGGGCACGACAGGACACGACCCAGCAGGACCGCCACGGATCCCATGCCAGGGAATCGACCCGACGGCCGGATTTCACCCACAACCGAATACGCGCGTCCGACACCCGACTCCAGCCCCCGACTCCTTCGCCGAGAGCTAAGGTTTGTCGGCCTCGAAGCACGCACCTCAATCGGTCGGAGGTGAATCGGCGACCTTCAGTCGAACCGGGGTCTCGATCGGTCTTCGCGCCATCGCGATGAGTTCGAGGGCCGACTGTTAGCGCGACAATTCCGAGTCCGGCCTGCCACGAGCGGGACCAGAACGGCCATCGCCCGTTCGAGCCGCGCGAGCGGACTTCGGAGTCCAGTTGTGGATTTCCATCCGGACCCGGGCCCCACGAAACGTAACACCCTCCAAGCTAAGCCGGAGCCGTTGTTCCTGACCGAGAACTCCCGACAGCGCGATCCGGCCGCCGGCCGCGACCACGCGGTGCCATGGCAGCGCCCCTCCCGTGTTCAAAGCCCGTACCGTCAGACGCGCCGCGCCCGGGTGGCCACCGGCGGCTGCGACCTGGCCGTATGTGATCACCCTTCCTCGAGGAACGCTGGCGATCAGAGCCCGCAGTCTCCCGAGGGTTGTCACGGGTCGGTCCGATCCGCCAAGGGCCGCGCGGCGATATGAGGCCCGCCGGTGCGAAGCCAGCACGGCACGTTGACGAGTTGCCGATGCCCCCAGCGCTCCTCTATGGCTCGTGCGCCCCCACGTCCGACCGGTGCGTGCCTCACCGGTCCGCGCCGAAGGTTCATCCATCCGAGAGTCGCCGCCAGCAGTGGAACTCGACCCGACACGGCCCGAGCCGAAGGGGCTCCCCCGGAGCTTCGACCCCGGCGGTCCGCGACGCGGCGTGGTAACTCGGTCCCGGTCAGCCCAACGGGAGGCTATCGAGCGCATCGAGCCGTCCCACAGGATACTCACCGACTCGGTTCGCCTTCCACCAGGGGGAACGATCGTAGAAGAACTCGA